>JAEHON010000011.1:0-9547 GCA_016112465.1 Candidatus Saccharimonadota bacterium | reverse complement strand
CACTCCATCATCGGTCTCTGGTCGTACTACCTTTTTATTTATATCACCTTTGGCCTCTGTATGTACAACTTTTTTATTCAGATCAGTTTCCTTACCTACGTCTACCATTTTGTTTTCGCAAAGCTCCTTCTATTTTTATATTGAACAACTTTTTTATTCAATCCAGAGTTTTTCTCAACTAGTCCGAAAGTCTATCAATCAAACGTTTTAATTCCTCATCATTTTTGCACGCCAGAGTTAAAGTCCTCCCTCGCACTCTCACTCTTGCCCCATATTTTGCGCTCAAATCTTCTTCCTGTCTCAAAAAAACATTTTCCTTCACAATTTTCGCCGAGCTACGTTTTTTGTGTTCCGCGATATAACGCTCTACCTGCCTTGCTGACCACCCCTCCTCAATGATTAGTGGTAATACTTTCTTTACGAGTTCCGCATCTGCCGAGATTAATGGCCTCATCACGCCTTCAGTAAGATTGTGTTCAATCATCGCATGTTTAACTTCATCTGGAAGGTTTAATAACCTCATAGTATTCACGATCGAAGATTCGCTTTTTCCTACTCTCACTGCGATCTCTGATTGACTCAAATTAAATTGGTTTTTTAACTTTGCATATGCGGTCGCCATTTCAATCGCGTTCAAATCTTCGCGTTGAGCGTTTTCAATAATAGAAAGCTCCAGTCTATTTTGTGCGTCGAGTGTACGAATAATTGCCGGAATTTTCTCTAAACCAGCTAGTTTTGACGCTCTGTATCGCCTCTCGCCGGCAACAATTTTATATTTGGCTCCATCCTTAACGACGACGATTGGCTGCAACACTCCATGCTCACGAATCGAATTAGCTAGTGCCGCCAATGCTTCTTCGGAAAAATCCTTACGTGGCTGATCTTCATCCGGAACAATCAGCGAGAGATCAAGCTCAATCAACTGGCTTTCTTTTGCATCCTGAGATGCAGTAATATCAAAATCATTCTCCACAATATCTGTAGGAATCAAACTATCAAACCCTCTCCCGAGTCCTCTACCGGCCATTATTTTTCTCCTTTTTCCACGCGCTTAATTACTTCTTTAGCTAAATCCTTATATGCACGCGATCCCTTACTAAATGGATCATAAGCCCCCACTGGCACCCCATGACTCGGCGCTTCCGCCAGCCTCACATTTCTTGGAATTAAGGTCTTAAATACCTTATCTTTAAAATACTTCTGAATCTCCTCAACCACCTGCACAGAAAGCGAAGTTCGCTTGTCATACATAGTTGCAAGCACCCCTAAGAGCTTCAAATCAGGATTCATGGCCTTACGCACTAATTTTACAGAATCAAGCAGCTGCGCCACGCCTTCCAGAGCATAAAATTCAGTCTGAACCGGCAATAAAAGGTAGTCCGATGCAATCATACCGTTTACCGTTAAAAGTGATAAACTTGGTGGTGAATCGATAATTACGTAATCGTATAAATCTTTTACTCGATTTATAGCATTCCTAAGTTGAATAAATTTTTTATCCAAACTCGCTAAATTTACTTCGGCATTAGCTAATTGTGGTGTTACCGGAGCCAAATCAAGCTCTTTAAATTTAGTATTCAAAATAATTTCTTTAATCTCTTTCTGGCCAAGCAAAACTTCTGACATTGTTGCACTAGTACCAGTTTTTTCATAACTCTCTTCCAGTGGAGCCTTATCAATACCAAGACCAGAAGTCGCATTTCCCTGCGGGTCAAAATCAACTAAAAGTGTTCTCTTTTTATCTTTTGCTAGAAAATACGCCAAATTAACCGCCGTAGTCGTTTTTCCAACACCCCCTTTTTGATTAGTTATACAAATCACCGTCGCCATATATCTATATATTACCATAAACACTAAAAAAAGACTCGAGTTCGAGTCTTTTTCGTCCCCCAAGATTATTTAATTGAAGTGATTTCAATCAAACTATATTTTTGGCGGTGTCCAGTTTCCTTATGTACACGCTTCTTTGAGTGGTAACGAATTACGCGGATTTTATCACCAGCGATCTTCTCTTCAACCACCTTAGCTGAAACCTTTACGCCCTTGACTTCAGGAGTACCTACAGTAATTTTATCTCCATCAATCAGAAGTAATGCGCCAGTTTCGAGCTCTTTCGTTCCTGCCGGGAGGAGGTCCACCCGTAGGGTCTCTTGCTCAGCAACGACATATTGTTTGCCGCCGATGAGTACAACTGCCTTTTTCATAATATTCCTTATTTAGTAATAACTAGGAATAATTTTATCATATCTCCCTATAAAAAGCAACGCATCACTCTAAGTATCTAAACTAACTGCGAGAAAGTTAAGATTTTAAAATTTAAAAGTGAGAAAATTGAGTCATATTTTAATGTGCAAAATTGTATATAAATTCAGACAATATTACATGAATTATCTAAACTAATGTGCCATACTAATGTGCGCCCAAGTCCTATTCGTAATGTCGAAAAATATTTTTTATTTTTCTGCGATACTCAGGTTTTAATGTGCGAATAGTAAGCTGTATAAATATTTTATTCAATCTGGTCATTCTTTATTCTCCCAAAGATGACCAGTGATATTTTTCTTTATTTCCTACTAATTATTACTTTTTGCCTTTAGCGGCAGATTCAAGCTTGTTAAGCTGCTTCATTGAGGCGATATAGTAAGCACCACCAATACCGATCACAGCTGCGACCACGATCCCCAATACAACTTCCGAAGCACCAGTATGTGGAAGTTCCTTTGGCGTCTCAGGAGTCTTTGGATCTGGTTTCGGAGTCTCTTTTGGCGTATCTTTACATTTACGAGTTACACGGACCTTTACTTTATCATGGATCGTTACGGTCTTTACGCCAACCGCAGAATTATTCTCAATAACCACAGTCTGACCACATGGATACATTTTTTCATCGTCATCGATTTTTACCTTATAGGTAATCGTTGCCTCCATACCAGCCTTGTAGTCACCGATGTTAAACCCATTAGTAAATAAATCATCCTTCTCAAAAGTACCATTTGGATGAGTAATATTGAAGATTCTAGTCGTCCCAGGAATAAATGACATTCCCTTACCAAGGAGGTCATAAGTAATAACATTTTTTAACAATGTAGTTCCTGTGTTCTTAAATAAAATCTTAAAATCAAGTGTCTCGCCAGGCTCAGCGTCAATCGTATTCTTATAATCATTTGCGGTATCTTTAGATACAGTCTTGTCCATATCAAATGCAGACTTATCAACCCTGATTCTAAAAGAAACATGGCCAGAATATTCATTACAGCCTGGTAAAAGACCCCAGTGGTCAAACCCTAGACGAGTTCCACCATTCTTTCCAAATAATGCATCATCGTCAATCAGTTTATTATTCAATGCACCCTGGTTATAAATTCTTGCAGAACCACGAATATATCTCAGTGACACCGATTCATTAGCCTGCATATAAGCAGTGTCCCAAACCTCAAGCGGGCTAGTATTAGTAGCCGAGATTGTACCTTTAATCATTACATTCTCACCCTTTTGAATATTTTCAGGGATTTCCTGCATGACTAAGCGTAAATTTTGTGCATAGGTACGTCCAGTCCTATCATTAAGATTAGCTGCCGCATTATTGTGAAAGAAGACCTGCACCTCATATTCAGCACCTGGCTCAGCTACTACATTGTCACCAAATTTATCTTGGCTGCCGACCTTCTTAATCCTTACGAAGTTTCGTTCATCGCCAAGCGCTCGGTTATTAGTAATCGAGTTCATCGTTGCATGATCTGCAGGTTTATCCCATGTATAGGTTGGTCGTTCTGGGCCCCACGTATCATACGCATGAGTATCCGCAGCTGGAATAGTCGCTACGGCCCCTAAGGCGACTAATCCTACCGCCGGTAGGATACGGTGCGCCGTTCGGCGCCACGCATCCCAAGTTTTTGTATTTGTGTTTATTCTCATTTCTCTCCTTTTTATTTTTATGACTCTACAATATTGAATTTAGCTAACTTTTAATTAAATAGATTTTCGTACGTGAAATTTTCAAATCCATTTGAATCTTCGTCTGCCTTCTCATTCACGGTATGATCATCGTTTTCAAATGTCTGAGCTGCCTCTACAGTTGTTCTGCTATCAGTATCTACATCCCCAACTTCGACTGTTCTTTCATTGTCCTCGCTCTTGTCTCCGATGGTTGCCTTATACTCGTTTCCTGCCTGTTCAGCAAATGCTTGACCGTTTTCTTCGACGTCGCCAGCCCCATTTTCGAGAATATTATTCTCTCCTTCGTCCTTTATCGCAACTGACCTATTCTGATCAGTTTCAGTACCAGTAGCCTCATTATCATTTTGATCAAAGTCTACACCAACATGATCAGTCTTACCTTCTAGTTCCACAGTCTTTCCACCAGGATTATCACCTGGGTTGTCATTTGGGTTATTATTTGGTTTGTTACCTGGTTTATCACCTGGATTATCATTTGGATTATTCTGTGGATTATTATTTGGAGTAACTGTATTTTCACCTGGAGTTTGTGGCTCTGGCTCTGGTTCTGGTGTAGGGACTGGCACAGGTTCCTTATTAGGAGTTGGAGTTATATAGTTATGCGTTGAAGAATCCTCAGGAGTGCTGTGATCTTCAGGGGTCTTCGTAAAATCATCTGGATGTTTATTTGGTATTCGTTCAAAACATAGCTGATCGCATCCAAGTTCCTCGCCTTTATACTTATAACCATTAACCTTAGCCCTAATTTGCTGCTCATTTAGGCCAGCAAAGCTAACCCCAGATCGCTCCAATCCTCGTTTTTTCGCCGAGAAGTATTCCGGCAATTCTAACAAAGGCACCCCTTGATCATTTACCTCGACAAGAAGCAATCTACCAGTTTCGTTGTCCACAAAACTATCGCCCTTAACCATTACATGATCAACGCCATTCTTGTCCTTAAATGTCCTTGCATACTGTGATAGAAAGTCCCCATCTGTAAAATCAAGCTTATACTTAAAGCCCTTTTCACGTTTTTCGTTCTCAAAATTCTTTCGCCACTCACACGCGTTTTTATATGCATCAGGATTTTGAGTCAACTCAAAACTCTTTTGTTCAAGCTCTTCATCAGAAAGCGTATTCTCACCAAAATAACCCAATACATATAGGTCAAGTGACAGCTTTGGAATTTCTAGTCTTGTATTATTTAAGCTCTCAATACCTATCTTAGTGTATTCATCCCTTTTTGCAGGATCAGATTCAGCTTCTGCATAAACCTCACGTTCATTAGCTAATCGCCCGTCACGAGTAGTTAAGGCCTGCTTACTCCTTTTATTGGCAGTATCGAAGAAGTTATTAAAATTATTTGATCCTCTAAGAGTCCCGTCGACCATGAGTTTATCACCAGACTCAGTAGTCACCTCAATCATGCCATCAGTTTTTTCAGCATTTGTTTCATCTAATACGTTCTGATTATCTTCTGCCACATCAAGCGTATCCTGGGTAGACTCAATTGCGGTTTGATTATTAAGAGCCATATTACCTTTTTTTGCTCTCGCGCCTGGATTAAAAATCGGAAACAAAGTCATTCCAGTAAGAACAGTAATAATCGCCCTAATCGCAACCCTCTTTCCGAAACCAGAAGTTTTAATCTTTTCGAGGATGCCAGCTACCAAACCACGTTTCTTTTCAAGATTTTCAGAATTTAATGCCGAAGCCTCTTCGTATCTTTTTAGACTCTTCCAATTCTTTGTAACTTCTTTCTCTATCTGCTCCTTATTTGCGAAGTTTCCATCATCCGGTGTTTTAACACTATCTACGCTATCTTTTTTTGTATCAACCCCATTTTTATTATTGCCATTTTTTTCAGTAGTATTCACTACAGAAGATTTATCTTCGTTAGGACTTTTTTCTGCACTTTTGTCCTTATCCTGATTCATGTTTTTAAGAATACCATTAATATCCACTACTAATTCCGGATCAACACCTCGAACATCTTCTGGATTAATATGGTAAGTATATTCGTTTTTTGCTGGCTCACTAGCAATACTAGCATTATCGACACGATTAACGTTATCCGCCTTATCATTTGTTTTATCAGTAGCTGTATCCGTCCATTCAGATTTATAACCAGGCTCATAGCCTCCAGCATTTCTCCAAGAAGACACCCCTTTTACCTCCTCAGCTATCTGCTTGGCCCTTTCTTCCCAAGAAGCTTTAGAAGCTAACACCTTATTCCATGCATCAAAAGCATCGTTTCTTCCATCATCACTATTTAATGCATTTCCGCCCCTATTTTCAGGATTTCCCATATTATTTTTCCTCTCCAATTTTACCGTTTAAATAATCATCCCTAAACTTAATCATAACTTTTTCTGCAATCTTATTTGCATCGATTCCAGATTCTTCAACCGCCTCATCAAATAAAGCATCTGACGCAGTACCATTATCAAAGCTCTCATTAATCCTGTTTACAAGATAATCCGGCATATTCATCAAAATCTCTGTCATAACCGCATCCTTAAGTCTTTCTGCGATTCTATCTCTTTCAAGTTCAGAAGCCTCAACTCCTTTCTCGTTAATTAATTCGTCAACAAATAGACCAATTAATTGATCTTGCGACATTCCTGCAAGACTAGCTTCATCTAGGGCTTCACCTAATGAAGTTAGGTCAGGATTCTGTGTTTTATCTTCCATCATAATGACAAAGATCCTTCCGTTATTGTTTGTGTTAAAAATATGACTTTTATGCCCCCATAATATCGCTAGTGGTAAAAATAGTCAATCATTTTATTTAAATTTTTATACAGTAATTCCTTCTCAGTTCAGGCAACATTTGTACACCAAAAATGTAAAATCTGAATACATTTTTTATATAGTCACAAACCAACACAGCTACTCTAAAATTATCCTGAATAATTATTTTATACAAAAAAATAGCACCTCTGTCGAGATGCTATTTAATTAAATATTTTAGTTATGCAAGCTTTAAAGTTGCACGTCCAAGTCTTGCGACTATTTTTGCCTGTGCCTCAGCACTAACAGTTTTCTTTAAAGTATATCCAGATTCGTCGTTGAAAAATTCAAACGTCATATTTTCCCCTTTTTTTATATTATATTTATTTTTATTGGCTTTTATTCATTGTAGCATATTTTTAAAATACTAGTGAATAATTTATTTAATTTTTCTAATTTAATTTAATGCTTGCTGTCTCCAGTTCTTGTTTATTAATGGTCGACTGGAATCAGCTTCTTCCTATTTTTATCTCCTTTCGCTACTTAGTCTATTTCTTATTCTTTAGGCGCGCTCCTTTCGTTATAATTTTATTTTTTCTTTTATCTTATGTAGATCCTCTCCGTTTATTCAATTATAATAAGCTACTTACCTCACTACATTGGCTCTATCCTTCCATTATTAAAATTGAAATCTAGTTTACCCCCATTCATCCCCCTTCTTTATCTTCCCCGCCGCTCCTATCTGTTAGATTTATTTATTTTTTGCTTTTTGTTTTTATTTATTATCTAACTAGTTAAAATACTATCATGTTTATGCTAATTTGTCAACACATAAAACCTCCATATTTTGCTATTTGTCAAATATACTTGCCATTTACATCAACATGCTTGCCGTCCACATCGACACATAAAAAAGAAGCCTGGATCCGGCTTCTTTTTATCTTTTAGGTTTAGTCCTTACCCTATCACGCGCAATATTTTAAGATCTCTACGCAGCCTTCTCTAATGAGATCGTCACATTTTCCCCATTCACTTTTACGATCTCGTCATAGGCAAAGTTCCCATCCTTAACAAGTTCAACCGCTAGAACTTCATTCTTCAGAGTCTCTTGCCACTCAGGCTCAACTTCAATATTCAGTGATAGCTTAATTCTATCGTCAACCTCAAGTCCAGCCTTCTTTCTAGCGGCCTGCACAAAACGAATTAGTTCTCGCACAAATCCTTCTGCCTGAAGCTCTGGTGTCAACGTTTTATCAAGCCACGTCTCATCACCATTTTCAACCGCCTTTACGTTCACCTCCTCGGCGATAATCTTCTCATAAAATTCACCAAGACTTTCACCCTTGTAGACAAACTTAGCTAGTGGCTGCCTGACCTTAATCTGGTCCTCAAATTCGTTTCGCTGCATTCTTAGCGCCAAACCTTCTGTAATTATCTCGCGAGTACGAGCCATCTTATCAAGTACTTCCAGATTAATTTCGCCCGCTTCTGGCCAATCCAGTAGATGCACAGATTCAACCATACTAGAATCAATTCCAGCTCCAGTCATCTTCTGATATAACTCTTCTGCAAGAAATGGCGTAAATGGTGCCAAGATTTTTGCTAAATAAACCAAGACATAATACAGGGTCGAATAGGCCGCATTCTTGTCATTATCGTCTTCCGACTTCCAGAAACGCCTCCTTGATCTCCTAACGAACCAGTTTGAAAGATCATCAATAAAGGCCAATACCTCAGATAAGGCCCCCGGAATATTATATTCTTCCATTCCAGCCGTAATCTGGTTCCGCA
This sequence comes from Candidatus Saccharimonadota bacterium, assembly GCA_016112465.1. Lineage (GTDB taxonomy): Bacteria > Patescibacteriota > Saccharimonadia > Saccharimonadales > Saccharimonadaceae > Nanosyncoccus. Next base: position 1,087 of record JAEHON010000011.1, on the reverse strand, counting down.
ACACATAAACCTTCGAAACCAGCCAAATATCTAGTGGATTCTCTAATTTTGATACACTAACTGCCTGATTTGAATCAAAACCATCAACCGAAGCATACATTGTAAAGAAATCATATACATTCCAAATCATCGACAGTTTTCGTGCTACATCAGATACATCCTTATCGATCAGAGCAAAATCCTCACCGGCAAGTACTGGCGATGAAAGCATCAAGAATCTTAAAGCGTCTGCCGAGTACTTATCCATCAATTCATTCGGATCAGTATAGTTTCCCAGTGATTTCGACATCTTGCGACCATCATTTCCGGCTACTGTTCCCGTCGTAATTACATTCTTAAAGGCATTATGACCGAACAAGGCGGTATTAATTACATGAACATAGTAGAACCAAGCACGCACCTGTCCCACATATTCCACAATAAAATCAGCTGGGTAGTTTTTCTCAAATTTCTCTTTATTTTCAAATGGGTAATGCAATTGCGCAAATGGCATCGAGCCAGATTCAAACCAACAATCAAGCACCTTATCAATTCGCTTAAAATGCTCACCGTCAATGTCAAACTCGATCTCATCCACCCAAGGGCGATGGTAATCCTCAAGTCTCACCCCTGAGAGTTCATACAACTCATCATAGGAACCAACTACCTTCACTGTACCCTTATCGCCCTTCCAGACCGGCATCGCAGTCGCCCAAAAACGATCACGCGATAAATTCCAATCCGGTGCTGCTTCTATATTTTTCTCGAATCGCCCATGCTTTAGATATTCTGGGAACCAGTTAATATTCTCATTTTCCTCAATCAGCTTTGGCTTCATATCCTTGACTGCAAAAAACCAGCTAGGAAAAGCTCGATATATAATCCTCTGTTTTGAACGAGGGTTAAATGGATATTCGTGCTTAATATACTCAATCTTAAACACAATACCCTTCTCTTCTAGGATCTTAGCAATAAACTTATTAGCCGACCAAATCTCAATTCCAGATTCATCAGTATCACGCACCCCCAGGTTATTCAACCATTCTTTAGCACTCTCTAAGTAATAACCGCTTTCGTCTAGTAAATCAACAAAATCAATATCCTGATC
>JAEHON010000018.1:0-8883 GCA_016112465.1 Candidatus Saccharimonadota bacterium | reverse complement strand
TGCGGCCTCTGTCATTGACCTTGCCAAAGCTATTGAAAAAAGTCTGATATAAGACGTTTTCAATAGCCTAGCCACCAAAAATATTTATTTATAAAAACATTTTTTCAATAGTCTTATCACTAAAAATACAATCAACAATAAAAATAACTCACATAAAAAATAAACCCCGCCTCCGCAGGATTTATTTTTATGCTTTTTAGTATGCCGAACTATTTGGCATCGTTCCAACGTTTGATAGCGTCTTTGATCACTTTCTTTGCAGATTCAAGACCTTCAAAAGCTTTCACGGTAGTGGTGCCAGGTTTCTTTAAGTCCTTGTAGTGATTAAAGTGAAATTCAATTTGCTTAATCAACTGCTTTGGAAGATCTTCGAGAGTCTGATATTTGTCACCATTATTGCGATCATCGGCAGGCACACAGATAATCTTGTCGTCAACCTCGTCAGAGTCCACAAACTTCATTACACCAAGCACACGGGCCTTAGTATAAATACCGGTAGTGAGTGGCTGATCGGTAATCATCAAAACATCGAGCTCATCGCCATCCTCATCAAGGGTCTGTGGAATAAAACCGTAGTTACATGGTTTTGCAAAAGCGATTGGCTCCACACGGTCAAGTATAAAGCAAGCATTTTTGCGNTCCCATTCAATCTTGTGATTTGATCCAGTTGGAATCTCAATCACTACGTTAATTTTACCGTCTTCATAGTTTCCTGGGGTCAAGATTTTATTAAAATCTGCCATTTTTTAAAACTCCTTTTATATTTATGCTCATTATATCACAAACCCTGTCCGTCTCACTCAATCTGTGGTAAAATAAAACGTATTATGTGATTCTCTAGGCTTGCAGCCCACAATCACCACTTATCAAACTCTATTAACAACTTAAAAAGAAAGGCATTTTATGCTCAGACAACCAAAGCAGCCAAAGAAAAAGCCAAAATACCAGTCAACCATCAAACGTACGCTTCATTATTTCCTCAAAGCAAATTGGAAATATAAATGGTACGCCATTGCTATTCTAATCGTTACCCCAATTGTAATTTTTGTCCGCCAAATTCTCTCACCACTCGTCATTGCTAACGTGATTGGCATTCTTTCAAGCGCCGGTCCGGAAGATTTCATCAATAATGGCAACATTTTCCAGATCCCCCTAGTCCAAAAAATCCTTCCTCAAGGTATTTTTCTCTTCCTCTGTCAACTAGTCGGCTCTGCCATTTTTGGCAACCTCCGCGTTTATCTCGTCTGGAAAATGGAACTTCTCACTATCAACGATCTCTCTATCCAGTGCTTCGACACCATCAATAATCAGTCCATGCAATTCCACTCTGATCGCTTTTCCGGCTCGCTCACTGCTCAAGTTGGCCGCTTCACTCGCGCCTACGAACGTCTGACCGATCAATTCATTTTTAATATCGTTCCACTAGTTATCACCTTCTCCTCTATCTTCATTATTCTCATGAATCGCGCTCCGATGTTTGCCATTGGCCTCATGTTCTTCTCTACAGTTTTCGCCATTGTCTCTTCTCGTAGCTTCAAGAAAATTGGCAAATGCAATGAAAGGGAAGCCGCTGCCCAAACTCGTCAAACTGGCCAACTTACCGATTCTATTACCAATATCCTCTCTGTAAAATCCTATGCACAAGAAAATTTTGAACGTGCAAGATATACCAAATATCAAGGCGAGACCCTCGCAGCCGGTGAAGCCTCCATGCGCGCCACCATTCAGCGCGATGTACTTTTTGACTCCATCTTCCTACTAATTGATGTGCTTATGATTGGCTTTATCGTCATTGGTGCACCAGTTTTCGCCCTACCAGTCGCCACTGTTATTCTAATTTTCCAATACTCGCAGACTATTTTAGTGAACCTCTGGGATGTTAGCAGTATTTTCAAAAACTTTACCCGTGTCTTCGGCGACGCCCATGAGATGACCGTAATTCTCGACACTGTCGATACTGTCGTCGATGAGAAAGGCGCCAAGAAGCTGATTGTCGATAAAGGTTCTATTCACTTCGATCATATCAACTTTAAACATGCGGACGCCAAAGAGGACATCTTCAACGATTTCGATCTCAAAATCAAACCTGGCGAACGGGTCGGCCTAGCTGGTCTTTCCGGCTCTGGTAAAACTACTCTCACTAAACTCCTCTTACGCTTTGCCGATGTCGATGCTGGCGCCATCAAGATAGACGACCAAAATATCAGAAAAGTTACCCAACATAGCCTCAGAAAAAACATTGCCTATGTCCCTCAGGAAGCTTCGCTCTTTCACCGCACCATCGCCGAAAATATCGCTTATGCTAAACCAGACGCTACAATGGAAGAAATTAAGCATGCTGCAAAACTTGCCAACGCCGCTGAATTCATCGAAAAACTCCCTAATGGTTATGAAACTATGGTTGGCGAACGTGGCATTAAACTTTCCGGTGGCCAGCGCCAACGCATCGCTATCGCGAGAGCCATCCTAAAAGACGCCCCAATTCTGGTGCTCGATGAAGCCACTTCTGCTCTCGATTCTGAATCTGAAGCTCTTATCCAAGAAGCTCTCCTTCGTCTGATGCATGGCCGCACTTCCATCGTGGTAGCACACCGTCTTTCCACCATCTCCAGTCTTGACCGCATCGTGGTGCTAGACAATGGCAAGATCATTGAGCAAGGCTCTCACGATGAACTGCTCAAGCTAAAAGATGGACAGTATAAGAAACTTTGGAATCGCCAATCCGGTGCTTTTATTGAAGAATCAAAATCTGCTGTAAAATAGAATCATGGATGATTTCAATATTAAGAGACAACCTCTCGCCGAGCGCATGCGCCCCTCAAACCTAGAAGAGGTGATCGGGCAAAATAACATCGTTGGCGATGGTAAAATTCTTACTGAAATCGTTAAGAAGAAAGAACCAGTCAATCTCATTTTTTGGGGACCTCCGGGGACTGGAAAAACTACCTTAGCTCGAATCCTTGCAAAAGAACTCGACGCTGATTTTATTGAACTATCCGCCGTCACCGCCCATAAAAGCGACGTCGAAGCTGTGGTCGAGCGTGCCAAGCAAAACTGGAATCTCAAAATCCGCACTCTACTTTTTGTGGATGAGATTCATCGATTTAATAAGGCTCAACAGGATGCCTTCTTGCCTCATGTTGAATCTGGCCTCATCACCCTCATCGGTGCCACCACGGAGAATCCTAGCTTCGAGGTAATCCCAGCCCTCATCTCAAGGTCTCGTGTTGTTGTCTTAAAATCCCTAGATAAAGCTGCAATTTTAAAAATTCTCCATCGCGCGGTGGAATCCGAAAAAGCTGAGGCTAGGATTTCCAAAGAAGTCATCGAGCTGATCGCCGACCTATCAAATGGCGACGCACGCTCCGCTCTGGGAGATCTCGAAATTTCCTTATCTCTCAGCAAAAAAATTACACCAGAACTTGTCCTTGAGGCAGTTGGCAAAAAGATTATTAATTACGACAAGGATGGCGACTATCATTACGACGCCATCTCTGCCTTTATTAAATCCATGCGCGGCAGCGACGTCGATGCCACACTATATTATCTTGCTCGCATGCTTGAAGGCGGGGAAGATCCTAAATTCATTGCTCGCCGCATGGTGATTTTTGCCTCTGAAGATATTGGACTTGCTGGCAACGGTGCCCTTGGACTTGCCGTCTCTGCCTTCCAAGCCGTTGAGCGTATTGGCATGCCAGAAAGTGGAATTATCCTATCCCATATTGCCGTAGCTCTTGCTAAGTCAAAGAAAGACAGAAGTAGTTATGACGCTTGGAATCGCGCCAAAGAATTAGCTGCAAAAACTCGCAACCTCCCAATCCCGCTCGGTATCCGCAATGCACCAACCAAACTTATGGAAGATCTCGGCTACGCCAAAGGATATAAATGGGAAGCTGGCTTCCATCACGACGTTAGCTATCTTCCAGATGAGATAAAAGATCAAAAACTCTATTTCCCAAATAATCCTTTATCCCCCAATAGTCATTCTAGCCAAGAATCTCACTAACTTTTTTCCTTAAAACCGGCACCACGTCTTTAAGAAACCATGGATTCTTTGCCTGCCAACGAAAATTCAATGGACTAGGATGCACAATTGGAAAATATTTTGGCAAATACTCTTGAAAGCATCTCACCGTTTCGGTTAAATTTTCTTTTTTCGTATCCTTTAAATAATATTTGATCGCGTATTCACCAATCAAAATTATTAATTTCACATTTGGCATCAAGGCTAGCAGTTTTTCATGGTACTCTTCAGCGATAAATTTACGAGGTGGCAAATCTCCAGTCTTACCCTTGCCGGGAAAATAAAAATCCATCGGCATAATTGCAATCTTTTTTGAATAAAAAGTCGCCTCATCCACCCCCATCCAGTCGCGCAATTTCTCACCAGACTTGTCCATGAACGGAATGCCATTTTCTTCCACCTTCGCCCCCGGCGCTTGACCAATAATCAAAATCCGCGCCGCCGTATCCACTTGATAAATCGGCATCACTCCGCGTTTTGTGTATTCACTATTTCTTTCGTCGGCAACCAAAGCATCTTTGATTTTTGCAAAATCACCACAATTTTCAACCATACTATCACTATTACTGTTACTACTATCGCTATCGCTTTTACTATTACTATTTGTAACTTTATTCATATTTTACCTCACCATTATTTTACTCCCCCTAGCTTTTTTAGGGAAATTTGATACTATGAAGATATTAAATAAGGAGTCTTATGGGAACAGGTATTTTAGTATTAGTATTATTTTTTCTTATGATAGTCATTCCAGGTGTTCGCATTATTAATCAATACGAGCGCGGCGTTGTTCAGCGCCTTGGTCGCTTCCGCAAAATCCTCGATCCTGGACTTCATGTCATTATTCCATACATCGACACCATGCGAAATGTTGACGTTCGCACCACGCCGATGGACGTTCCAAAACAAGAAGTGATCACCAAGGATAACGTTACTGTCAATGTCGACGCTGTTGTTTATTTCCGCGTAATTGACGCTAAAAAAGCCGTTTTTGAAACCACCAATTATGCCTATGCCACTTCCACTTTTGCCCAAACTGCATTGCGTGATGTCACCGGTGACTTCGATCTTGATGAATTACTCTCAAAACGTAACGAAATTTCTAGCAAAATCAAGGAAATCGTCGACGCTCAAGCTGACAAATGGGGAATCGATATAGAGAGTGTTAAGCTGCAAAACATCGAACTTCCTTCTGATATGAAACGTGCCATGGCGAAACAAGCCGAAGCAGAACGCCGTGCTGCCATCATTTCAGCTGAAGGTGAGAAAGCTTCCGCTGCCGCTGTCGCCGAAGCCGCTGAATTGCTCGCCAAAACTCCTGGCGGTCTCAATATTCGCACCCTACAAACCCTTGAAAAAATCAGCACTGACCCATCTCAGAAAACTGTTATTCTTCTTCCAACCGACCTCGCCGGCGGACTCAAGAATCTGATCAAATAGTTTTAGTTTGAAAGAGAAATTAAATGAGCGAACAACTTATAACTAAAATACAACAAGACCCAACAAAGCAAGCTAATCAGACCAAGCTGCCTTGGATTCCGAAATTGATCCTGATTTTCCTAGCTATATCCATAATTCACGGGATTATCAATCTAGTAAATACGTCAATTGAAGAACATCGAATTTATGCCATAAATATTCCAGAAGAGCATATTTTCAATTGTAATGCGACTTGGAATGAGAGTAATAACTCCATCAAATGCCCTGAACAGAAAATTGATGGTACCTATTCAAAATACGATAAGACCAAATTACGAGTTGGATATTCAAACGTAGATATTAAAGATGACCATTTCACAAAAGAAATATCAGATTACACCATTGATCCATCGCTCTATGTTACAGAAAACTATGATGAAGAAAAAGTAAAAAATACTAATCTCGAAACATCTATCACCTTTTCTCTCTACAACACCTATTTAAGTCGTACTATGGTCGAGAAAACCGTTCATATTCGCTATAAACTTACCGAGGAAGATCTCAAACTTATTAGTGACAGAAATACTGAATGGAAGAAGCAAGAGGCAGAACGCAAGGCTCTTCAAGAAAAAATTGAAGCAGAGAAAAAAGCCGAAGCTGAAAGAAAGGCTGCCGAAGAAGCCAGAGAACGCACTGCCGAAGAAGCTAAAGAACGTGCCGCAGAAGAAGCTAAAGAACGTGCCGCGGCGGAAGAAAGAAGGCGCGCTAGCCAGCAGCAAACACCAAAATATACCCCAGCTCCAGCGTACTCCGGTGGATCAAGTACACCAAATCGCTCTGATAGCTATTCACCTAGCACCGGCACTAATACTATTGTTAGTGGATATTGCAACGACGGCACCTATGTCACCGGCAACCCATCCGCCAGAGGTAAAGCCAACCCCTGTTATGGTCATAAAGGCTGGCGAGACTATTAGGTTTACCCTACTTTATAAATCCTTAAATTCACATCAATTAAAGAACAGTTTTTTATGCAAAATTCCATCATCAAAAATATTCTAAATAAGATCTCCCAAAAATACCCTAAAATAGATACTATTTTACTATTCGGTTCCGCTTTGGATCCAGGTTGGACTAAAAAATCTGACATTGACCTCTATTTTATCGACAATAATATAAATGATGGTCGAATTGATCTTGAAATCGATAGTGTAAAAGTTGAAATTCAAACAGATAATTTTAACGAACTAAAAACCTACGTAGAAGACGAGTCTGGAAAACTTCTAAATCGTAATGTTTCAACCATGCTCGCAACCGCAAAAATCTTAAGGAGTGAATCCGAAAGCCAAGTCAGCAGTCTCATTCATCTTGCCAAGGAAATTATCAAAACCCCGGTCAGTTACACCGCAGAAGATGTAAAAATGTGGAAATATTCGATCACGGATTATTTGGAAAAAGCCACTAAAGATTTTAAACGTGATGACGTTACCGCTTTCTATTTCGATGCACATTTTGTGATCCAAAATGCAACCGAATTAATTCTTGCAACCAATAATCACTATTTCCCACAACCAAAAAATCTCACTCATATTCTGGAAACTATCTCACCAGATTTTCTCAAAAATATTGAAGAATATGAACTCGCAACAAGTCTAGAAAGTAAACTACAGTCTCTTCAAAAAATCGCAAAGCTCTGCAATCTTAAATAAATAGAAATAGATTCTTATCAAAAATACAAAAAGCTTTCATTTCTAAATGAAATCGTCATAATGAATTAAAGTAAAATCAATACTATTTTCAAAGCAGATGCGGTCGTCCTCCTCAAAAATAATATCGAAACGAGTAATAAAGGAACCTTGATTTTCATTAAAATCCCCATCTTCAAATCCAATATTATCTCTGAGTTTATCTACACTATCAGTACTTTGAATATGAAAATCCTTTATTTTCTTACCAACGATATTTTGAGAAGATATCGGCAATAGTTTTATCGCCATTTTCATAATCAGCATCTTTCTCTATGTCGATATTTGGATTTACGTATACATACACATGAGAGGCTGAACTAAAATCGCACTTTTGGTTAGAGATCTTGCTATTTTTATATACACGATTGGTAAAATGTGATAAAATCAAAATTAACGATTATAATCGTTGGACATTTATATATATCTTATGTTGGCAAAACATCTCAGTTTGTCGCATATGTGTGGCTCCTCTGGAGTGCGACGGGCTGTTTTGTTGTCCATATTATACACACCTATCATTCTAGGAAAGGACGGTGACTCGTTATGAAGAAGCTTCTTGACGTCAAGCGTACACCTTACGATGTGAATATTGCTGTAGCTGGTAACTACGGTGGAGCCGCATGCAGCTCTAATTGTGGTAATTGTGGCGGATGCTGCGGAACCGGTGGCAGCGGTGGCGGTAGCGGTAGCTGCGGTGGAATCGGATCCTGCGGTGGTGGCAGTGGAGCCGGATACTACGGCAGCGGTGGCTGCGGCTCAGCCGGATGCGGCTCTGGTTGTGGCGGTGGCTGCGGTGGCAGTGGCGGCTCTTGCGGCGGCGGTTCCGGTTGTAACGGAGGCGGCGGTGGTGGCTGCGGCGGAGGCGGAAAGTAATTTCACCGCTCACCAAACATAAGATATACAAGAATGTTTGGTCTCACACATGCCAAACATTTGCCTCTGGCCCGGAACCTAAAATCCGGGCCTCTTTCTTGTTTAAACTCAATAAAATGTTATACTATAATAGAGAGTTATCTCTGGGACCTTAAAAACTTTAGCCTTTGGAAAGGAAGGTGTTTTAGATGGACATCAATTTTACCCCAATCTTAGTAACTCCAGTAGTCCCATATGAAGGAGGAATAAGATTCCTCCACCGAGAGAACCAGATTGATATCGGCCATAATATGACTGATAAAGTTTGGAAGATCTTGAGCCTTTGCAATGGATATACGAACGTTTCCTCTATCATTAAATCTTCTGGTTTGTCCAAAGATGACGTGATGGAAATTCTCGTTGAACTAGAGGATATGGAGCTTGTCGTTGATTCAAGGCATCAGTTCATGCATTTTCACCGTATCAGCAACTACCCGTCCGCCATCAACTCGGATCTTACTCAAGATGAGGTCGAAGCCTACACCAAAAGTAAAAGGTTACCGGTTAAGTCAGGTAAGGTTATCCAGTTTGATTGCGACACATCTTCGACTCTATTCTCAATCAGAAAAAATCGACGTTCTTGTCGCTCTTTTTCAGAGAGGAAGATGACAGTCAGTCAAATCGGTAGCATTTGCCACTTCGCTTACTCGATTCCTGATCATTCAGTACCGAGTGGTGGAGCGCTCTATCCGCTTAGAATTTATGTACTAATCGAGAGTCCACAAGATGGACTTGAACCTGGCTACTACGAATATGACGCTGAGCAAAATCGCCTCATCT
>JAEHON010000024.1:6533-8516 GCA_016112465.1 Candidatus Saccharimonadota bacterium | reverse complement strand
GCCTGCATTTGAGTTACAGAGTAAATTTGCCCCGACTGGCGACCAGCCAGCTGCCATTAAGCAACTGACGGATGGTCTCAAAAAAGGAATCCGGGAGCAAACCCTACTTGGCGTTACTGGTTCTGGAAAAACTTTCACGATGGCAAATATTATCCAGAATATCCAGAAGCCAACCTTAATTTTGGCGCACAATAAAACTCTGGCCGCGCAGCTCTACTCTGAATTTCGGGAATTTTTCCCCAAAAATGAAGTCCACTACTTTGTCTCTTACTTCGACTACTACCAGCCAGAAGCCTATATTGCCAGCACTGATACTTACATTGAGAAGGACTCGGCAATCAATGATGAAATTGATCGACTTCGTCATGCTGCCACGGTTGCGCTCTTGACTCGTCCGGATACGATCATCGTTGCCTCTGTTTCCTGTATTTATGGTATTGGTTCTCCAGACCACTATGTAGAAATGTCACTCCCACTCATTAAAAAGCAGGGGGTTTGGCAAATTATGGCTCTAAGTGAACTAGCTAAAAACTCACTCGGTCGCCTTCACTCGCCATCTCTCGTCAATACCTCCACTCAAAGTGCCAGCTCTCTCAATCAAACGAATTTCATGATCTATCTCATTGCTATGCAATATCATCGCAATGACCTCGCTTTTGAACGCGGCAATTTTCGAGTAAAAGGCGATACGATTGACTTATTCCCAGCCTCTGGTGAAGTAGCTTATCGCTTCGAGTTTGATTTTGATACGCTTGAATCCGTTAAAATTATTGACCCGCTCACCGCTGAAATTCTTGAAAAACCAGAGCAGATTCACATCTTCCCAAACACCCACTATGCCACCCCTCGTGATCAGCTTTCTCGCGCTATAGATACAATTAAGGTTGAGTTTGACAATCGTCTAAAATATTTCGAGGCAGAACATAAATATCTAGAAGCACAACGTTTGTCTCAGCGCACCAAATATGACCTAGAAATGCTTGAAGAAACTGGCTTTGTCAAAGGAATCGAAAACTACTCTAGACACCTTGATGGCCGTAAGGCTGGTGAACCACCCGCTACTCTGCTCGATTTCTTTCCAGATGATTTTTTGCTACTTGTCGACGAGTCGCACATGACCTTACCGCAGGTACGTGGTATGTATAATGGCGACCACGCTAGAAAAACTACTCTAGTTGATTATGGGTTCCGCCTCCCTAGTGCTCTAGATAATCGACCACTTACTTTTGATGAATTTGAAACTCACATCCGTCGTGCTATTTATGTTTCCGCCACGCCAGGTAAATATGAACTCGAAGTCTCTCCAGCTCCAGCTCAGCAGGTGATTCGCCCAACTGGTCTCTTAGATCCAGAAATTGAAGTTAGAAAAACCGAAGGTCAAATTGATGATTTAATGCAAGAAATTGAAGAGCGTATTGCAAAAAACCAACGCGTAATTGTTACAACCCTGACCAAACGTATGGCCGAGGATCTTTCAGAACACCTCAAGGACCACGGAATTAAGACTGCCTACATCCATTCAGAAATCGATACTCTGGAACGTGGTGATATTTTGCGCGATCTCCGCACAGGTGTCTATGACGTCCTGGTTGGAATTAATCTTCTCCGTGAAGGACTAGATCTTCCGGAAGTCTCCCTGGTTGCAATTTTAGATGCCGACAAGGAAGGTTTTTTGCGTTCTGAATCGGCTCTTATCCAGACCATTGGTCGTGCTGCCCGCCATGAGGAAGGACATGTCATTATGTATGCGGATAATATTACCGAAAGCATGGAGCGCGCCATTACCGAGACCAATCGTCGTCGTGATATTCAGATGAATTATAATAAGGAACACGGTATTACTCCTCATAGTATTAAAAAGGAAATTTCTTTGGGTCTTCGTGCTATTATTCCTGAAAAGGAAAAAGAAAATAAGCTAGATCTAAAGAAGGTGCCAAAATCTGAATTTAAGGTCTTAATTAAAGAATTATCAGAACAGATGCA
>JAEHON010000024.1:0-6433 GCA_016112465.1 Candidatus Saccharimonadota bacterium | reverse complement strand
AGAAAAAGTCTCAATACTCCGATTATTATGGTTACTAGCCACAACACCGAAATGGATGAAGCACTTGCTATCAGTTATGGCGCGGATGATTTTATTGCTAAACCCTACAATCCCACAATTTTATTGCTCCGTATTGCAGCAATTTTGAGACGCTCTAACCTCGCTTCAGAAATCAAAACTTATCGGGGTTTGCAAATTGATCTAAAAAAAGGCACGATTTCTTCGGTAAAGAAGCCTGGCAAAATTATTGAACTCACAAAAAATGAATTATTAATTTTTCGCACCCTTCTTTTTAACCAAGAACGTATTGTCTCTCGTAATGAATTGATGACTGAGCTTTGGGATAATTGTGAATATATTAATGACAACGCCCTTACTGTCAATATCAGTCGTCTGCGTGATAAATTAGAAAAGTTAGGTGAAAAAGATACAATTGAGACTCGTAAAGGGCTTGGCTATATCTTGAATTAGGGAAAGATATGAAATTTCGAGAATATTTAGCAGATCATATTAGCATTATTCTTATATTTCTTTTTATTATTATTCTATCTGAATGTTCGTTCTTGATTTTTAATATTACATTTGAGTTGAACGTTTTTATCTTAGCTATAGATATTGTAGGTTTTTTGTTTTGTTTTATTTTTTCTTATTTTAAGAAAGCGACCTTTTTGCGTGAACTTCAAAAACGTACCGAATTACTAGACCAAAAATTTTTGGTACACGAACTTCTTTCTACACCAGAAACTCACGAAGAACAGAGACTTTGTCAAGTAATCTCGGAGATTAACCGTTCGATGATAGACCATATTAATCAGTATAAATATAATTTTCACGATTTTAAGGAGTATTTGGAACTTTGGGTGCATGAAATAAAATTACCAATTGCTTCACTTAGATTAATTTTGGAACATGAACCAAAAAAGCAAGAAAGTATCCTCCAGTTAGATCGATTAGATAGCTATATTAATCAAATTTTATATTTTGCTAGATCTGAGCACGTTGAAAAAGACTATCAAATTTCTGAATGTAGTTTAGCTAATATAGTCAAACATGTTGCTCTCAAGAATCAGGATATTATTTTAAATTCACAAATTAAGTTTCAGGTAGAAAATTTGGATAAAATCGTTGAAACAGACCCCAAATGGCTAGAATTTATTTTGGATCAACTATTAGCTAATTGTATTAAATATCGCAAAATAAAATATCCAGAAATTAGAATTTATACCGAAGAACAGGATAAGTTTTTAGCTCTTCATGTGTATGATAATGGCATTGGAATACCATTATCAGATCAGTCACGTATTTTCCAAAAAACTTTTACTGGTCAAAACGGACGTATTCTAGAACAAGATCAGGAAAAAGCTAAACTTCTAGCTGAAACTAAATGTCTCAAAAGTACTGGAATGGGCCTTTATATCGTCAAGAAACTAATTAAAAAACTTGGACATCAAATTTCTGTTAGCTCGACTGAGAATGAGTATACAGATATTGTTATCTATTTTGCGAAAAACGATTATTACAAAAATGTAAGAAATCGTAATATTCAAAACACGACAAAACCATAGAGCCTTAGTAAGATAGACTTTAATAAGAGAATCTTATTAGAAAGGAAGTTATGAAAAATATTTTAGAAATTGACAAAATTGAGAAATACTATGGCAGTCGTGCTAATATTACTAAAGCTGTTGATAGCATCTCATTTGAAGTCCAAAGTGGGGAATTTGTCGCTATTATGGGCGCTAGTGGTTCTGGTAAAACTACGTTATTAAATCTTATCTCAACAATCGACAAAGTTACTGCCGGACATATCTATGTCGCCGGCACGGATATTACAAAATTAAAAGGAAATGAGCTAAACCGTTTTCGTCGTGAAGAGTTAGGTTTTATTTTTCAAGATTTTAATCTTCTAGACAATCTAACTGCTTACGAAAATATTGCATTAGCACTTTCTATCCAAAACGTTAATAGCGCAGAAATAGAACATAAAGTTAAGAAAGTCGCTGAAGATTTAGATATTCAAAATATCTTGCAAAAATATCCATATCAAATGTCTGGTGGACAAAAACAGCGTGTGGCATCCGCTCGAGCTATTATTACCAACCCTAAATTAGTCCTTGCTGATGAGCCAACGGGTGCACTTGATTCAAAATCTTCAAGAATGCTACTTGAGAGACTTGATTATCTTAATCAGGAACTTGGTGCTACCATTCTTATGGTTACTCACGATGCCTTTACGGCTAGCTATTCTTCACGCGTAATCTTCATTAAAGATGGTAAAATTTTTAATGAAATCAATCGAGGCAAAGATTCTAGGAAAGAATTCTTTGATAAAATCATCGATGTGATGACTTTGCTTGGAGGAGACCTCGGCGATGCTCTTTAAATTATCTGTTCGTAATATTTTACGTAGTATTAAAGACTATGCTATATATTTCTTCACTTTAATATTGGGTGTTGTTATCTTCTATGTCTTTAATGCTATTGGCACACAGTCTTCCACGATGCAACTCAGTTCTTCATCAAGGGAAGTTGTTAAGCTTCTAATTAATGTTTTGTCCGGTGTAAGTGTTTTGGTGGCTGGTATTTTGGGCTATTTAATAATTTATGCCTCGCGTTTCTTGATTAAACGGCGCAATAAAGAATTCGCTATTTATTTAACCCTAGGCATGAGTAAACAAAAAATCTCGCTACTACTATTTCTTGAGACGTTATTCATTGGTATCTTCTCTCTTGTTTCTGGTCTAGTAATCGGTGTGTTCTTGTCCCAACTAATGAGCGCCCTCGTGGCTAGTCTCTTTGAGGCTGACATGTCGAAATTCCAATTTGTATTTTCCAGTGAAGCCTGTCTGAAGACCATCCTCTATTTTGGTGTCATCTATTTTGTAGTGATTATATTTAATACCTTCATGGTTAATAAATTAAAAATCATCGACCTCATACAATCAAGCCGTAAATCAGAGAAGACACGTCTTAAAAACCCAATAATCTGTAGTTTTATCTTTTTAATTGCCGCCGCTGCTCTAGGGTTTGCATACTTTGAAGCAACAACTAACTACATGAAGATCCTTAGCAATGTTAATTTACTATTCCTATATTTCGCAATCGGTGCTATCTCTACATTCTTTATTTTTTGGTCTCTCTCCGGTTTAATTATGAGACTCGTTACTATCCGTAAAAAGCTATACTATCATGGACTAAATAGCTTCACATTTCGTCAGATTAGTAGCAAAATTAATACCACTGTTGCTTCAATGACTGTAATTTGCATAATGTTATTTTTAACTATCTGTATGCTTTCAAGTTGTCTTTCAATTCGCGAAGCAACGAAAAAACAACTAGCTTATGCCACGCCCGTAGATGTGATTATAAAATATGATAATAATAAAACTTCTCCGCACGATCTAGAAGATGAGCAAGATTCGGATGATGAACAAGATCCAAGTAATAATCATTCAGATCATTCCAGCAAAACAGATGCTCAAAATAAAAAATCCACGGAGAAAAAACCTAGGCAATCCCAAGTTCTAGAGAATATGGATCAAAAAGAAAAAGTAGATGATCTCATAAAAGAAAATCCCAGCGTTTGGGCACAATTAAAAGATCAACAATCAGTTTCTACTTATAATTTATCAAATACATTTGAAAAAAGACTCACACTCTCACAAGTTGTCAGTAATAATGCACTCAAGAAATATAATGAAATCACTCAGGGTACTGGTGATAGCAGTTACGCAACTCTCGATGTCTTATCCTTAACTGACTACAATAAACTTGCCAAACTCTACCATCTAGACCAAATCAAAATGGCAGAAGATCAGTATTTCATCCTTGCAGATTTTTCTAAGGTGTATCCAATTTATAACACTTCACTAAAAGAAGGTTTTCAGATTAAATTAGATAGTAGAATTCTTTCTCCTAAGTTCGACCACGTAGTGGAGGGTGCGCTCGAGCCAACTTCTCCGAAATCTAATTTCGGTATCATCGTTGTCTCAGATAACATGATTAAAGGTCTAGTACAGCAGAACAATTACTTAATTGCGAATTATAAAGCTAATTCTCGTAAAGATCGAGAGCAAATTGATCAAGCATTGCAAAAAATGATTGTTGGTAACACGAATGATTTTATGCGATTTACAAATAATCGCATATATACTCTAAAGACCAAAAGTTATGTCATTTCTCTATCGGTTGGTCTGCAAGCGATCGCCACTTTCCTGGGGCTTTATCTCGGTATTATCTTCCTTATTTCCAGTGCAGCTATCCTTGCATTAAAAGAGCTTTCCGAGTCGTCCGATAATCGTGAAAAATATATGGTCCTAAGACGTTTAGGTGCAGACGAAAAAATGATTAAACAAGCACTATTCAGACAAATTGCCATTTTCTTCAGTACTCCACTATTGCTTGCTATTATTCATTCAGTTTTTGGTTTGACATTCGCCCTTAATATTCTTAGCTATATTGGTACTGACGGACTATCATCTTCAATCATTATGACGGTTGTTCTTCTAGCAGTCATTTACGGCGGTTACTTCCTACTCACCTACTTCAATAGTAAGCGCATTATTTCAGAGAAGCAATTACGAAGAGATTAATACAGCTATCAGCAAACAATATCTGTAGAGAAAATAGAATTAATAAAGAATCACGGATAAAACAAATAGTGAAACATCTAGCCCCTCATAGGAGGGGCTTTTTGTTATACTAATTCTATGAAGTATCAAATTATTCTCGCAAAAAATATAAAATATTCCGATATCCGATCAGAAAACAAAATTGTATTTTTATTGGATAGTAAAAATCAACTTCCAACTTTCAACTCCCAGGGAGGTGTCAGGCGGCAATTTGAAGAGCTTTTTAAAGCAAAAATTCGTTTCGGCTATATTTTTTTCAAGCAAAAAAATAAAAATGCTATTTTTGCATCAGCAAAGATAAAAAAGCTTCCAAAAAATTGGCACTATGTGTTATTCTCAAAACTCAATGTGGAAAATTGTAAAGACTATGAAGTAATATATCGCGCCATGCAGAAGCTCGGCTATATCTCCGATTTTCTGGTATAATTGTCTCATGAAAAATACACGCGAGGATATCTTGCATTTAGCAAAACTTTCCAATCTATCCCTCGAAGAGTCAGAAATTGAAAGTTTGCAGCGAGATTTAGATAATATTGTTGGCTACATTTCACAACTAGACGAATTAAATACTGAAGGTGTTGAAGCAACCTATCAGGTTTTTGAAATGGAAAATGTTTGGCGTGAGGACGAAATCAAACCTCAAGATGCCACCCGTGAGGAGCTTTTGAATCTAGCCCCTGCCGCCAGGCAAGATATGATTCAGGTGCCAAAAGTACTCTAAAATATAAGCTATATAATAAAGAAACCTAATTCATTAAAATACTGAAAATATTAAAGGAAGACCAAAATGAAGATTGCAAGTAAAGAACTTTCCGCCGTCAGCTTGGTAAAGGCAGCTTTTGAAAAAGCTCGTCAGTTCGCCAAGTACAATATTTTTGTCTCTCTTGCAGATGAAGAGAAGGCCATTAAGAAAGCCGAAGAAATTGATAAAAAAATTGCCGCTGGGGAAGAGGTTGGACCTCTTGCTGGTGTTCCATATGCCTTGAAGGACAATTTCTTGAGTAAAGAAGGTCATACCACGGCCTCTGCCAAAATTCTCGAACCGTTCCAGTCGCCAATTGATTCTACTACCGTTAAAAAGCTCGAAGAAGCTGGCGCTATCATGATTGGTCGCACCAATCTTGACGCCTTTGCACACGGTTCTTCCACGGAAAACTCTTACTTTGGCCCAACTCATAACTCCAAAGATTTTGACCGCGTTCCTGGTGGTTCTTCTGGTGGTTCTGCCGTTGCCGTGGCCCTTGATATCGTTGAATTTGCAACTGGCACCGATACTGGTGGGTCTATTCGCCAACCAGCCTCCTTCAATGGTATTTATGGTCTAAAACCAACTTATGGCACAATCTCTCGCTACGGGGTAGTCGCCATGGCCTCCAGTACGGATTGTATTGGCTTCTTTACAAAAAATGCAGAAGACATGGACCTTCTAATGTCGATTTGTGCCGGTCGTGACGAAAAAGACCTAACCAGCCTCCCAAGCTATTACAATGACGAGTCACAAAAATATTTTGTACCAAAAATCGATCCTAAAACCGCCAAAATCGGCATTATCAAGGACTTTAGAAATGACTCAATCGACCCAGAGGTCCAGCGTGTGCTTGACGAAACAGTTGAAAAACTAAAATCAACCGGCCATGAAGTCGTTGAGCTTTCAATGCCTGCTCTAAAATATGCCCTTGCCGTATATTACATTGTTGTCCCAGCGGAAGTTGCTTCAAATCTCTCCCGTTACGATGGTATTCGTTATGGTTACCGCTCGGATCGTGCTAAAAACCTTGGTGAAGTTTTTGGCCTTTCTCGCA
>JAEHON010000021.1:0-9432 GCA_016112465.1 Candidatus Saccharimonadota bacterium | reverse complement strand
TCTTAAGGACCTAAAGGCCTCCAGCTTTGAAGATATTATCGCTATGGTGGCCCTCTATCGCCCTGGACCAATGCAGTTTATCGACTCATTTATTCGCAGAAAACACGGCGAGGAGCCAATTACTTACCTTCATCCAGGGCTAGAAAATGCTCTAAAGTCCACTTATGGTATCTTGATTTATCAGGAACAGTTCATGCAGATCTCCAAGGAATGGTGTGGCTTTACCGGTGGTCAGGCAGATACCTTACGTAAGGCAGTCGGTAAGAAGAAAGTAGCGCTGATGAATAAGGTAAAACCTGAGTTTATTAAGGGTGCACAGGAGGTTGGTGGCGCCACAGAGGAACAGGCTGAAACTTTTTGGAATCAGCTACTTGAATTCGCGAATTATTGTTTTAATAAGTCACACGCTGCGTGCTATGGCCTGGTTGCGTATTGGACGGCATATCTGAAGGCTCATTACCCAGACGCCTTTATGGCGGCTCTGATGACCTCAGACATGCGTTGGACGGACCGTCTTGCCATCGAAATCGCTGAATGTAAGCGTATTGGCATCAAAGTACTCGGTCCTGATATCAATCAGTCTTATGCCGACTTCGGTATTGTCGGTGGCGAAAAAACTATCCGCTTCGGTCTAGCGGCAATTAAGAGTATGGGAAAGGCTCTGATCGAAGAAATCGTCATCCCTGAACGCGACAAAAATGGCCCATTCAAATCCGTCTGTGATTTTGCCTCGCGCGTTGATAACACCAAATTTAATAAGAAATCCTGGGAATCCGCTATCAAAACTGGTGCCTTCGACCGTTTTGCCTCTCGTACTGACCTTCTCTTCAATCTTGAAGATATTCAGGCTTATGGAGGTAAGGTTCAAAAAGACCGCGCTTCCGGCCAAACGGACCTCTTTGGCCTGATGGGCGACGCCGGCGCGGTTCCAGAGCCAGAAATTAAGCCATCCCCAAGCAAAGTTAGTGAAAAAGAGCAATTACTCTGGGAACGTGACCTCATGGGTCTCTATCTCTCAGCTCATCCACTCGACAAATACGATCTCTATTTCGAAGAAAATACTCATCCATTCTCAGTAGTTTCCGCCGAAAATGACGGCAAACAGGTGATTGTCGGTGGTATTATTACCGGCATCCGCACCATTCTTACTAAATCTAACACCAAAATGGCCTTTGTTAAGATTGAAAGTAAGACCTCAGAAACTGAATTTATTGTTTTTCCGGCGCTTTATGAGCAGGAAGGTTCAAAATTAGCCGTTGATAATATTATCAAGGTGACAGGTCGCGTCAACGCCCGCGATAAAGACGGGAATATTACCTCTGAGGTTAAAATTATTGCGGACTCCTTCTCTATTGTTTCGGATGAAAAACTTGAAAATTACCAGTCCACTGGCGCCCGTCTAGACGACCCGAAAGAAGCTCCCAAAAAGGAATTTAGACGCAAGAAAACTGCATCCGTACCTGAAAATATTGCCGCCAGATTATCTGGAAATCAAAAATCAGATGACAAAAATATAGAGAAAAAGGAGTCTAATACTGAAAAATCTGATGAAAAGGCGGGAAAAACTGACAGTAAATCAACTAAACCGGAAAACGAAAAAGGCACCACAAGTATTTCAGCTACCACGAATACTTCAAATGCCACAAAAACTTCAGCAGCTACAAATACTTCAAATGCCACAAAAACTTCAGCTACCACCTCTGAGGAGCCAGTTCGCCGCATCATCACTCCGCCAGCCGACCCCCGTTCACAGAGATTGTATGTCTTGATCGAAGACCCTGAAGACACCGCAAAACTCACGCGCATCCGTAAGTTATGTGATGATAATCCAGGTTTCCAGGAAATTATTCTCGTACTTAAGGATGAAAGTGGTAAAAAACCAATGCGTATGCCGTTCAAAATCGACGCCTCAAGTGAGTTAATCGATCCACTTAAGGCTCTGGTTGGCGATTCTAGTGTTGTTCTAAAATAATGGCCCTAAAATAGTGTTTTTAAAATCTTTATGCTAAAATAATTGAAAAGAAGGTGGGAAGTGAATAAAATAGCAAAGTTTCTGAATGCACGTATTTCTGGTTTTGTAACAGACAAGCCAGAGATTTTGGCGGCCTACTCTCGTGATGCCAGCATCCTGGAAATCATGCCAAAACTGCTTTTTTTACCTAACAACATCGAAGATATTCAGTATGTGTTACGTTTTACAAATGAACTAGCAAAAAAGGGCTATCAACTACCAATTGCCGTACGTGGTTCAGGACTCGATCAAAGCGGAGCCGACCTTACAGAAGGTATGGTTCTTTCGACTGAAAAAATGAATCAAATCCAGGAAATTGATGAGCGCGGCCGCCTTGTGCGAGTACAGGCTGGCGTAACTCTTGGACAGTTAAATTCCGCCCTCGCACTTTTTGGCCTCTATTTGCCGGTCGAAGCTGACCCCAGAGAAACCATCGGCGGTTTAATCTCCAATTTCTATACTGACCGTATCGCCAAAAAATATGGCAGCATCTATTATTATGTCGATCGTCTCGAAGCGGTGCTTGCAAACGGCGAACTTTTTCAGTCTCAGACTCTTACTCAGCTAGGTCTACGTAATGCTAAAACTCGAGACGGTTTGGTTGGAAAAATCTATCAAAAAACCCATAAGATAATTGAGCAAAACCAGAGGCAGCTGCAAGAAATCAAACAGAATGACCATTCGCGCATCGGTTATCGTATGCTCACGGAAGTTTATTCAAAAAATAATGAATTCGACCTTGCTCCACTATTCTTTGGTGCTCAAGGCAGCCTCGGCGTGATTACAGAGCTAATTTTAAAAGTGGCGCCGATTCCGCGTCCCACCAAAAAGGCTCTCTTCCTCTATGACGACCTAGATTCCGCCATCGATTTTATGGAACGACTTAAAAAACTTGAACCAGTCCGTATTGATTTTTATGACACCAGGATATTTAGTCAACGTTCTCTAGAATCCGTAAATACCCAGAACGTTCACGGATCCGAGGACACTAAAGCCATGCAAACCTCGAGAAACACGGAAAATTCAAATTCAGTTTTTACAAGTGCTAAATATCTCATTTCAACCGAGCTCGAAGATTCCTTCTTTAAAAACCATAAACATATCAAAAAGATGCGACAACTTTCGGAGGGGGGATACAAATCAATTATCGACCAAAAAGACATCATCTCTCAGTTTGAAAAACTTGCAAAACTTCTGGAGGCCTATCGTAATGACGCGGAATTTTCTGAGCGCGTCTGTCTGGTTGACCGCTCATATATTCCAGCTGCAGAATTAAACTCAGTGATCGGGAGTCTAGCTGCACTCGAAGGGATTTTTGGCCAACCACTGCCACTTTTTGGCTCTTTTGCTACCAACCTCTATTCCATACGTCCTGCCTTTGACCTCTCAAGCGTTAATGATCGCAAACAGTTACTCCGTTTTATCCAACATTTTGGAAAGCTCCTCTCTGACTCAAACGGTACGCTCTGTGGCGGCTCCGCTGAAGGTCAGGTTCAGGCTCTCATTGTCAATCAGGAAATCCCCACCAAAACTCGTGCTCTTTATCATGAAATTAAGCAGTTATTCGACTCCAATAATATCCTAGCTCCAAGAATCAAGCAGCACGCCTCTCTCGCAAACGTAGTTCGTTTTATGCGCACCTCCCCACAAATTGGCTTGATTCGTCGTGACTAAATACAGATTTTAGACGATTCGTAAAGCTCTAACTAAGGCAAAAACCACCATAAAACGGTTCACACTTCGCGTGAATCAGCTTGTCATGATATAATCGTCTTATGAAAGTTACTACAAAGAAATTATCCGACACCAAGGTCGAAGTCACCGTCACCCTTGATCAGAAGGATCTTCAAATTGCTGAAGAACAGGCAATTCTCCGTCTTTCCAAAGAAATCAAGGTTCAGGGCTTTCGTCCAGGCAAAGTTCCAGCCGAAATTGCAAAGAAAAACATTAATCCAAACGATCTCGCCAGTACCACTGCCGACATCGCTGTTCGTCGCACCGTCCCACAGGCTTTCGAAGAGGCCAAGAATATCCCTCTCATCATCCCTAATGTTGATATTGTCAAATATGTGCCAGGTGAAACCCTCGAATACAAGGCCGTAGCTGATATCGTCCCAGAAATCAAACTCGGCGACTACAAGAATCTCAAAGTTAAACGCGAAGAATTTAAAGCTAAACCAGCTGATATCGACGATGTCCTCGCCCGCGTTCGCAACGCCTATGCTGAAAAGCAAGTTGTAAAACGTGAAGCTAAAATGGATGATGAAGTTGTCATTGACTTTGAAGGTAGTCTCGATGGTGAAAAATTTGAAGGTGGTGCTGCCAAAGATTTCAAGCTTAAGCTTGGCTCACATCAGTTTATCCCAGGTTTTGAAGAAGGTATTGTCGGTCATTCTGCAGGCGATCGTTTTGATCTCGAACTTACCTTCCCTAAGGACTACCACGCTGAGAAACTTGCCGGTAAGAAAACTGTCTTTAATGTGCTTTTAAAACAGGTTAATGAATTTGTTCTCCCAGAATTAAATGACGAATTTGCGAAGAAGTGTGGTCCATTCAAAACCCTCGAGGAACTCAAACTCGATATTGAAAACAACCTCACCGAGCAAAATAAAGTAAAATCAGACGAGAAATTCAAAGACGATCTCGTTAACGAATTAATCAAAAAGAGTAAAATTTCTGCTCCTGAGATTCTCGTCGAGGATCAAATTCGCTTCATCAAGCAAGATATTGAAGCCAATGCTAATGCGCAAGGTCTCAACTTTGAGGATTACCTCAAGCAAACTGGCCAGACTGAAGAAGACTGGAAAAAGCAGATTAAGGAACTTGCTGAGACTCGTGTCAAAGCTTCTCTCGCACTCCAGATGCTAGCTCGTGAAGAAAAAATTGACGTTGACAACGAAATTGTTGATGCTAAGCTAAATGAACTTCGCGAAGTTTATAAGAAATCTAAAGAAGCTCTTGCCAGCCTCAAAGATAATAATGTTCGCCAGGATATCAAAAACCGCATGGTAATTGAGAAAACCCTGAACTTCCTCGTCAAGCTAAACTCCAAAGACGAAGCTGACGATAAAAAAGCTAAATAATAAAAAGGAGCCACGTGGCTCCTTTTTAGTATAAACTTGATAAATGCCAAAAATATGTTAATATATGATTATGTCACAACCTAGTTTATTGTCTTTCATAAAACAGTTATATAAAGAGAAAAGGGAACTCACCATTCTTGAAATCACCTATCTAATCATTGCAGGTATTTCTTTTCTCGTCTCGGCGGTCATAGCTCTGCTTAATCAGGCTCTCGGCGTGGGTCTTCTAATTATTCCATTTATTGCATTTTTAGCATTTTCCGCCAATCTAATTGTTTGGGCGCTCATAAAAATGCTGTTAGAAGAGTCCATCAAAAATCAAGGATCGAACCTCAAAGAGTCAAAAAAGACGCCATTATCTCTTCCAGCAAAAGTGAAAAAGCCGGTTGTAAGGTCAAAACAAGCCAAAAAGTCTTAATTGACGAACTGAGCTCAAGGTAGTATAATAAGCCAAGAGTTTCGTGCCAAATCCAATTGCTGTAACGGAGGCGGCTGAGGTTAAAACCTAGGTTCAAAGATTTTTGAGCCAAATATTAATTCGAAATTAAATAAGAGGAAAAAATGCCAACAATCAATCAATTGATTAGGAAACCACGCAAGGTGGCTGCAAGGAAGTCAAAATCACCTGCCTTAGGTAGCATTGTCAACACTTTGAAGACTCGTTACTACGACCAGCCAGCTCCATTGAAGCGCGGTGTTTGTATCAAAGTTACCACCAAAACTCCAAAGAAACCTAACTCCGCTCTACGTAAAGTAGCTCGTGTTCGCCTCACCAACGGCCAGGAAGTTTGGGCTTACATCGGTGGTGAAGGTCACAACCTTCAGGAGCACGCAGTGGTTCTCGTCCGTGGTGGACGTGTACCTGATCTTCCAGGTGTCCGCTACCACATCGTCCGTGGTACCCTTGATCTTCAGGGTGTCAATGGTCGCAAGCAGGGTCGTTCTAAATACGGCGCTAAGAAGGAGGGTAAGTAATTATGCCACGTAAAACCACTAAATCACTTGAACGCAAAGTTAATCCAGATCGCCGCTATCAGTCAATTCTCGTTCAGCGCCTGATCAACAAGTCTATGCTTGATGGTAAGAAACAGGTTGCCGAACGTGCAGTTTACTCTGCAATTGAAGGTGCCGCAAAGAAGCTTGGTTCTGAGAATCCAGTTGAAGTACTTGAAAAAGCAATTGCCAACGTTTCTCCAGATTTTGAAGTTAAGTCCCGCCGTGTTGGTGGTGCTAACTACCAGATTCCATTCCCAATTTCTGGTCACCGTCAGATGCACTTTGCCTTCTCATGGCTAGTCGTTGCTGCTCGTGCTCGTAAGGGTATGCCATACGAACGTCGTCTTGAATCAGAAATCGTTGATGCCTTCAATGGCACCGGCGCTGCTTTCAAGAAGAAAGAGGATACTCACCGCATGGCAGAAGCGAACCGCGCATTCGCTCACTTCGCAAGAGGTTAGTCTTAAAGACAAAAACACTACCAGAAATGGTAGTGTTTTTTTTGTGTGCCCATTTTAGATATGCTATAATTATCTAAAATCAAGGAGGTAAAATGATAAAACTCGCAATTAATGGCTTTGGCCGCATCGGTCGCAACGCCTTCAAGATTGCTTTTGAACGCCGTGACGTTAAAATTGTTGCAATTAATGACTTAACCGACACTAAGACCCTAGCTCATCTATTGAAGCATGATTCAAGCTATGGCACCTATGATCGAGATGTAAAGTTTGATGAAGAGAACCTCATCGTTGATGGTGAAAAAATCCGTGTTTTCTCCGAAAAAGAGCCAAAAAATCTCCCATGGGGTGAATATCAGGTTGATGTCGTAATTGAATCAACTGGTTTCTTTACTGATCCGAAGAAGGCGGCAGACCATCTTGAAGCAGGCGCTCGCAAGGTAGTTATTTCTGCACCAGCCAAGGGTGAAGGTGCCAAAACTATCGTGATTGGCGTCAATGAAGATACGGTTACCAAAGAGGATAAAATCCTCTCCAACGCATCCTGCACTACAAACTGTATCGCCCCTGTTATGAAAGTTCTTGAGGATAATTTTGGTATCGAGAAGGCCTTAATGACCACAGTTCACTCTTACACCGCCTCACAGCGCATTCTAGATGCTCCAGCCAAGGATCTGCGTGAAGCACGCGCCGCCGCTGAAAACATCGTCCCAACCTCAACTGGTGCCTCAAAAGCTGCAGCCTTGACTATTCCTGCCCTCAAAGGTAAATTTGACGGGCTCTCAATTCGTGTCCCGACTCCAGTCGTTTCTCTCTCAGATATTACTGCCGTCTTGAAACGAGATACGACCATTGAAGAGCTTCAAGAAATCTTCAAAAAGGCCGCCAAAGAACCATTTTATGAAGGAATCCTCGGGGTTTCTGAGGAGCCACTCGTCTCCATCGACTATCGTGGCAATTCTCACTCCAGCATCGTTGACCTTCCTCTCATTAATGTGGTTGGTGGTAATCTAGTAAAAATTGTGGCTTGGTATGACAATGAATGGGGTTACTCTAACCGTCTAGTCGAACTAGCCTCTGATTTTGGGAAGAATTAATATGCCAAGGATCTTTTTAGGTTCTGATCATCGTGGATTTGTTGCCAAACAGCGTATTTTGGCTACGCTATCACAATCGGAATGGGCAGAAAATTACGAAATTGTCGACCTTGGCCCTGAAACCATGCGTCCAGATGATGATTTTAACGATTATGCCATTGCGGTCTCTCGTGCAGTGCGTGAAACGGAAGGCTCCCGCGGCATCTTGATCTGCGGCTCTGCTCACGGCATCTCTATGCAGGCTAATCGCTTTAAGGGAATTCGCGCCATCTGTGGTTACACTCCTGAACTCGTTCGTCTCGGACGTCTTCACAACGACGCCAATGTCCTCTGTCTTTCGTCTGATTTTATGGATGATCAAAATATCGACCAAGCAATTGATATGTTCCTTCGTGGTAATTTCTTGCCGGAGGAGCGTTATATTCGACGCAATCGTCGTCTAGATGAAGAAACAATTTATTAAGGAATAACTATGGGTGAGGATGTCAAAATAGTACCAACAATCTTAACGGCGGATCCGCAAGTTTTTGCGATGCAGCTTGACGCATATCAAAAGTTCTCGAGGCGTGTGCAGTTAGATATTATGGATGGCACCTTCACCGCTGACAAAAGTATTTCTGAAGCTGCAATTGCGCAGCTCCCACCGAATCTCGCAGTTGATATTCATCTGATGTCCGCGAGACCTAGCGATCACTTAGCGAATATTTTACGCCTCAAACCATCTCTCTGTATTCTGCACGCTGAGGCTAACGAGAATCTCTTGCCATTCTTCAATGAATTCAAGAAAGTAGGGATAAGATGTGGTGTCGCTCTACTACCTGGAACCTATCCAGAAATCGTTAAGCCATACATTGATGTAGCTGATCACGTTTTGATTTTTGCCGGCAGTCTCGGCAAACAGGGGGGCGAAGCTGATTTACTCCAGATTGAAAAAATCAAAATTGTCCGAAAATTAAAGTCAGATCTTGAAATTGGCTGGGACGGTGGCGCTAATCTGACAAATATCCGCGCGCTTGCGCATGCCGACCTCAACGTAATTAACGTTGGATCTGCCATCTCAAAGGCAGAAAATCCCGCCGATGCCTACAATAATTTAGTCGAAGAGTCGAAAAAACGAGGAGTACTCTAATGGTAGGGCGTATAAAATCTGCAAAAAATACCAATCCCTTGCTGGATCAACCGATTTCGCGCGTCGTTTGCTTAGGTCATGCCACTCAGGAAATTTACCTAGTCGACCATGATGATTTTATTGTCAAAAAAGATAGCATTTCGGTTGGTGAAAAGGTCTACATCGATCAAGTCTCCTATCAGGTTGGTGGTGGTGGAACTAATGCTGCTGTCACTTTTGCAAGGCATGGTCATCAGTCCATTCTGATCAGTAATCTCGGTACCGATTCTGCAGCCGAGGCTATTATAGACTTTCTAATCGATGAAAATGTGGATACGAGTTACCTAAATCAGCTAGATGGTCAAACTGGCACCTCTGTTATCATGTTAGATTCAAAAACCGCCAGCGCTACCACCATGACTTGTTTAGGTGTTGCTGCAAAATATAAAAACCTTACCGCTTCTGACCTTTCGCTAGCTAATCCCGATTGGCTATATGTCACAGGTTTGAGTGGTGACATGGAGAAACTACTCGAATTTGTCGAATATGCTAAAGAAAATCAGATACAAATCATGTGGAACCCAGGCAAAGAAGAACTTTCGCAGAAGAAAAAAGTCTTAGGCCTTCTTTCTGATATCGATATTCTAATTCTCAATCAAAAAGAAGCAAAACAGCTGGT
>JAEHON010000032.1:0-9797 GCA_016112465.1 Candidatus Saccharimonadota bacterium | reverse complement strand
GGTAATGTACTTGATCGTAAGCGCATCGCCGATGAATTAAGAGACCAGATGGACGCTGAATTTGCGCTTGAACTTGGCGAAGGTGAAACCGACGAGGAAAAAATTGCAGATTACGACGCTCGTTTGAAAGATGAATATCACAATGCTTATGAATTAGCTATCCATCATGAAGTTCGTCGCGCCATCGTTGAAGATAATGTCCGTCCTGACGGCCGTAAACTTAATGAGGTTCGTCCGCTCAGTTCTCAGGTTGCTATTTTGCCACGCGTACATGGCTCCTCGCTCTTCACTCGTGGTCTCACTCAAGCCATGAATATTGTCACTCTCGCCCCACTTTCTTATGCCCAGATTGTCGACNCCATGGAAGTCACCGATGGCGAACGTCGCTACATGCACCACTATAATGCACCTAGCTACACCGTTGGTGAAACTGGTCGTATCGGTTCTCCAGGTCGTCGTGAAATCGGCCACGGCTATCTTGCCGAGCGCGCCCTTCTCCCAGTTCTTCCATCCAAGGAAGACTTCCCATACGCCATCCGTTCCGTCACCGAAATTATGTCTCAAAATGGTTCCACCTCAATGGCTGCCACTTGTTCATCCTGTCTTGCTCTTATGGACGCCGGCGTTCCACTTAAGGAGCCTGTCTCTGGTGTTGCTATGGGTTTGATGCTTGATAGCGAAACTCCACACGTTCTAACCGACCTCATGGACGCCGAAGATTTTGCAGGTGATATGGACTTCAAGGTTACTGGTACTAAGAACGGTATCACTGCCCTCCAGATGGATATGAAGGTCCACGGCCTTCCAGTCGACATTCTCGAAAAAGCCATTCAGCAATCTCACGAAGGTCGTATGTTTATTCTCGGTCACATGCTTTCCGTACTTTCTGCTCCACGTGCTGAGCTCTCACCATACGCTCCACGCATCGAAAAACTCATGGTTAAGCCTGAGAAGATCGGTGCCGTGATCGGTAAAGGTGGCGAGATGATCAATAAAATCACCTCTGAAACTGGCGCTGAAGTTGATATTGATGACTCTGGTCTCATCACTGTTTCTGGTACTGATGCCGAGAAAATCAAGCGTGCCATCGACTGGATTCGCAGTCTCGTTGAAGAACCTGAAGTTGGTAAAATCTATCGCGGCAAAGTAGTAAATATTAAAGACTTCGGTGCTTTCGTGAATATTCTTCCAGGCATCGACGGTATGCTCCACATTTCACAAATTTCTGAGAAACGTCTTGATAAGGTTGAAGATGCGCTTCACCTCGGCGATGAGGTGAACGTGCGTCTCGATTCGATTGACGATAAGGGTCGCCTCTCACTCAGCATGCGTCGCGTTGAGCAATAGATCGCGTTTTATAGGCGGCGTTTCATGTGCCGCTTTACTGCCTTAAAAAAGATTGGTCGTATGGCCAATCTTTTTTATGCTAAAACCTTAATTTTAAGTCAAATTAAGACAAATCAAATCAAGCTAGGATAAGTTAGGATAAGACTCATTTCAGCTTATAAGTCAACGAAGCCGTTATTTTCTTTAACCTTTTCATCGCGGCAAGTCATGGCTGGATTGCCATTTGGATCTTTCACTCCGCGGTAAACTTCCTTCACTTCAGGAGAGAGGTTCTCGCAAAGATCTGGGGCATGTCCGGCGGTTGCAAATTTCCATTCACCATTTGGTAATGCACGGTAATACATTGCAAGATGACCGCCACCGGCACCCTCGACGCGGGTTGCACCTGTTGTTGGGTTAGTTATTACTTCGTAATTCATATGTTCGCTAGCCACTGCAAATAGATAGGTTGCGTCTTTGTTGGTGTAAAGTCTAGTTAAATCTACGATTGGCCAACTATCCTTAATTTCAAAACCTTCGTCATTCTTGCCAGACATCTTTTGAGTCCTAACCTTAATGAAATTCATAAGATCGCCGANCCGAGTATCCATGGCCATTGGCTTAACNATCTCGNNNTACTTTGCATTCTCGACATTCTCTACTGCCTTNGTNCCTGTGGCGAGCTCATATTTTGAAATCACCTCGTTTGCCTTAGTGAGCGCTTCCTTCGAGCTTTTTACTTCACTTTCCAGTTTATTCTTCTGGTCATTAATCCTGACCGTGGTATAAACCAAGCCGCCAAGACAGGCCAGCGCCATCAAACAAAAAACCGCAGCTATTTTCTTATTGCCACGGCCTGCTCGAGAATCTCGCTCCTCACTACTGATATTTATAATATTATCTGTATTGTTTCGATCCATATATCTCCTTTAATCAACTATAACATAAACAATTTTTTCCGCTAGTCCCTCGCCCTATCTATAATTATTATGCTATAATCTATCTATGGTTAAACGAAAAAAAGGTCGACGCAAATCTTCCCGTGAGGTAGTTCCAGAACACGAATTGCCAGGCGGTTTTTGGCGTCAAGTCTCAGCAGTTCTTATGATTGCCATCTCTATCGTCCTCGTGATGACTTGGTTTGGTAGTGGCGGCACTCTTCTTAACGATTTTCATAAATTCGGCCTCTGGCTGATCGGCTATGCTACTTTTGCCATCCCCGTGATCCTGGTCTATCTTGCCGTGAAAATCTTCCGCACCACAGATAACCGACTGCCTGCCGTCATCTGGGTTGTTTCGTTTTTGATGATTTTCTGGCTCTCTGGACTCTTTGGCCTGCCGACTTATGGTAACTCCGCCACACAAACTGGTGGCATCCTTGGGGTTTGGTTAAATAGTATGGTCACACAAATTCTTAATCCAAGTGTCGCCGCTTTTATCTATCTTGTTTTGATTTTTATCACCGCAATTTTCATCCTCCAGCTTTCTCCAGCCGCCGTCTTTCGTGATATTGCCAACATTTTCAAAACCACCAAGCGTGATGAAGATGCTGAAAATGCTCGCATTGCCCGCCGTGCTCAGGCTGAAGATGCCGTAAATTCCGGAGCTCTGGGTCCTCTTAAGATCAAAGCTAATGGCGTCGAAGTTACTGCCGAAGAATTAAAAGCCGCACCAAAAATTGAGGTTAAAAAACCAGTTGCTGCCGCTCCTGTCGAGGCTGAACCTGAACGTGCTCTGATTGCCGTTTCTGATCCAAACTGGAAAATGCCTTCAACAGACTTGCTTTCGAAAAAACAAAATCCGCCAGATGGTGGTAATATTCAGCAGAATGCTTTCATCATCAACTCCACCTTTGCCGACTTCGGTATTGAGGTGAAGCTTGATGGTGCTAACGTCGGCCCACGTGTTACTCAATACACAATTCAGCCGCCAACCGGTGTGGTGTTGTCGAAAATCGCCGCTCGCGACAAAGAGCTTGCGCTTAATCTTGCCGTCGATAAGGTCCGTATCGAGGCCCCAATTCCTGGTACTCGTCTGGTTGGTATCGAGATTCCAAATGTGCGTCCGGCAGATGTTACTCTGCGCTCAATTCTCGAGAGTAATGAATGGAAGAAGGAAACTAATCCGCTCTCTTTTGCCGTTGGTAAAGATATTTCTGGCAATCCAGTCATTGCCAATCTTGCCAAAATGCCACACCTCCTGATCGCTGGTACCACTGGTTCTGGTAAGTCCGTCATGACTAATACTCTCATCTCCTCATTGCTTTATCGCAATGCCCCAAGCGACATGAAACTAATCATTGTCGACCCGAAGCAGGTGGAAATGGTGCAATATAATGACATTCCGCATCTCTTAACTCCAATTATCAACTCCACTGAAAAATCGCTTTCCGCCATGAAGTGGGCTGTGAATGAGATGGAGCGCCGATATACTCTTATGGCTGAAGAGAAGGTTAAGAAAATTGAAGACTACAACGAAAAGCTTCATAAAAAATCTGCCACCATCGCCGATGAAGATAATAACGAGCAGCAGCATGATGGCGGCAAGATGCCATACATCGTCATTGTGATCGATGAGATGGCTGACTTGATGATGCAGGCAGGGAAAGACCTCGAGCAACTCATTGTTCGTATCGCACAGAAAGGTCGTGCCTCTGGTATTCATCTCGTACTCGCAACCCAGCGTCCTGAGGTTAAGGTGATTACCGGTCTGATCAAGGCCAACGTTCCAGGTCGTATCGCCTTCGCCGTGAATAACAACACCGACTCTCGTATTATGCTTGACATGGGTGGTGCCGAGAAGCTATTAGGAAAAGGTGATATGCTAATGCTAACCACTGAGATGATGGGGAAGCCTCGTCGTATCCAGGGTGCTTATGCTTCCGACAGTGATGTTGAAAAACTCACCAACTTCCTTCGCGAGCAGCGTGCTCCTGAATATAATAATGAAGTAATCTCTCAGGCAGTTCAGATTAAGGGTATTGGCCCAACCGATGGTGGCGGCTTTGGCGACCTCGGTCGTAAATATGATCCACATGATCCAGTCGTCCGAAAGGCCATCGAAATTACCCTCACCAAAGGTAAATTCTCAACCGCCATGCTGCAAACCTATCTCGGTAAAGGTCACGGCTTCGTCTCTGGTCTCGCTATCTGGCTGGAGGAAATTGGTGTCATCGGTCCGGCCAATGGCAATAAACCACGCGACGTAATGATTAAAAACCTAGATGAATTCGACCAGCTCGCCGGTGGATAGAAACCAACATAGTTCGTAAAACACTGGCAGATAAGCGATCATTGTCAGATAGGCAATCACTGTCGGATAAATAAACCAATCAAAGTATAATAATATAGTCTGAAAAGACTATATTTTTTATTCCGTTTATGTTAAAATAGACGCACTAACAAGGTACATATCATGAAACAAACACAAAACTCAGGCAATTTCGCCTGCAATATTTCAATATGCTTAGGTTTTGCGCGCCTCAAAAATATCATCAGTACGAAACGCGCGCGAACAATCACTGTAATGTTCGCATTTTTTGCATCACTCATTTCTTTATGCTTCTTACAGAATCCAAACTTCGCCAGTATCTTCCGCACTCCAGCCACCTACCTCAATATCTCCACCTCCACCCCAAATGTCGATTTTCAGTTCAACCAGTCCGAACTGTCTTCATCCGCCTTCAAAACAAATAATGTCACTGTCAATATCCAGACTGATAACGCCACTGGTGCTACCACCTATATTTCGAGCATCGATGAGGCTACCAGTCTAGTCCATGCTGATTCTGGGGTTTCTGACAGTATCGCTTCTATTTCCTCCCCACTCCTTTCGACCGCCTTCTCTGGTAAGACTTGGGGCTATCGCGTTGGTTCTCTCGCCACAACGGCTTTTAATCCAATCCCAAAAGTCAGCGCCCCTACCGAGATTCTAAACACCACTTCCGCCACTCCAGCTTCAAACAATCTCGATATTGATTTTGGGGTCAAAGTCTCCCCAGATTTATCTTCTGGAACTTACTCTAAGCAGATTTTGTTTACTACGATTACAAACTACGTGCAGTTAAGAACTACCTTTCTTCCTGGCCCTGCTTTTAATCCGATAGTCTTAAATCTAGATACTATGCATTTAACTACTGGTAGTTTTGAACATTCGGCCACGCCACCTGCAAACTTCAGCGATGCTACTATTGTCTCAACAGCAGATTCTGAAAAACCAATTTACGCCTGGTTTGATTCGACTAACCAGAAAGTTTTATGGTGGACAGAGGCAGATGTTGCATATGCAAACGAAGACTGTAGTTATATGTTTGACGCTGAACACACTATGGGGCATTCAATCGGTAATATCGATCTCCGCGGCATCAATACAAGTCGTGTTAAGAGTATGAAGCACATGTTTAATGGCGGTAAAGAAGGTCTTACCGGCCTGAATCTGAGTGAAATGGATACCAGTAATGTTGAAGATATGAGCTATATGTTCACCTATATGCATGCCTATGGAAGTAGTGATGCTGTTACTCTTGACTTATCGAGATTTAACACCAGCAAGGTAAAAAATATGGAAGGTATGTTTATTAATTCAGCCGTTACGCCGCTAGACCTAAGGAGCTTTGATACTAGTAATGTTGAGAATATGTCCTATATGTTTGGCGGATTAGACACAACAGCCCTAGATATTTCACCGCTAAATACCTCGAAGGTCAAAACTATGAAGGGTATGTTCTCTGGACACCGCAAGGATAATCAGATCAATCTTTCAACAATGGATACTAGTAACGTGGAAGACATGAGTGAGATGTTTGCCGGTGGAGTACTTACGAGCGTAGATCTCTCTGGACTCAATACTAGCAAGGTTACGAATATGAGTAGTATGTTTAAAGAGTCGTTAAAACTTACAAATGTAAACTTTGGACACATTGATACGTCTCATGTCACGGATATGTCACATATGTTTGATATGGTCGAGCCTGGTTACTCATATATAACAAACAATCCTGACTTAACTAATCTAGATGTCTCGGCTCTTAATACAAGTAGCGTTGTAAATATGTCAGATATGTTTGCAGGTTTGAAGAAAGTCACAAGCCTAGATCTTTCAACTTTTGATACTAGTAATGTTGAGGACATGTCTCGGATGTTCTATCGAACTTTTAAGCTAAAACATCTCAATCTCCAATCGTTTGATACTAGAAAGGTGAAGAATATGAATTATATGTTTGAGTTCTCTAGTATTGATCCTGCAGGCGATGCACTTGATATTTCAAGTTTTGACACACGAAGTCTAGCAAGCGCACAACAGATGTTTGGCCATATTGGAGTAAAATGCATTTACGCCTCTAATACATTCACAACTGATTTAGTATCAAGCCAGGATAACATGTTTAACAGCAGTCCAGATCTTATCGGCGGTAGTGGTACAGTCTATTCCGACTCCAATCCAAAAGACAAAACCTACGCCCGTATCGACGCTCCAGGCGCTCCAGGCTACTTCACCCAAAAGCCATAACCCATCGCGCTTCGCTTGAGATTTTTTCCACAGTCTGCTATAATCAGAGCATTATTAGCTCAGCAAGCGACGATGAGGTGTGCTTGCTTTAACCAAAGGAGTGCAAAGTGAAACAGTATGAACTTACTGTGTTGATTCATCCTGATTTGGAAATGAATCTAACACCAGCCCTAGACAAAATTAAGAAATTAATTGAGTCACAAGACGGTAAAATCGTAAAAGAGACCAACGAAGGTAAAAAGCGCCTTGCTTACACTATCAATAAGCAAGATTACGCTGTTTATTACTTCTACGAGCTCGAGCTTCCTGCTCAGGCCCCAGCAAAGATCTCTTCTACTTTAAATATTACCGATGAGGTTCTACGTTATCTCTTAGTCACTGTCGACGAACGCAAGGCAAAATTTGAAGCTAAGCGCAAGGCTCGTGCAGAGAAAACTAAGAATACTGAAGAGTCGGCAGAATAAATAATTTAGGAGGTTTTATGGCGCGGGGATTTAGTAAGGCAATCATTACAGGGAACGTCGTTCGCGATCCTGAACTCAGAGCTACTTCTGGTGGCACTCAGGTCTGTTCCTTCTCTGTAGCAGTAAATTACAATTACGTACAAAACGGTGAGAAAAAAGAACAAGTTTCTTACATCAACTGTTCTGCATGGGGCAAGGCCGGCGAAGTAATTGCTCAGTACGCAAAAAAAGGCACTGGCATTCTCGTTTCCGGACGTCTTTCACAGCGTGCTTTTGAAGATAAGACCGGCGCAAAGCG
Organism: Candidatus Saccharimonadota bacterium; assembly: GCA_016112465.1. GTDB lineage: Bacteria > Patescibacteriota > Saccharimonadia > Saccharimonadales > Saccharimonadaceae > Nanosyncoccus. The sequence continues at coordinate 2,201 of JAEHON010000032.1, read as the reverse complement.
CTCAGCTACTGAAATCGTCGTTGAAGATTTCAACTTCCTCGGCGGTGCCAGTGAGGGATCTTCTTCGAGAAGCTTCGCCAGTTCCAGTAATGATGAATCTGCTGATATCATCCCAGATGATATTCCAGATGAGCCTATCGACCTCAGTGAGGTTCCATTCTAAACAATAATTAAGAGAGAGTTTTGAGAGAAATGAAAAGAATTAAAAATGATCCAAATCTTTACTTCGACTATCGCGATGTAAAGACTATGCAACGTTACATTGACGTTTATGGTCGCATTGAACCAATTTCAAAAACCGGTCTTTCTGCTAAACAGCAAAGACAATTAGCTGTCGCTATCAAGCGTGCACGTCATCTTGCATTGCTTCCATTTGTGTCTGCCAACTAATTTAGGAGAAAAACCATGTACGGTCCAACCGATTTAAAGAAAAACGTACTAATCACCTTAGATGGTCAGCCATACAAAGTCATTGAATATTCCCAAAAAGTTATGGGACGTGGTGGCTCCATCGTCAACGTACGTGTCAAAAACTTAATCACTGGTGCATTAATTCCAAAGACTTTCAAAGGTCAGGAAAAAATCGAACCAGCCGAAGTTACCACCAAGAAAGTTCAGTATCTCTATAAAGACGAAGATAAGTTCTATTTTATGGATCCTTCAACTTTTGAGCAGTATGAACTATCAAACGACCTTGTCGGTGATTCCAAAGACTTTATGAAAGATGGTGATGAGATGGAAATCCAGTTCTACAATGGTTCCGCCATCAACCTCACTCTTCCAAAGAATCTTTGGCTTGAAGTCACCTACACTGAAAATGCAGTCAAGGGTGATACTTCTACTTCAGTCATGAAAGACGCCACCCTTGAAACTGGTGTCGTAGTTAAGGTCCCAGCCTTCATTAAGACTGGTGATGTAATTTCTGTTGATACGGAAACTTATGCCTACCGAGAACGCCAGAAATAAAATGCGTTCATCGCGTGATTATGATCGTGATCCAAAGTCGCATACCAACATGCAGACTACGCACGGTGGTATGCCAGTGTCACGCGCTGAGAATAAGCTTGCGGGGGCGGCGCAGGCTTTTTCTTATGATTTTCGTGGCAAAATCGTGCTCGATATTGGGTCCAGTACTGGCGGCTTCACCGAATATGCACTGCTTCGTGGTGCCAAGAAAGTCATTGCTATAGAAAGGGGGACTAGGCAGATGAAAGCACCCCTTCGTTTTGATCCGCGTATCGATTTACGAGAAAAGACGGATATTTTTTCCGTGACTCGTAGCTCGTTGTCGAGGGATCAAGATAATTCTAATGAAAATGAATCTAAAATAGATGCAAGAATCGATACTATTCTTGCCGACGTCTCCTTCATCTCCCTAAAGCAGGTGCTACTTCATGCTAAAAAACAGCTTGCCGCCCCGCAGACAGATTTTCTTGTCATGCTAAAGCCTCAATTTGAAGCCAGACCATTTCAACTGAAGAATGGTGTCGTCAAAAATGAAACGATTCGTCGAGATATTATCAAGGATTTTGAAGCTTGGCTGAAAAATAATGGCTTCTTGATCGTGAATAAACGCGATAATATCCTTGCCGGCAAAAACGGTAACCTCGAACGATTTTATTTTCTTAAAATTGCCGCAGTTTCTCATAAAAACAGGTGATACGCTGGTACATTCTTGTCAAAGTATTCATAATTTGCTATAATACTAACTAGTTAATCTTACTTATTTTCAAACAGAACAGAATTCAAGCGAAAATCTTTTTGTTTGCAAACTTTGTAGGTCTTATTATTTAAAAAAGGAAATCATGAATAAACAAGAACAAGAAAGACGTGCCAGACTCATGAAGATGCAGGCTGAGCGCTTGCCAGAAATCAAACGCCGTTTCGAAGAAAATCAGAATCGTGCGAAACTTGCCGAAACTCCTGCTCCTGTTGAGACTGGTGCAGCAGTAATTTTTGAACAGGCCCAAAAGCGTAATTTTAACAGTAACTTCAAGCCAGGCGGCAAGGACTATGCGGCTCGTTCAAAGAGAAAAAACAATTTCTCTGGCGATAATTCCGATGCTCGCGCGAATAAAGCTGCCGATCAGTCCAAGAATAAAAAAGCTCCAAAGGCAAAAGCTCCAAAGGTTGCTAAAAATACCAAAAGCACTGAAGCCGAAGAACGCAAGGTTAATCTCTCTGTCTCTACTAGACGTGGC
>JAEHON010000017.1:9676-11436 GCA_016112465.1 Candidatus Saccharimonadota bacterium | reverse complement strand
GCATGTCACTTCGCCGAAAACATTAGACTCAATTGATCTGAGCAAGGCCTTGTCGCTTGCGAGATGGTCGGATTTCAGGACAAACCATTGAAGCAAGAGCTCGAACTCTCTGGCAATATTTGGCCAATACTTGTAATTCCGGTAGGTTATCCAGGAGATTTTGAGTCGGATCAGTTTAACAAGATTCGTTTCGTCGAATGGCATGTTGGTACAGATCGTCCAGTTAAAAACGTGTGGACGCGCGTATTTGATGGTGATGGTTCATTCTTCGGAGCTACAACTACTTATCTAGATGAAAATGGCAACATTCAATATGCCGGAGCGACTAGTCCATCTTATGTGGACGCCGTTTTTAAGGCGACTATTGAGGGCTATGAACGCTACCAATCTAGTCAGGTACGAGTGGATTTCCGAGGCTGTGCAAGCCAAGTGCCGGGTAAGTGGCTCGACCCTAGAGTGTATTTTCCGCTCACTGAAGAACAAGCCAAAAAATGCGGAGTAAAGTTCTTCACGAACGATCTTGTTATTAACTGGACCTTGGGGACTAATTATGACGGCTCTGAAATCTACATTCCGTCAGATTTAGTTTATTACGGCCAGAAAAATGACGAAAACCGCATCTACTATGGTAATTCGTCTGGCATTGCGGCTCATTTTGACTTTGACGAAGCCAAGAGACGAGCCGTCATCGAACTAATTGAACGCGACGCGTTGATGTGTAACTGGTTTTTCCAAGAATCTCCGCATCGAGTCGATGAAAGGATTCTCCCGGTTCATATTAGAAAACGCATTGCTCACTTCTTGAAACAAAAACGCCAATTGATCGTTCTTCAAATTCCAAGCGCCTTCGGAATGGTCTTTGAAACTGTAATTGTCGGCGATGAATATCCATGTTTCGTAAGTGGAGCGGCGGCTACGATTGATAAGAGATTCGTAGGTGATGCGATTCTGAAGTCTGCACAGGAAGCGGAATACAATCTTCTATTAACCTTGCGTTATCCAGATATGACACCAATAGATCCGTTTAGGGTTTCTACGCCAGTAGATCACGGAAAGGTCTACTACATCAAGGAAAATGCCGACAAGCTTCATTGGCTTTGGAAAGATGCGATCTCCGATGGTCACATTCGGGAGAGCATAGCAGTAGAGAACCTTGATCGGTTCTATAGTGAACACCTACAACTTGTAACAGTGGACCTGTCCGATAGAAAGTCGGATATTAAGGTCATCCGCGTATTCAGTCCTTGGCTTGTACCTATCAACTTCGGGTTCGATTCGGCACATTATATGCATCCGGTCATTCAGAATTCTATTGTTTTCGATCCGGACAGCTTGAGAATGCCACATTACTTCGCCTAAAGGCTAAAGTTCAACAAAAAGCACGGGTTTTTATCCGTGCTTTTTCTCTTACAAAGTAATCTTAAAATCCGCGTATTTGTCAGTTAAAGCGTCTTCGATTTTCTTATTAGTTTTTTCGAGATATTTTTTAACTAGATAATATCCAAGTGAATAACCCGACCAACGTGGAAGTTTATCGTTGCCATTGAAGAATATGGTATAGTAATCGTAATAATTAGAATCTAACTGATCACGAAGCTCTTCGAGGATCTTTTTATTTTCGTTATCTGATCGCTCAAGGATAGTTTTAATAAAGACTGTTTTTTCTTCTCGGCCTTTGACAAACTCAGCTTCTAGATAAGTTGCAATACCCTCGCTAATCATGCCATCGAACAACGCAATAATCAACTCGTCATTCTTGC
>JAEHON010000017.1:1387-9666 GCA_016112465.1 Candidatus Saccharimonadota bacterium | reverse complement strand
AGTTCATGGGCTATCATTTCAGAAATCAAGTTCTCAGTTGCTTTTTCCTCATTGATAGCAAATTCAATAAAGTCAGCGGTCCTAGTGGATCCGCCAACCCCGTCTTCTGGGATAACAATATCACGTAAACGATTGGTTACCAGTAAATCAATGTCCCAATCTATTTTAAGCTTTGGAAATACGTATTCTTCAGCAGTTTTAATAGCGCTAATGATCATTTCTCTAGCACTAGAGAGATTGCCATTAGCTTCCGTAAGTAATATATTTACCTTATTCATATGTCTATTATATCGCAGTCTTCTAATAAAATAACACTAAATAACTCGTATTATTAAATAGTGTATTTTAAGAAGTTGAAAAAATGCATTAAAAACTGGGGGAATGGGTATAAATAAATTGCTTAATAAACTTAAATCCACCATGTGATTCCACGGTGGATTTAGAGAAAATTTCAATATGGCTGGGGATGAGGGATTCGAACCCCCGAATGGTGGGACCAGAACCCACTGCCTTACCACTTGGCGAATCCCCATTCTTTGGTATCTCTATGATACCATATTTTTCAGAAAATGAACCCTTAATTTTAAAAATCCCTTTACAAAAACAAAAATCCTCGCTATACTGCTATTGACAGTCTGGTATCAGACTATTTTTTATGGAAGGAGCAAATGGCAAATATCACTCGCATCAAAGCTGGCGATTCCAAGGGTAAAACCGAAGAACAGAATCAGCCAACCAAGATTCATCAAGAGACAAAAACCGCTATTTCAAAGCAGCCAGCCAAAAAACTTACCAAGTTAGAAAAGGCGCAGCAGAAATACGAAAAAAAGCAACTTAAAAAGCAGCAAAAATTAGCCAAAAAAGCTAGCAAGAAACCTCTACCAAAGGTTCTCCGTATTCTCACTGCTCCATTCCGCAAAATCGGTAGCTACATCCATGCCTCCTGGCAAGAACTTCGCCAAGTTCGCTGGCCAAACCGCAAAATGACCTGGAAACTTGTTTCCGCCGTCATTATTTACACAGTCCTCTTCAGCGTAGTTATCATGCTACTTGACGCAGGTTTCACTTTATTATTTAATAATCTATTGAAATAGGGAAATAGGAGAAAATTATGGCAGTAAACCGTTACGACGACACACTCGCATGGTACACTATCAGCACTTATAGCGGCTATGAAGACAAAGTCGCCGAATCAATCAAACAGCGTCTTGATCGTCCTGAGTTCCAGGATAAAATCCTTGACGCCATCGTGCCAAAGGAAAAACAAATCGAAATCAAGAACGGCAAACGCAAAATCGTTGATCGTAAGATCTTCCAGGGCTATGTCCTTGTTCAGATGCGCCTCTCTGATGAAACTTGGTACATTATTAGAAATACCCCAGGCGTCACCGGTTTTGTCGGCACAGGCACTCAGCCAACCCCAGTTTCCGAAAAAGAAATCGCCAAAATCAAGAAACGTATGGGTGTCGAAGATCCAAAATACTCAGTCAACTATGCACTCAATGAAGTCGTCTCCATCACTGACGGTCCTTTCAAGGGCTTTGAAGGCACGATCGCTGAAATCGATTCCACTAAAGGCAAGCTTAAAGTCATGGTCTCCATGTTTGGTCGCGAAACGCCAGTCGAGCTCGACGCTCTCCAGGTTAAAAAGATTAGCTAAAAAGGCTAGCACCAACAATCTATTACACCATAAAATAACGAGTCTTAGCGGCTCGTTATTTTTGAATTCTGTTTCCAGTTTAAAATTCCATGCGCTTTTCATCTCCAACACTTATTCTCGCTTATGCTATAATGAAAGTGTAAAAGTCCATCAAATAAACGGAGACAATAATGGAACCACCAATTCAAGTCAATTCTGAGATTGGGCGCCTTAAAACCGTTCTCTTGCATCGCCCAGGTGCAGAGCTCGAGGCCCTCACTCCAGATTACATGGCGCGCATGTTATTCGATGACGTGCCTTATTTAAAGGTCGCTCAACAAGAACATGACGCTTTTGCTAATGTTTTACGCGAGAACGGCGTTGAGGTACTTTACCTCGACAAGCTAGCCGCTGAGGCCCTTGCGATTCAAGAAGTTCGTGAAAAATTCATCATGGAAATGGTACGTGCTTCAAAACAGGAAGACTCCTACTCAACCTACGCCATCGTCAACTATCTCCAGAGCCTTGAACCTCTCCAGATGGTTCGTAAAGTTATGGCAGGCATCAAAAAGAGCGACGTAGAGGTTATGGAGCCAGCCAATAAGCAACTTCATCACTTCATGATTGACGACTATCCATTCTATCTTGATCCAATGCCAAACCTTTACTTCACTAGGGACCCGGCAGCCTCAATCGGCAATGGTCTTACCATCAACAAGATGCACTGGCCAGCTCGCCGACGTGAATCCCTATTCATGGAATACATCATCAAATACCATCCACGCTTCATGAAATACAATATTCCGGTTTGGTACGATCGCAACAACCGCTTCTCAGTTGAAGGTGGTGATGAATTAGTACTAAGTAAAGACACCTTGGCTATTGGTATTTCTGAACGTACCGAAGTTGAAGCCATCGAACGTATTGCTTCAAAATTATTCCATGGTTCAAACTTTACTCGCGTTATGGCATTAAAGATCCCAAGTAAGCGTGCCTTTATGCATCTTGATACGGTTTTCACCATGATTGACCACGATAAGTTCTCAGTTCATCCAGAAATCCTCACCGGTGAGGGCGAACTAGACATCTATCTACTTGAAAAAGCCAATACTCATGTTGGATATGAGATCAAACATCGTCGAAGCCTAAAGGAAACCTTACAAGAAGTTCTCGGCTTACACGAAATCCAACTAATTCAGTGTGGCAACGGTGATCCAATCGCAGCCGCCAGGGAACAATGGAATGATGGTTCAAACACTCTCGCCATTGCGCCAGGTGTTGTAATCACTTACGATCGTAACTATGTCACCAACGAAGCTCTTCGCAAAGCCGGCCTCAAAGTTATCGAAATTTCTGGTGCCGAGCTCGGACGCGGACGCGGCGGTCCACGTTGTATGTCAATGCCAATTTTTAGAGAGGAGATCTAATGTTAAATCTTAAAGGACGTTCGTTCCTAACCTTAAAGGACTTCACCCCACGCGAAGTTCAAACCATGCTTGAAACCGCCAAGCAACTTAAAAACAATAAACTAACTGGTGTACCTAATCGTAACCACGAAGGTAAAACTATTGCGCTTCTTTTTGAGAAAAACTCAACCAGAACCCGCTGTGCTTTCGTCACTGGCGCCCGCGATCTCGGTATGCATGCTGAATTCCTCGGTAAAGACGACATTCAACTCGGCAAAAAAGAATCAGTCCGTGATACCGCACTCGTGCTTGGACGTATGTTTGACGGCATCGAATTCCGCGGTTTCGCCCACGAAACCGTTGAGGAACTCGCTAAGTATGCAGGCGTACCAGTCTGGAATGGTCTCACAGACAAATTCCACCCAACCCAAGGTCTTGCCGATATGCTCACCATCAAAGAGCACGTTGGCAGCCTCCGCGGCACTTATCTTGCCTATGTTGGTGATGGTCGCAATAACGTAGCAAACACTTTGATGATTGCCTCCAGCCTTCTCGGTCTACATTTTTCTATTGGCACCCCAAAAGAACTCTTCCCAGATCCAGAACTCGTTGAAGAGTGTCGCGCTCTTGCAAAACAATATCAAACTGGTGCAACTATCCGCGTACTCGAAAATCCATACGAAGCTGTCGCTGATGCCGATGCTATCTACACCGACGTTTGGGTTTCCATGGGTGAGGAAGATAAGTTTGAAGAACGCATTAATCTTTTGAAGGCCTACCAGGTTAATCGCGACCTTATGCTTGCTACCCGCAAGAATAACACCATCTTCCTTCACTGTCTCCCAGCCTTCCACGACAAAAACACCAAGATTGGTAAAGAAATTCTTGAGAAATACAATCTTGACGCCATGGAAGTTACCGATGAGGTCTTCTACAGTAAAAATAGCGTAGTCTTTGATCAGGCCGAGAACCGTGTTTACACTATCGAAGCTGTCATGGACTTGACTCTATAATCTAGGGAACCTTCAGTAAAATAAATCCCGTAACTGGGATTTATTTTATATGCTATACTTAAACCATAAGTACTATTAATAATTTAATTAGTTCTATAGAAGGGAACAATATGGTCGACAAACCAACCGCCGAAGACACAAAGGCTCCGGCAGACAAACCAAAAAATACAAAACGCAATCGTAAGCATATAAAAATGCTTTCCGCCTTTGCGGTTTTGTTCGGCATCATTGCAATGATGGCCTGTTTAACTTGGGTTATTCCATCTGGAAAATATAATTTAGTTTCCGATCCAAATAATCCATCCGAAACCATCCGTGAGGCTGGCACTTATCAAGAAATACCAAAAATCGAAACCGTCTTAAACGACGAAACTGGCGAGACCAGCACCATTGATCACCGTCAAGGTCTTTGGGATATTTTCATGGCCCCAATCAAAGGCATGTCCGACCGTCTTGACGTCATCGTCTTCGTTCTCATCCTTGGTGGCTTCCTTGGCGTCGTCATGAAGACCGGCGCACTCGATGCCGCTCTTGGTGGGTTACTGAAGAAGATGAATGGTAAGGAAAAATGGCTAATCCCAATCTTGATGACTCTCTTTGCCATCGGTGGTACCACTTATGGTATGCAGGAAGAAGCTGTTGCTTTCTATGCATTAATCGTTCCAGTAATGATTGCCGCAGGCTACAATGCCATGACCGCCGTCCTCATTATCGTCCTCGGTGGTGGTGTTGGTGTCTTGGCCTCAACCGTCAACCCATTCTCAACCGGTATTGCCGCCCGTACTGCCAACGTTCAGCTTGGTAGCATCCTCTGGATTCAAGCGCTTGTGCTCATTGCGATGCTTATTATCGCTATCATCTTCACCATGCGCTATGCTGCAAAAGTCAAAGCCGGCAAATACAAAGAAGATTCTTCTCTTGCCTCAACCTTCAAGGCTCTCGACCTCGAAGCAGTTCCTGAATACACCAAAAAACGCAAAGCCATCATGGGAATCTTTGCTCTTACCTTCATTATCATGATCATCTCCCTCATCCCATGGACCAATTTTCATATCACAATCTTTGAAGACTTTCATGCTTGGCTAGCTAGCATTCCACTCTTTAGCGCCATCATTGGTGCCGAACATAATGTCGCTCTCGGTTCCTGGTATTTCAATGAGATTTCCGCTCTCTTCCTAATTTCGGCTCTCATCATTGCCTTCATCTACCGCAAAGATTTTCATGGTAAAAATTCATCCATCACTGACATCTTCATCGATGGTGCAGAACAGCTCCTTAGTGTTGCCGTAATTATCGCCGTCGCTGCAGCCGTCTCCATCGTCATGCGCAATGGTGGTATTGAAGACACTATTATTCACTGGGGTGAAACTGGACTTAAAAACTCCAACGGTGGTGTAGTTGGTATCCTTGCTTATCTCTTCTACCTACCACTCTCCTTCATCATCCCAAGCTCCTCTGGACTTGCTGCAGCCTCAATGCCAATCATCGCCCCTGTTGCCGACCTCGTCGGATCCACCAAGGAAACCATGGTTGTCGCCTTTGCCACTGCTAACGGTCTTCTCAATATGATCGCCCCAACCATCGCCTCACTGATGGCCGGACTCACCCTTGCTGGTGTTTCCTACAAAACTTGGGTCAAACGCGTTCTCCCAGTCATGTTTATCTTTGTAGTTATCAGCCTTGTCGCCGTCTTCGTCATGGGAGTCATCTAATATGGCAAAAATCGTAGTTGCATTAGGTGGTAATGCCTTATCCAGAGATGGTAAGGCAACAGCCGCAGATCAGCTCGCCGTCGCTAATGAGACGGCGGCGGAGCTGGTTAAATTAATTGCTGCCGGCCACACTCTTGCCATCGTACACGGCAATGGTCCACAAATTGGTAATATTATTCTTCACGAAGAAGCCATCAATACCGAAAAGACCCCAACCATGCCTGTGGATGTAGCTGGTGCCATGAGTCAAGGACAAATTGGCTACTGGCTCCAAAATGCTTTAAGGAACCAGCTTGAACAAACTGGCATCAAAAAACCGATCGCCTCAATCATCACTCAGGTACTTGTTTCTAAAGACGACCCTGCCTTCAAGAATCCAAGCAAACCAATTGGACCATTCTACACTGAAGAAGAGGCTAAAAGAATCGCCAAAGCCCGCGGCGTTACCGTGAAAGAAGATGCTGGTCGTGGCTGGCGCAAGGTCGTACCATCTCCAATGCCACTTTCCATTATCGAATCCGACCTAATTAAAATCGCCATCGGTAACGGTGCCATTGTGGTCGCTAGTGGTGGTGGCGGTATTCCAGTTTATTACGACGAACATGGTCGTCTTACTGGCCTTGAAGCCGTCATCGACAAAGATTTTGCCGCCGAAAAGCTCGCTGAAACCATTGATGCCGACATGCTGTTAATTCTTACCGCCGTCGACTCCGTCAAGATTAACTACAAACAACCAAACGAGCAGTCAATTGATCAAATCACCGTTGGAGACGCCTTTAAGCTTATCGCCCAAGGCCAATTCGCCGCCGGCAGTATGCTACCTAAGGTTGAAGCCGGAATTAATTTCGTAGCTGGCTCCAACAAACGCACCTGCATCATCACCACGCCAGAAAAAGCTTCTCAAGCAGTTGAAGGTAAGGCAGGCACTAGAATTATTGCCGGCTAGTTAGCAATAATATTCATCACAAAAAATAAAACGTAAAGACAAGCAGAGCCATATCTAGTATCACTAGAATCGGACACTTGTCTTTACTTTTCTCTATAAATCTAGTATAATAACCCCGTTACGCGCTCTAATTAGGAGTAAAAAATATTATGGCAAAAAAAGTAATTGGTAACTTAAAGTTACGCATCCCAGGTGGCAAGGCCACCGCAGGACCTCCAGTTGGTTCAACTCTAGGTCAGTGGGGTCTTAATATGATGGACTTCATCAATCCATTCAATGAGAAAACCAAAGATTTTAACGGTAAAAGCGTTATTGTCCACTTACAGGTTTTCGAAGATCGCACTTTCGCTTGGACCTGCCTTGGACAGCCTGTCGACGATTTGATTCGTGAAGAACTCAAAATCCAAAAAGGCTCTGGTCGTCCAAATACCGAGAAAGTCGGTAAAATCACCCGCGAACAACTCGAAAAAATCGCAAACATCAAGATGAAACAGCTTAACGCTATCGATCTTGAAGGTGCAGTTAAAGTTGTTGCCGGTACCGCCCGTTCAATGGGTATCGAAATCGCTGAATAATTTATTTATTCAAAATATTAACTAGTTGGGAGGGTTAGACAAAAGTCTAACCCGTTACCACCACAGAAAGGAAATCATTATGACTGAAGATAAAGGTCAGAACAACGAAGAAGTTGTCGCTATCGAAACTGTAGAAGTTTCTGAAAAATTTGCCAAAGCTGGTAAAAAGTCCAAAAAGCACGTTGAGGAAGTTAAGGCTGAAGAAGAGCGCAAAGCTCGTGCAGCCGAAAACAAACTCGCAGAGCTTGAAGTTAAGCCAAAAGGTGAAAAGCCAGTCACTCGTCCAGTCTTAGAGCGCCGTGGTAAGAAATACCAAGCCGCCTACAAAGACATCGATCGCACTAAGCTATACGGCCTCGCCGAAGCTATCGCGCTTGCTGTCAAGACCAATCCAGCCAAGTTTGCAGCTACTCTTGAAATCCACGCCCGTCTCGGTGTCGACCCAAGACAAGCTGATCAAAACATTCGTACTACTCTCGTTCTCCCTCACGGTAACGGTAAAGAAGTACGTGTTGCAGTTTTCGCTCCTGAAGATGAGTGTAAAAAAGCAAAAGCCGCTGGCGCAGACATCGCTGAAGATGCAGAGTTCATCAAACAACTCGAAAAGGGAACCATCAACTTCGATATTCTCATTTCCACTCCAGCCTACATGCCAAAACTTGGTAAATTCGCTCGTCTCTTAGGTCCTAAAGGCCTCATGCCAAATCCAAAAGCTGGCACCGTGACTAATGACATCGAAAAAGCTGTCAAAGAATCCAAAGCTGGTAAGGTTGAATACCGTGTCGACAAACAAGCTATCGTCCACATCGGTGTTGGCAAAACCAACTTCACTGAAGCACAGCTTCTTGAGAATGCTACTGCCTTCCTTGAATCTCTAAAATCAATGAAGCCAGCTTCTCTCAAAGGTCAATACATTAAAAGTATCTTCATTTCTACAACCATGGGTCCATCCATCGCTGTTGAAAATATCTACAACTAATTAGACCNA
>JAEHON010000017.1:0-1293 GCA_016112465.1 Candidatus Saccharimonadota bacterium | reverse complement strand
TACTATGGTTTTAACGAGTTATATTTTAATATCCCGTAATTGCTAAATTTTTAATTATTTAAAATCGCACTATTTACCAACAAAAAATACCCCGAAGGGTATTTTTTAATAAATTCGTAGACTCGGTTTTTAATTAAGCTAATTCAACAGTAGCGCCGGCTTCTTCAAGAGTTTTCTTGAGAGCTTCAGCTTCGTCTTTCTTAACTTTTTCCTTGACAGTTGCAGGAGCACCATCAACGATAGCTTTTGCTTCACCAAGACCGAGACCAGTAGCCTCTTTAACAGCCTTGATTACAGCGATTTTCTGAGCACCAGCGTCTTTAAGAACGACGTTGAATTCAGATTTGCCTTCTTCTTCAGCGGCAGCAGCAGGAGCAGCAGCAACAGCAACAGCGGCAGCAGCAGGCTCAATGCCATATTCATCTTTAAGAGTGTTTTTGAGTTCATTAACTTCAAGAACGGTAAGGTTTACGAGTTCTTCAGCTAATTTTTTAATATCAGCCATGTTAGACCTTTCTATAAATTAATTTAGTATTTATCCCGAAGGATAAAACATTGATTGTCTTTTCTAATAAAACTTCAGACTAAGCTTCCAACTTTGCTTCCAAACCGGAAACAATGCCAGAAAGTCCACCAGCGAGACCAGAAATAGAATCGTTGACTGGTGAAAGCAGTTGTGCAACCACCTGTGCCACCAATTCGTTCTTGGATGGGAGAGCGGCAAGAGCATTGATCTCAGCGGTGTCAATCATGCGACCACCATCGCTAAAACCACCAACCAGCTCGAGAGCTTTGTGGGTCTTACCAAACTCAGCCAAAACTTTAGCTGGAGCAACTTCGTCAGAATCGGAAATTGCGTAAACAAGTTGTCCGGTCAAATGAGTAGTATCAGTATCTTTATATACTGCGATCTCATTCATCGCCACACGAACCAAACGGTTCTTAACGATTTTAATGCGGACACCTTGTTCGCGAGCAGCATGACGCAAATCCTCGAGTTCAGCAACGGTGAGTCCCTGATAGTTTGCGTAAGCTGTCAATTTTGCACTTGAAAGTAGCTCAGTTAAATCAGCAACCAATGTATTCTTTTTATCTTTTGAAATTGCCATAAAAAGTATTCCTTGATTGTTAAGAAGTCTACGAATTTTTAAACTTCGTTACCAAGTTATAAGATTTTTCCTCGGTGACCTAATTAAGATTTCGAAGTTCGTGTAAATTACATATTAAATCNACACCCCCNANCAAAAANTCCGNCANTGTCTTNGNAACTGTTTCTAGTCTAGCAGAAAACAG
>JAEHON010000002.1:0-11802 GCA_016112465.1 Candidatus Saccharimonadota bacterium | reverse complement strand
CTCACTGGTCGAATATCGGTTCCGCCGCCACCTCCTGCGCCACCCCAGTTGCGCCAGTTTGGATTGGGGAGCCCATAAGCAAGAGGTCCCACGCTTCCATTGCCACCACCATTAAAACCGCCCTTGTGAATTATGTTTGGATTAACACCTTCATCAAGAGATGATTCACCTCTACCCCCGACAAATAATGCAACTCTATCACCAGCATTAAAGTCTTTGTATCCTGAAGCATATCCGCCAAGTCCAGGATTAAAGTCCAGATTGTAGTTCCAATGAAAGGCCCTCTGTACAGGTGTCCTCGGTCCACCGCTTGCTCCCATTACTTCGAGTTTATATTTTCCAGTAACTGGGAAAGTGAAACCCTGAGGTGTGCCGGTATATCCAAAGTCTACCCATGAATTCACGAATTGAATAGCATCCTGTTTTGAATAAATATATCCATAGGGAATCGTCTCTACCACCACCTCGGTTTTCTGCCCGACCTGAAATAGTGGATTAGCATTATTAAAATCAACTGTACAATCAAACGAAATCTCATCAGTCGTCTTCTGAAAAGTTGCCGGATCGATTGGACAATCAAGGCCTCCAGCCGTCGCTTTAAACTTCCTATAATCATAGNTCTCGACATTAAAATCACGTTCAATCATCGGAATTTTTATATTCATCTTATGCTTTAAACTTTGACCAGCTTCATTCTTCACTGTATGTCCAGTTGGGTCAAGCGGTACAACTGAAGGACTCACACTATTGATCTTAAGTTCGGCTGTTGGGCCAGAATTGATTACCGCAGTCAACACCAAAGGCTTTGAGCTATAGGTCCCAGGTTTAGCAGACATATCAATATGGGTTCCATACTGAATAATTGGCGTAGCTAGAGATGTCTGTGCAGCACTTTCGGAAATTTTACAGTTGTCAGTTAGATTATCATTTGCACAAAGTGGAATAATATACTCGGTTCCAGTCTTCTGAATGAAGATAGCCCATTTATTGGCAGAAACAGTAGATTGCTGAAGTAAATTTGCTGTCAGATTTTCATACGGAATCTCTGCAGTTCCATCACTTGTCTTTAGGCTAGTCTCCGAGGATGACATATAAAGCTTAAATCCAGATTGTGAATTTGTTGCAACCTGGATATTTGCATTGGCTTTCATTGTAGTATTCAGGTTAGTCCCATCAATATTAAATGTAGTAGATTCTGGGTAGGTTAATCTAATATAACGATGGTTTGAAGCAGCAAAGTTATTCGTCTTTGTAGTCCCGTATGACACTCCAGCAACGGCATAGCTACTCGAGTATCCTAAAAGAATAATCGCAAAAACAAGCAAGCTTCCAAAGAAGCAGATAATTGGCGCAGATTTCTTTTTTAGAAAATTATTGGTGATTCTTTTGATCATCTATAATCCTATCTTATTAAGCATTAACATTTATCATTCCTATTATATATGTAATTGCGTCCATAGTCCACACAAAAACGTAAAAATTTTAGACATTTTATAAAATATTGCTACTATTTCGTGGCGAGTGTATAATTATATAAAATTGTACGATAAAACGGAGGATAGGGTGGTTAATACTGGTAAGGAAAAAGACAAAACCGCTATGGAAAAACAGAGAAAAAATAGTCAAACTGGCAGCACGAAACGTGCTAGTGCTTCTATGTCAAGCACAATGCCAGAGCTCACTTCAGCTCAGGCAAAAAGGCTAGCTGAAGCTCGTGCGGTCAGGGCCTATCAGGCAAAACTCAATGTCGAAAAAGCTGAAAATAGGACCATCGCAAAACCTGGATCAAGTAATTCAATAGTAAAATCTGAAACCATAAAATCCGAAGCAATTAAAACTGAAAACGAGCAATCTGAAATGGCAAAATCTGAAAAATCTCAAACCAAACGCGATACAAAATCCCCAAAGCGCTCCGTCCGCTCTCTTTTCCAGAAAAAAGATCAAAAAATGAATCTATATTCCTCCCTCGTTTATCGTTCACGCGCCAAAAAGGAAGCTAGGGCCAGGAAAGAAGCCGAAGAACTTTCCAAGCTTCCAAAAGAACCGGTCAAACGCTTCTTTGCTAGACTCCATCCAAAGCGCGTCTTCCACTTTATCTTCTCCAAAAAAGGCCTCTTTTTCTTCCTCAAGGCCTCAGCGGTCATGTTCCTTCTTGCCGTTATCGCCATCGGTGGTCTCTTTCTTTACTACAAAAAAGACCTTGATGAAATCCGTCTCGACCAGATGAAAGTTTCCGGAACGGTCAATACCTATCTCGATCGTAATGGTCAGGTCCTCTGGGAAGATAGGGGTGACGGTGACTATCGTCTAGTTGTTGAAGGTGAAAATATCTCAACTTATATGCGTCAGGCCACAGTTGCTATCGAGGATCGCGAATTCTATAACCACCCAGGTGTTAACTTTTTTGCCCTCATCCGCGCCAGTCTTTCCACTCTCTCCGGTCACGGTGTTCAAGGTGGCTCTACCTTAACTCAGCAGCTGATCAAGCAGGTTTATTTCTCTGATGAGGCCAGCAACCGTACTGTTACCGGTCTTCCTCGCAAGATCAAGGAGATGATTCTCGCTCTCGAGCTCGAGAAGATGTACTCTAAGGAACAGATTATCACTATGTATCTTAACGAGTCTCCATATGGCGGCCGCCGTAATGGTGTAGAAAGTGCCGCACAGGCCTACTTCAAGAAATCCGCTAAGGATCTCACTCTAGCTGAGTCTGCTCTCCTTGCCTCCATTCCAAACAACCCATCCTATCTCAGTCCATACAATACCGCCGCCAATAAAGCTCTCATTGCCAGACAGCAAAAGACTCTCGACGTCATGGAAAAAATGGGTTACATCACCGCCGAACAGGCTGAAGAAGCTAAAAAAGTTAATATTCTTGACGAGATTCAACCTGAGGTCAGCCGCTACACCAATATCAAAGCCCCTCACTTTGTCCTTGAGGTAAAGAAGCAACTTGAGGCAAAGTATGGTGTCAAAACTATGCGCGCTGGTGGCTTCACTATCAAGACATCCCTAGATCTTCGCGCACAGGAATATGCCGAGGCGGCCGTCGCTAATGGCGTCAAGCTCATGCGTACTAACGGTAGTGACAACATCTCGCTCTCCTCAGTTGATGTCGAAACCGGACAGGTCATCGCCATGGTTGGCTCCGCCGATTGGAATAAGCCAGTTTATGGTGAAGTTAATGCCGCTACTGCCCTGCTTGAGCCAGGTTCCACCATCAAGCCAATTCTCGACTACGCCCCTCTCTTTGCTCAACGTGAAGGTGTCAATTATGGCGCTGGCTCCATCCTGAAAGACGAGAACATCGATAAATACTACTGTGCCGGCTTCACTGGCGCCTGCCAACTCCGAAACTACACCGGCGCCTTCTATGGCAGTATCCCAATCCGTAAAGCTCTCGCCAACTCCCTCAACATTCCAGCCGTTAAAGCACTCTATATTAACGGTATCGAAAATAGTTTGAAGGTCGCACACGACCTCGGCGATCTCTCCTACTGTACTGATACATCAGGCGGTCTCTCCGTTGCCATCGGTTCTGGTTGTAACGTTCGCCCAATCGAGCATGCCAACGCCTATGCCTCTATCGCTCGTGGTGGTGTTTACAAACCTCTCACCTACATCCTCGAAGTCAAAAACTCTTCTGGTGATGTTGTCGAAAAATGGGAAGATACTGCCGGTAAGCGTGTCCTCGATGCCCAGGCCGCCTACATGATCACCGATATTCTTGGCGACGCCAATGCTCGTAATCTCGTCTGGGGTTCTCTCGCCCGCTCTGCTGGTTTCGTTGTCCCTGGTGTCTGGACTGCCTCCAAAACTGGTACCACCACCACTTCCAACTCTGCAATTACCAAAGATTCCCTCATGGCCTCTTATTCATCCGCTATTGCCACTATTGTTTGGAACGGCAATCATGACGGTTCCGGCCTCTGGAATAGCTCGAACACCATCGTCCGTACAGTTGTAAACGACTATATGGGTCCAGTTCACACCAAAGTTTATGCCGCCGAAGGTAAATGGAAGCCTGGTGACAAACCAGTCCAGCCAGCCGGCATGCAAACCCTTACCGTCAATGGCATCACCGATATTTGGCCAAGCTGGTTCAATAGTAAGAATAACGGCATGCAAAAAGAGTCCATCAAGTTCAACAAGTTTACCAAAAAGAAAGCTACCGACTGTACTCTCTCTAGCCTCGTCGTTGAAGTTGAAATCAGCTACACCATTGATCCAATTTCCAAGAACAAAGCTTACGCCACCGATCCTAATGGTTACGATCCAAACACCGAAGATGACTGTTCTTATACTCCACCTTCCGTCTCCTTCAATACTCATAGCATCACCGCATCTGGCGCTCTCAAATTCACTGTCACTCCAGGCTCAGCCGGCCTCAGTCGCTACACACTTTCCGTTGATGGTACAGTGGTTAAATCCGGTTCCGTCAGCTCTGGTCTCAATGATCCAAACTATAGCTTCACCGGCTCTGAGTCGACTATCACCGTCACTGTTACTGATAGCCAAGGTTACGAAGCCACCGATACCATCACCGGTCCATAGCTAAAACTAAAGACCTCGCCGAAATATAATCGATATACGATATATACTTTCAAATAGTTTTCTCGGCAAAAAAAGAAGGGAATCACTCCCTTCTTTTTTGGGTCTCTCTATAATATGGTAAAATAAACCTATGAAATTATCCGAAGAATTAGCCTGGCGCGGTTTTGTCGCCGAAAATACAATCAAAAACCCTGAAGAACTTGATAATCGCAAGGTCAAGAAATTCTATTGGGGTGCCGACCCATCCGCTGATTCTCTAACCATCGGCAATCTCGCCTCTCTCATGATGTGCGCTTGTTTTGTCCGCCACGGCTACCAGCCATACCTCCTCGTTGGTGGCGCCACTGGTCAAATCGGTGACCCAAAAGAAAATGGTGAACGTGATCTCAAAACTATAAACGAAGTCGAACACAACAAGGCCTGCATCAAAAAACAAATTGAATCCGTCATTAGTCTGGATGGCGCCGCCAATACTCTCGGTGATGGCGACCCAACCAATGATCATTATGAGCTCACCATGGTCGACAACTACGACTGGTTCAAAAACATCAACTATCTCGACTTCCTTCGTACCGTCGGAAAAACATTTTCTATGACCCAGCTTCTCGACCGCAAATTTATCCAGAATCGCATCGGCGAAGGTGGTTCTGGTATTTCCTATGCTGAATTCTCCTACACCCTCATCCAGGGCTATGACTTCCTCCACCTCTATCGCACCTATGGCGTCGATCTTCAACTTTGTGGCGCCGACCAGTTTGGCAACTCTTCCACCGGTGTTCACCTCATCAAGCGCCTAGAAAACGGTAGCGCTGACGTTTGGTCCACTCCACTCATCATCGACCCAGTCACTGGTCGCAAGTTTGGTAAATCCGAAGGAAACGCCGTCTGGCTTGCTAGCTCCGATAATGGCTCCGGTAACTTCACTTCAATCTTTGATTTTTATCAATTCTGGCTCAACCAGGCTGACGAATCTGTCGAATATCTCATCAAAATCTATTCCGTTCTCGATAAAGAAACTATTGATAAAATCCTCGAGGAACATCGTGCGCATCCTGAGCAGCGCCTTGCTCAAAAAGCTCTCGCAAAAAGCGTCACCGAGATCGTGCATGGCAAAAATTCTGCCGCCGCTGCTATTCTTCTCACCGACCTTCTCTTTGGCGACCGTCGTATTGAAACTCTTTCTGAATCTGACATTGAATCTATTGCCCTCCTCCTTCCAACGATCAGACTTTCCGAAAAAGCTGGCAAAATCTCCCTCATCGATGCACTTGTCGAAACTTCTCTCTGTTCTTCACGTTCTGAGGCTAAGCAATTAACTTCCGGTAATGCCATTTCCATTAATGGTGAGAAAGTCACCGATGTGTCACACGAAATTAATGCGCTCGCCGTTTTGAAGCGTGGTAAAAATAAATTCGCACTAGTTAAATAATCGCCTCACATATATCCAAGAATTATTTGTTGAGATACACGACTCTGATTTTTCCGATCTCCATTAATTTCAATAATCATCGCGTCTTATGCTTGAAAAAACTTTGACTTCAGCTATACTTGTAATTAAGAGAGCGAGGTAAGGTTTTCTATTCTTCTGTAGAGAGAAAGATCGCAATTTATTGCCGGTCAAAATAATTAATTCTAAAAAAGGACAAATATGGCAAAAGAACCAAAAGACACCAAAGAAACTACTGTACAAGATGGCAAATCTGAAGCATTGAAACTCGCCATCGCTCAAATCACCAAGCAATTCGGCGACGGCTCCATTATGAAGCTCGGCGAAAACCACAACGTCAATATTGAACTCATTCCGTCAGGATCACTCTCCCTCGACCTCGCCCTCGGTGGCGGCTATCCTAAAGGTCGCATTATCGAGATCTATGGACCTGAATCTTCCGGTAAGACTACTCTAGCACTTCACGCTATTGCTGAGGTTCAAAAAACTGGTGGTCAGGCTGCTTTCATCGATGCTGAGCACGCCCTCGATCCTTCCTATGCTGAAAAAATCGGCGTCCAAATCGATAATCTCCTAATCTCTCAGCCAGACAACGGTGAGCAGGCTCTCGAAATCTGTGAGACTCTCGTCCGCTCAAACGCCGTTGATCTCATCGTTGTTGACTCAGTTGCTGCTCTCACTCCAAAGGCCGAAATTGACGGTGATATGGGTGATGCTCAGATGGGTCTTCAAGCTCGCCTTATGTCTCAAGCTATGCGCAAGCTCACTGCTATCATCTCCAAGTCTAAAGCAACCGTTATCTTCATCAACCAGATTCGCATGAAACTCGGCGTTATGTTTGGAAACCCTGAAACTACCACTGGTGGTAACGCGCTAAAATTCTATGCCTCAGTTCGTGTTGACATTCGTCGCATCGGCCAGATCAAGAATGGCGAAGATATTATCGGTAACCGCACCAAAATCAAAGTTGTTAAGAACAAGATTGCTGCTCCATTCCGCACTGCTGAGTTTGATATCATGTATAACGAAGGTATCTCCAAAGTTGGTGATGTGCTCGATCTTGCCGTCCAATATGGCGTACTCGATAAAGCAGGTGCTTTCTTGAAATATAATGGCGAGACCATTGGCCAGGGCCGTGAAGCCGTCAAGCGCGTCTTTAAAGAAAATCCTGAACTCTTTGCTGAGATTGAAGAAAAAGTTCGCGCCAAGGCCGAAGCTAGCCAGAAATAGCCAGAAAAAATATCAAATGACCCCTAAACCTGTAACGGCCCAAAATTAAATAATTCTAAATAAGGCTGAAGTAAGAAATATGCCAATAATTACTAGTCTAGCAATCGCCATGCGCGATGCAAACCGAGTCAATGTTTTTCTTGATGGTAAATTCAGTTTTTCACTCACCATCTCTGAACTAGCCGATGCCAAACTCAGCCAAGGTCAAACACTGTCGGACGCCGAGATCGAAAAACTTAAATCTCAGTCAGGTACTGGCAAACTCTATCAGCAAACTCTTGAGTATTGTTTTTCGAGGCCTCACTCCAAAAAAGAAGTTATCGACTTTCTCGAACGCAAAAGACAGCGTCGCGAGCTAGCCTGGAAGCGTTTCGAGTCTCATCTCCAGAAACTAGAAACCGACGCTGCCTATGCTGAGAAAGTTAAGCAGATTCGCCAAACCACCAGGGAAAAGAACCAAAAAATCCGCGAAACTGATTTTACAGAAAATAACACTTATGAATATCGCGGCTCCGCCAAAACCAATCTCCCATCAAAGCCTTCGGACCGCATCACGGACGATATGATCGAGCAGGTCATCTCCCGCCTCGAAGCTCAAAAAGTCATCGATGATGCCTACTTCACGCGCTTCTATATTGAGAATCGCCATCAGTCGAAAGGTATCAGTCAGCGCCGTCTTATTCAAGAATTGAAGCAGAAAGGGATTTCTGATGATCTCATCTCTGACGCCTTGGTTTCAGATACTACCGGCGAACTGGTTCGCGACGAGGTGACAGAGCTTCAAAAAATGCTCAAAAAGCAGCTTCGAAAAACCACCGACCGCCAGAAACTTATCGGTTATCTCGCCCGCCAAGGTTTCTCCTATGATCTCATCAAATCCGAAGTCGACTCTGCTCTTGCTAGTCTCGATTCAGCCGCTGACAACTATTCTTCAGAAAACTATTTCTAATCAATATCGCAAAATCAATATCGCCAAATTAATATCGCCAGATCACGTTTTTAAGAATCTCCAGAATCTATCTCCAGATTTTATTCCGTGGTCGAATTCTCGCTGTGCGCGATATATTTTCCATCCTTAAATGGATTCACAAAGTTTGGTACAAAATCAAGACTTCCAGATTTTTTCATCGCCGCATTTTCATCACTCTTAATCACAATCTCGGTGTCATTAATTTCTTGCACTTCCGAACGTCCAATCACGAGTTCCGGATCAATCAAAGCCTTATAGATAGGTCTCTTCACAATCAATTGCATGATCTGGAAATCATCCGTCACCACGGTAAAATCTTGCACATGTCCAAGCAGACTCTTCTTTTTGCTCACGACTTTCATGTGGTCTAGGACAAACCCAAGCGCAATAATTTCGTTCAGTTTGATAATATCCCCCTGTTCAACAAACTCCTCGTCAGAATCAATAATTATTCCCACCTTGGAAAATTCTCGAATACTATTAACATCAAGAAATAGACGTTTGTGTGAATTTATTGCTGCCACCTCGAACGCCACGATTTTCAAATAGTTTGGATCAACCACTAGCGCCTTCACGCGCGCAATTTCTGTCGCCGTATGTAAACTAAGAATAGGGTAATTTAAGAGTCTTGAACCTTCGATTAACATAAGCATATTATACCATAATATAGATCACGAATATAACATAGAATATGAATAGTTAATCTCATCAGAAAAGCCTCTGTAGTCTCGACAATAAAGCACCCACAGGAACCCTAAAGCCCCTACGAAATCTATAAGATCCTCTAAGTAACTACAAGATTCCCAGAATCCCCCGCAATGCAAACTCGGTGTCCTCGTGGTTTCGTACCGTAATCGTTTCGATCCCCATCTCCATCACTGGGTAGTCATTGCCACCCGGTTGCGTCATGTCGCCAAAATACAAAATATCTTCCTTCGAGACACCAAGTTCTTCCATCAGATGCTGCATACCAAATGCCTTATTCATCCCCGGTTTCACGGCATTAATACTAGTTGTCCCGCCAATTTCAAAAGTAAATCCGGGCGCTAGCTCTAAGGCTCGTTCCACAATCTTTTTGCGCTTCTCACAATCTGGGTCCCAAGCATATTTTTCCTCGGTCCCTGCCGCCTGCCCCAGTGCCGAAAATGTCACCTGTGATAACCGATTCTCAATAATTTCATCGCCAGGTTTCAGTTTATCACTCTCCCAGAAGCCCAACTCCTTCGCCGCCTGCTCAATCGCCCCTGAAATCTGCGTCACCTCAGATTCAGTTAGCGGGAAACTATAAACCAGCTCCCAGTTCCTCTCGTTATATTCCGTCCCATCGTTTTGGTTCGCCATCGGCGCGTAGCGATAATACTGTGTCCCCTGCGCCACGAACAAGTGTAAATGCATCAGTTGTGCTGGCGTCACTTCTGCCACCTCAATCAGTCTATTCACAATCTGAATCAAAAACTGGTCAAACTTCTGTCCCGAAATCGGACAGACTTCAAAACTATTCAAACATTCTGCCAAAATTTCCGCCATCTCATCTGGAATCGGCGTCTTTGCCACGTTTAAAGTTTGATCAATATCAAATGCAAGAATCTTTTTCATCTGCCTCCTTTTAGCGTAATCATACCCGACATTGCCGCAAAATTCCATAGCAAATAAACTTATAAAAGTAATCATACTACAGTCACTCTTTTTAAATAACCTCCAGACATCCACATAAAATGCTATAATAAATTTATGAAAACTTACGTGATGGGCAACTGGAAAATGAACTTAACTGTTGGGGATTCCTCAATTTATCTCCAAAGGTTACTAAAGAAAATTAAACCTACGCGCGGCATCGAAATCATCATCGCCCCGAGCTTTATCTCTCTCGCCTCCTTGTCTCTTCAACTTGAGCGCAATAAGTCAAAAATCAAACTCGCCGCCCAAAATTTCTATCAAAAAGATTTTGGCCCATACACCGGTGAGGTCTCCATCGCCCAGCTTCGTGGTGTTGTTACTTATGCTTTAATTGGCCACTCTGAACGTCGTTTTATTTTTGGCGAAACCAACCGTGACATCAGCCAAAAAGTTGCCGCCGCTATCCGAAATAATATCACCCCAATTCTCTGTATCGGCGAAACCGAAAATCAGCGCAACTTTGGCGAAACCAAAGATGTCCTACGTGACGAACTCCTCGGTGGTCTCTCTGAAATCGATACGGAAGACGTGAAAAAATGTATCATCGCCTACGAGCCAGTCTGGGCCATCTCTACCACCAAGCAAGCTCGCTCAGCCACCCCTGATGAAATTGCCGCCTCCATCAAGATTATTCAGGAGCAGCTTATCAGTATCTATGGCAAAGCTACCGCAGATGAAATTCCAATCCTCTACGGTGGTAGCGTCAATCCAAATAATGCTGGTGCTTATTTGACAATTCCAGGTGTTAATGGTGTACTAGTCGGCGAATCTAGTCTCATCTCTGATAATTTTAATGAAATTATTGAGACCGCAAAACGCGTCCGCGAGTAATCCTCGTCCAGCAAAACCTTAAGCAACTAAAACCCAATCTGTCGTAAAAACTCTAGGCAATAAACTCCGATCTACCGTAAATAAGACTCTAGACAATAAATAAATTCCGATCTGCCGTAAATAAAATCCTCGCCCACCTATCAAAATAAACCGCTCATGCAAATTTTCAAAATTTAAAAAATCGAGTATAATATAAAAAGAAAACAATAAGTTTATGCAGGACGAATCAAGAACTCAAGGCCAACCATTAGTAGTATCAGCTGCGCGAAGGCGCATGGATTTTGCGCCTGTACGTAGTGCTAGTCGTACTGCTGCTCCACTTCCAACCGATCGTGAACTTGAGCGCCGAAAGCTTGCGCGCCAGGAAATGGCTCGTCGTGAAGCTATCAAACATCAAATCGAAGAGCAAAATCGTCTCAAAAACCTGAATCAGCGCCGTATCGAAGCTGCAAAACAGGAGTTATCAGAATATCAAGCCGCTGAGGAGGCCAGAAATCGCGCTCTTGAAGGTGAGCGTCAGCGTATTTTGGAACACCAACGCCAAGCTCAGCGCGAAGCTGCCGAACAGATGGCCGCTCGCCGCAAAGCCATGGAACTTGAAGCAAAAAAGCGTCTTCAGGCCGAGCAAATCCGCAAACAGCGGGCTCTTCAGGAAATGCAGCGTCGCGAAGAAGCTTCCAAAATCGCCGCCTCAAAACGCGCCACACTAAAACCACGCCAAACCACTCCATTTTTTGCCCCAAGTTCTGCCGCAGGTTCCGCAACTGGCTTTGTTACAAGTTCTGCCGCAAGCTCCGCTGCAGACTCCGTCACAAGGTTTGCCACCCAAAACCACACCGCTCCGAGCTCCACTATCTCAAACAATACCGCCTCTCTTCGCCCAGCTGGCGATACCAAGGTTTCGGCGTCTTCCCGTATTCAGGTCATCGCCTCTCCTACCCGCAAACTCTTTGGTCGTATTCGTCCAGCCGGCCCTACTCGCCAGGTTCAATCTGAATCTCAACCAAATTTTCAGTCAAGCAACCAGCTAAACTCTCGTCTTGAATCTCAGGCGGCCCGCCCCCTAAAAACCCTTGCAGATCTTGATGACAAT
>JAEHON010000025.1:5539-14240 GCA_016112465.1 Candidatus Saccharimonadota bacterium | reverse complement strand
TGTAACTGGTTGCTGCGGCGTCGTTGCAAGCGGTTGTTGTGTCGTAAGCGGTTGCTGAGCCGCTACTACAGAAGATTGCACCGTCGGTATTGTAACGGGCTGTGGGGTTGGCGTTATGGTAGACTGTTGAGCTGGTTCGATATCTGGCGACTGTGTTTCGGAATTTGCTGGCGCTGCAGGCGCTTCGGATACTGCAGGTGTTACGGTTGCAGTAGGCATTGAGGGCGCGGCGGATGCTGCAGGTGTGGCGGATACTACTGGTGTTGCAGTAGTCACAGGTGCGGCGGATACTACAGGCGCGACCGTTGCCGTAAATGTATTAGGAGTTACTGGCACCACAGGATTCACGGGTGCGTTAACCGTCTCAGAGACATTAGTCGTAGTAGGCGCGACCGGTGTATCAGCTGGACTGGCCACGATAGGATTCTGTGATTCTTGGGTTTCAGCTGGTGGCACAGTTGGAGCTGTTTGTTTTTGTGTACTCATTGCCTCAATGTTTGAAGCGATTTGTTTACGTCTCTGATATTCCTCTGCGGTAATGCGAGGGAACGATAGATAGAAAGTTGATCCTTCACCAAACGAACTCTCCGCCCAAACTTTTCCGCCCATAGCTTCAACGCGTTGCTTAACTAAATAAAGTCCCAAACCGGTCCCACCAACGGTGCGCGTTTGTGAGTTATCTGCACGATAAAACTTTTGAAATACATGCTTTAGGTCATCAGGAGAGATTCCGATCCCGGTATCCGTCACGTTAATTAAAACGCGATCATCATCTCCACGCACATTTACCCAAATTCCACCTCCCTCGGCAGTATATTTGATTGCATTTTCTACTAGATTGTTTACTGCCTCGCGCAAAAAATCAATATCCACGCTGGCATAAACCTCCTGGTTTAAAAACCTACCATTTCCACTTGTACTGGTTCCGTTTGAGCCAAAAGTATAGTGAATACCTTTTTCGCTCATTTGTGGTACTTGACCATTGGCGATCGAGCGTACAGTAGAAGTCATCTCAACGGGTGAAAGTTGTACGCGAATTTTTTTATCATCCAGTTTTGTGACATCGAGCAGATCCTTAAATAAGCGCCCCAAATGTTTTGAAGAGGTATGTGCTTCCTCGAGATATTTACGAGCGCGTTCATCGATGGTTGCAGTTTTTGGGTTAAGTGCGAGTCCCAAGTATCCCTCAATCGAGGCTACGGGGGTCCTCATTTCATGAGAAGCTGTAGAAATGAATTCGGTTTGCTCACCCTCCTCTTCTAGTTCACGCGAGATGTCTCTCAAGGTAATAATTCTTTCATTCTGCCCAGAGTTTGTACTCACGACACTAATTGCCACAGGTTTTCTTTGTTCAATTAAATTCACTAATACAAAATCGCGTGTGGAGTAATTTTCACCGGAATTTACCGCTAAAAGTACCGGGTTTACACTATCTTCAAGTTTCATTCCTTCACCATTTTCGAGTCTGAGAAGCGAGCTTATTTGAACATTCAAAATAGCCGAAGTATCAGTTACGCCGAGCATTCGCATGGCTGCTGGGTTAGCCAGTAGTACTACTCCCGAAGGATGTACAATAATCACACCTTCCTCAATTGAATTCAAGACAAGATTAGCTAGTTCCGTCGTATTGCCATTGCTAGGCTCCGCTGGATTTCTTACCTCTTTTTTCTTTACAAAGCTAAAAATACTCATCCTCTAAATTTTAACATAAAAGTTTTGTAATGTGGTAAAATCGGTGCATGAATAAGGACATCTACTACATTGAGCCAGAAGATGATATTACCGATATTATCAATCATCTTAAGGGTTCCAAGCAAAAAGTCGTCGCTCTCGTTCCGCCAAAAAAACTTAGCGTCTTACGTAGTGCGATTAATCTAAAGTTGATCGCCAAAACAGCCAAAAATCTTGATAAGGCCGTTGTAATTATTACATTAGATCCTGTATTAATGAAACTTTCTGCTGCCTCTGGTCTGCCATTTTCAAAAAATCTACAATCACGACCGGTGTTGCCAAGTGAATATAAAGATTCTGCTGCCATTCATAAAACCGTGGCTGCCTCACAAGCAATTAGTGAGATGAGTGAAGATTCCTCTGATGTCCAGGAAGAATCCATTCAAGCTACTGAGTCTACTCCAAATAATAAAAAGGAAAATATTCCTAAAGATTCGGCTGCAAAAGAAAATATGAAAAAACCAGCTACCTCAGGAAAAACTAATAATATTAGGCAAACTCCATCTGATGCCGAAGCAGCTACTATGCATCTTGATGCGAACGAAGTGGAAGAAGAATCTGACGACGAAGAGAAGGCGGTTAAAAAGATCCCTAATTTTGATAAATTACGTAAATGGTTAGTTCTCGGTGTGGCAGGCTTAATTGTTTGTATTGTAGGTGGCGTTTGGGCCTTTGTCTTTGCACCTGCTGCCAAGATTTCGGTCAAAATTAAGACCACGCCAGATAATTTCTCCGAGAATATTACCTTTGCAAGCGCGGCTGATCAGGCTTCAAACAAAGATGGCAAGATTCTACTCGAGACTGAAACTCTGGAAAAAGAAAGTTCTGTTGAATTTGACGCAACGGGTGAGCGAAATGATGGTAATAAAGCAACTGGCCGCCTCACTCTCACAGCAAACTTCAGTTTCTCTACCTCAAGCGCCACTCCAAGTGCACCAGATCGCATCACCGTCCCAATTGGTAGCGCATTCGCGAAGGGGAATCTCAATTATCTAACTGTAGTTACTACTGAATTTAGTTGGGATGGCTCCACAACCAGTTGCACCGTCCGCACTACAAACACTTGTCAAATCCGTAAAACCGTAGATGTTGTTGCCTTTGAAGGTGGTACTCGTTTTAATATCGATCCAATCGCTTCTGGCTGGCAGTCATCCGTTGAACATGTCGATGCTTTTAACTCTACTGCCTTCACTGGTGGTACTGATAAGGTTGTCAAAATCGTCACCGCCGCCGATGTCGAGAAAGCCAAAGTTGCACTTTCGCAGCTTGATGAAGGAAAAGATGATCTATTTACCAAAGTCAAAGATTCTGACTTGCGTATTGATGCAAGCTACAAGAAAACTCCAGGCGAGGCTACCTCTAGTCCAGCCATTGGTGAAGTTGCAAACGGTGGCAAAGCAAAATTAACCGCCAAGATAAAATATACTGTCAATATTTTGGATAAATCTGCAGTTGAGGAGTATATTAAAACCCTCGTCAGTAGTCGACTCGGCAGTGATCAAAAAATCTATGAAATTAGTTCACTCTTCATCGAGCGTTTTCAAGAAAATAATGCCGCTTCAGCTAAGTTGAAGGCGGTCGTAAAGACTGGTCCGGAAGTCTCCGAAAAAACTGTACTCGATAAATCTCTTGGAAAGAAAATTGGTGAAGTTACCACCTTGATTAAGTCAATCAACGGCGTGAGTGAGGTTAAAGTTGATACCTCCTTCCCATGGGTTCGCAGTATTCCGGAGGATATTAATAAAGTTAGTGTTAACATTACAATAGAAGAAAATAACTAGGGGGATTATGAAAATTATTGGACTCGACGTAGGTACAGTGAGGATTGGCGTGGCGCGCGCCGATACCGCCACAAAAATTGCTATTCCAGATGGTTTTATTAACGTTAATGGACAGGAAATTTCTGAAATCCAGCGCAAACTCAGGCTCTATAACTCAAATATCCTAGTTATGGGGATGCCGCGCAGCAATAACGGTAACCAAACTGCTCAATCTGAATTTGTGAAGCAATTTGCAAGACAAGTGGCTGCTACCATTCCAGGTCTCAAAATCTATTTTCAAGACGAATCACTTACTTCTGTTGAAGCTGAGCGTCGTCTGAAGGCTCGCAAAAATAACTACCAAAAAGGCGAAATTGATGCCGAATCAGCGTCTATTATCTTGCAGGATTTTATCGAGCGAATGCAGGTGGCTCTAAACAATCAACAGTCGCTTTCTCCCGCCTCTTTGGGGGAAGCAAACAATAATTCAGATAACCAAAATCCTGCCTCAAATTTTACCAAGGAGGAAGAAGTGACTAGCTCAAAAAGTTCCAAAAAACAACCAAAAAAGAAGTCGTTTATGAAAAAAATAATAATCGCTCTGGTTATTTTATCGACCGTAGCTGGCCTTGGCGCTTTTGGTGCCTACACTTGGTATGAAAAACAATTAGCCGCTCCTAAAAACTTTAGTTGCAAGTTTAATTCACCTGCCGCAGCCGCCACTAGTGAAGGTAGCGAAGAAAATCCCGACTGTCACTACCAAAAGTTTGAAATTAAGACCAATCAAACCATAGGCGATATTGCTGAAAATCTCAAAAAAGCTGGCTTAATCAGATCCGATTTTGCCTTCAAAACTTATTTAAAATTATCAAGTAAATCAGCCAAGATTAAGGCTGGCACCTACAGTCTTCGCGCCAATCTTTCCGCCAAGGAAATCGTGGAGCAGATGGAAAAAGGTGTCGCCTCAAGTGAAGTTTTTAATCTCACGGTTTTGCCGGGTGAAACCTTGAAGGAAATTAAGCAAAAGTTGATTAAACTTGGATATTTATCTGAGCAAATCGATACAGCTCTGCTTAAAAAATATGATAGTCCAGTTCTTAAGGGGCTTTATGATAATGAGGGCAAGCTAACTAATCCTGCACAACCAGCGAATGTTGCTCTCGAGGGGTATCTTTATGGCGAAACTTATCAATTCTACAAAGGTGAAACCGTCGAACATATTTTTGAGACTATGATCAATCAATTAAACAGCGTAGTTGTCGCCAATCATATCGAAGAAAAGTTTCAAAAACGTGGCTTTTCGTTGCGTGAGGGGCTAATTTTGGCCTCGATTATTCAAAAAGAGGCTCATTCTGAGGATATGCCAGGTGTTTCGATGGTTTTTCAAAACCGCCTCAAGGTTGGTATGACGCTTGGGTCTGACGTGACAGCCACCTATGCTGCCGACCTAGTTAATCCAAACCGTGATCGTAATGATCCGAACAATAATCTTCGCGTACTAGAAACGGATAATCTTTATAATACGAGAAAGCACACTGGACTTACTCCTGGCCCAATTTGTAGTCCCGGAATTACCGCAATTTTGGCCGTTGCTGAACCGGATGAGAATAAGAGGTCGATGCGCTATTTCTTGACAGGAGACGATGGAAAGATGTATTATAGTGTAACCGATACTGAGCACACACAGAAAATCCGCGACTACTGCCAGAAACTCTGTAGTGTAGGACTCTAGGTGGATTATCGGCATATTATGACAGCAAGAAAAAATCACAAACGATCATTTATTAAGCGAAATCTCAAGGTTTTGCCATATCTATTTATCTTTCTCGCCGTGCTTGGCGTCGTTAATTATGGTTCCAAAAATAAGCACGTCGATGAAGCAACTAATAACCTCAATCTTCAGTCGATTGCTAAGAAGGATTACGCCGTCTCAACCGACCAACTTTCTGAGTTCTATGTCGTATCCGAGCTAGCTAGTAACATGAGCCTAGCCTCCTCGGAAGTTGTAAACGTTAATTATAACTCCCTCACTACTTTGCGCGACTCCGGTCAGGTCTCTTCTGAGAAGATGGAGAAGCCAATTGCTCCACTTTCCACGAACTGTCTCAAAGTTGGTGCTATTTCTTATACGGTGCTAGAGGGGGAGACTATCTCCTCAATTGCTGCTAAATATGCTGCCTGTGGTGTAACCGATACGATGGTCCGCTGGTCAAATAACTTTAAAAATACCTATGAACCAAAGGCTGGTGATAAGATCTATCTCCCATCTCGTGCCGGATTTGTTTATAAAATCAAAAATAACGACACGATTGAATCTGTGGCAGCCAAATATGGTTCAAAATCAGATGAAATCATTGCAGCAAATAACCTCGAATTAAATCAGAATCTGGTTGCTGGTGAATATATTCTCTTGCCGGATGGTAATCTTCCAGAAGCCGAACGCCCGGATTACGTGGCCCCTCGTTACACCAACTCTCAGTCTCAGAGTTACACTCAATCTGTTTATTATCGTACCTATTGGACCTCAGCAAACCAGATGCCATGGGGCTGGTGTACCTGGTATGCCTGGCAACGTCGCTACGAACTCGGTGGTGGTTATGTGCTTCCAGGTGGTCTCGGCAACGCCAACACTTGGGATAATGCACTCGTAAATAGTTTTCCTTCAAGTCGCGGTTCCAACCCACAGGCCGGCGATGTCTTCCAGA
The DNA here is from genome assembly GCA_016112465.1 of Candidatus Saccharimonadota bacterium. Classification (GTDB taxonomy): domain Bacteria; phylum Patescibacteriota; class Saccharimonadia; order Saccharimonadales; family Saccharimonadaceae; genus Nanosyncoccus. The sequence continues at coordinate 8,044 of JAEHON010000025.1, read as the reverse complement.
CTGATGTTGGCTGGTATGGTCACGTCGGTATTGTGGACTCAGTTAATGACGACGGCACGATCACTATTTCAGATATGAACGGTATCGCCGGTTGGGGTCACGTTGGTCGAAAAACTATCCCACAAAGTGTCTGGTCCAGTTACCTCTTTATTCATAGCCGTTAAAATGGTAAAATATACCTAATATGTTTTGTGATACTGCAAAAGTTAGTCTTAAGGCGGGAAAAGGCGGTGATGGTGCCGTTTCTTTTCGCCGTGAAATTTACATTAATAAAGGTGGCCCAGACGGCGGCAATGGTGGCAAAGGTGGTTCTATTATTTTTGTCGCAGATAAAGATACTAATACCTTGATTGATTTTCGTTTTAATCCAATTCTGACAGCAGAAGATGGTGGCAATGGCTCTGGAACTCGCAGTGCTGGTCGCTCTGGTAAAAATCTCATCGTTGAAGTTCCGATCGGAACCGTGGTCAAACGTGACGGCAAAATAATTGCTGACCTCACTCACGACCGACAGGAAGCGGTTATTGCAAAGGGTGGCGATGGTGGCTTTGGTAACGCTCACTTCAAATCAAGTGTTCGTCAAACCCCAATTATTGCCGAAGTCGGTGAACCGGGAGAAGAATTTGAGGCTGAACTTGAACTAAAACTTCTAGCTGACGTTGGTCTCGTTGGTTTACCAAACGCCGGTAAGTCTACTTTTCTCTCCATTGTGAGCAACGCCAAACCAGAGATTGCCGACTATCCTTTCACTACCCTCACGCCAAATCTCGGAGTTGCTACCATTGATCGCCACGACATCTTAATCGCCGATATTCCTGGTCTCATTGAAGGAGCCGCTGAGGGGCGCGGTCTCGGTCATGCATTCCTACGTCATGTTGATCGCACTGCAGTTTTGCTCCACCTAGTCGATGTTTACAATAATGATGCCGGTGAAGCCTATCGCATTATTCGCAACGAACTTGATAAATATTCAGATCTCAAAGATCGTCCAGAAATTGTGGCACTCACAAAATGTGAAGGTGTTGATAATGAAATTATTGAGATGCAGTCACAGGCCATTCGTGAGGTAAATCCAAGCGCCTACATTTATAGTATTTCTGCCGTATCTAAAAAAGGTGTGGATGATCTTTTGCGCGCACTTTGGCAGGATATTAAAATTGCCAAAGAGAAAAAACAAGAACAGGAAAACGTTACTGCAGATATAGTTCTCGAGGATGACGCAAATACTAAACATCAAATCACCCAGAATGGCATAAAAGGTGTTCCGGTTATTTCTCTAAGTTCACATGAATTAAAAAATACCTGGACTGTTACGCGTGGTGACGACGGCGTATTTCACGTTACTGGTGAGAAGATTGAAAAGTTTGCCCGTCGCACGGATATGGGGAATTATGCTTCGGTCAACCGTCTGCGCGACATTTTGAAGAAGCTTGGGATTCGAGCTGAACTCACTAACCAAGGTGCCACGCAGGATTCCATCATAGAAATCTCCGGTAAAACCTTTACTCTTGTTGAGCAATACTAGGCGGATTTTTAAAAAAACAAACTAAAAAGCCAGTATAGAATAGGCGGATTTTTAAAAAATAAACTAGAAATAAACTAGTATAGTAAAATAAATTACACTAAAAAATACTCCGGAAGGAGTATTTTTGCGCTGATGCGCGCCCACCCTGGGGCACATTGTTTTGTTTTAATTCGCTTTTTGTTTTTAATGAAATCTCCACACTCCACTATTTTTTGATAAGCGGAACCCCGTGAAGCGTATCAGCTTATGCTTAATATATCCTATGAAAGGTGTGATGTCAAGCATCTTTCTCTAAAATCACATAAAAATCATATATGATATAATATTTTAAATGGCAAAAGTCAAATTTACTATTATTACGCTTTTCAAGGATGCCCTGCTGCCTTATTTATCAACTTCCATGATGTGGAAGGCTAGTGATAAGGGCGTTGCAGAGTTTAATTTTGTCGACCTTCGTGATTTTGGTCTTGGTCCACACAAATCAGTCGATGATACGCCTTATGGAGGCGGCGATGGCATGCTGCTTCGCTGTGAGCCGGTTTTTGCTGCAATTGAAAAGGTCAAACAAGAAGATCCGACCGCTAAAGTTATTTTACCAACTCCAGCAGGTCGCATCTGGTCACAACAAATCGTCCGTGAATTTGCTGAAAAAATCGAGACACAGGCGGAAAACCACTTCATCATTCTCTGTCCTCATTACGAAGGTTACGACGAGCGAATTCTATCCATCGTAGACTATCAAATTAGTCTCGGTCAGTTCGTCTTGACCGGTGGGGAATTGCCGGCACTGATTATGATCGATAGTATCGTACGGGTTTTGCCAGGTGTTCTAGGTGGAGAAAACTCTGCAATTATTGAAAGCTTTTCCGAAGGAAATACAATAGAGTATCCTCAATACACTAAGCCAGCTGAGTTTCGCGGCATGAAAGTACCTGAAATTCTGCTATCAGGCCACCACGCCAAAATCAAAGAATGGCGTG
>JAEHON010000025.1:1727-5441 GCA_016112465.1 Candidatus Saccharimonadota bacterium | reverse complement strand
AATGGATATTACTGCAAGATTGGAGGTGATTAAGGGGGTTGGCCCAAAAACTGCCGAAGCGCTTGAAAAGCGTGGTTTTCGCACTCTTAAGGATCTACTATATTATTTTCCTCGCAGCTATGAAGACTATCAATCTCAAACTAACATCGTCGATATTAAGCCCGGCCGCGTCATCCTCCGCGGGAAAATTCGTAATTTAAAAAATCTCCACACTCGCCGTCGTAATTTTGTAATCACGCAAGGGGAAATCTATGATGAAACCGGAGCGGTTCGAGTGGTTTGGTATAATCAGCCATATCGCATCAAGAATTTTGATGAAAAAACTACTTATTATTTTACTGGTCAGTATGATTTTAAATATAATCGCTACCAAATCACCACCCCTACCGTTGCCGCGGCAGATGAAATCGAGCAAAAAGTAGATGGCTTCCAGCCAATTTATTCAGCCAGAGGTAGTTTCAATTCCGCCTGGTTCAAAAAGCTCTTTGAAAAGATCAAGCCCTCATTTTCTGCTACAGTACCCGACCTCTTGCCCCTAGACTCGGCTCCAACCTATATCAAAAAAGGCTCAAGAAATCAGGCGCTTTTCAATATTCATTTTCCTAAACAAAAAGAAGATGTGGACAAGGCAAAAAGATATCTCAGCTATGAGGAAATCTTTGAGTTAATTCTCGCCAGCCAACTCAATCGCCAAGAAAATCAAAAGCTCCGCGCTAAACCTCTAGCCTTCAACCTGGACTCAACTAAGAAATTCCTTGCCTCCCTACCATTTGAATTAACTCCCGCGCAAAAAACTGCTGCCTGGGAAATTATGCAGGATCTCACTAAAACTACCCCAATGAATCGTCTCTTGCAGGGCGATGTTGGTTCTGGTAAGACTGTTGTCTCGGCCCTAGCCATCTTCCAAGCGGTCAAAAATGGGGCCCAAGTGGCACTACTCGCTCCAACCGCTATCTTAGCTTCCCAACATGCCGAAGGTCTGGCTAAAATTCTTGCTCCTTTTGGCATTAAAACCGGTCTCCTCATCGGTGCTACTAAGCAAAAAGATCAACTAAAAACTCAAATACAAAATGGTGAAATCGATCTCATCATTGGTACCCACGCTCTCCTTACCGACGATACGATTTTTCACAATCTCGCCCTGGTGATTATCGACGAGCAGCATCGATTTGGTGTAGCGCAGCGACAAAAACTGCTTGAAAAAGTTGCCCTCAATCAATTAAGTGAAAAATATACCGCACCACACTTTCTGGCTATGACCGCCACGCCGATTCCGCGCTCTCTTCAACTCACTATCTTTGGGGATCTTGATGTTTCGATCATTAATCAGATGCCAAAAGGCCGTCAGCCGATTCTAACCAAAATTATTAATGAAACCAATATGCGCGAGATGCTATATCCAGAAATCACCAAGCACCTCGAAGTAAAAGAGCAAGTTTACTGGATTTGTCGTCTGATTGAACAAGATGAGGATGACCCACTTGAAAAAGATCAGCACACGGTAACGGAAGAGGCTAAGCGCCTTAAGAAAATCTTTCCCAAATATCGAATTGGTATTTTACACGGTCGAATGAAGGCACTAGAAAAAGACCAGGTGATGGAAGAATTCAAAAATCATCAGCTTGATATTTTAGTTTCCACAACTGTGGTTGAAGTTGGTGTCGACGTCCCCAATGCCACCCAGATTGTTATTATGAATGCCGATCACTTTGGGCTAGCTCAGGCACATCAATTGCGTGGACGTGTTGGCCGTGGGCAGAAAGCCTCTCAGTGCTTCCTTATTACAACTGGCGACAATCCACCCACCATGCGTTTACGTGAACTCGAAAAGTCAAATAATGGTTTCTATCTTGCTGAAGTCGATCTCAAATTGCGTGGCCCAGGAGAAGTCTATGGCTCCATGCAACACGGTGAATTAAACCTGAAAATTGCCAATTTAGCAGATACAGAATTAATCAAAGACGCCAGGGCACAGGCAGTAAAATTCGCTGCCAACCCACAAAATATGCTAAAATATAAAGAGCTCAGCCAGTCCATTAGTAAATTCCAACAGCTGACAACTTTAAACTAGACCAGAAAGAACATATGTATTCAACCCTTGCTTTAACTAATAGTAAAAAATCGGGGAATATTGTCGGTACGCACCAAAAACTTGATAAAATAGCCCGCAAAATCCTCCAAAAAGCCCTCCATAGTAACGTTTATTTTCCAGAGATTAAGGACATCTTGTTATTTGAAGGTATGGGCGGACCAGATGGCTTAAAACGCAAAAGTCCAGGCGTGGATGAGCCGATGCATTTTATTATTCCGGGAAACGATGATGGTAAATTAATCCAAATGATTTTAGATCATCAATATAATCTTAAAAAAGCCCTTGAAAGTGACAATAAAGTGCGTGCTGCCTTTGAGGCTGGCTGGATGGCACATGCGGTCACCGATGGCCTCACTCCGGCACACCATTTTCCACTCACCGAAGCACAGGGTGAGTTAATGACCGAAAAAGAATTTATCAAGGTTTTCGGCATTCCAGTGAAGGGGATTATGCACGGTCGGAATTCCCTCGAAACCCTTCGCAATAACTGGCTTTACTGGGGAGTAAACGGCTATATGAGTAAACATGTCGCCTTCGAGTATGGCGTCGCCATCACCATGACCGCACTTCCAGAACGCGTGGTTACGCCTAAAATTGATAAGAAAGAGCTCCGTCATGTCGACATTAAGGAGGCCTTCTATCAATCACTCGATCGCATCGCTGCCCTTAATATGTATAACCGTTTCTTAGAGCAAGGTTGGACCACTGAGCTGGCGCTTGAAACCAAGAATATTCTTCTTCCAGAAATTTCTAAGGCAATCGCCCTCTGTTGGGCTGCCTCAATTCCAGAACTATGCTAAAATAAGGATAAAAGGAATCATATGAAGAGTGCACGCGAAATTTTTCACCACGGTAAATTCACTAATGTTAAAATCACCTCTGGAACTTTTCGGGGACGAGAATTAAAAGCTCCACAAAATGGCGTCACTCATCCAATGGGATCGCGCGAAAAACTGGCCCTCTTTAACTCTTTGGGTGACAAAATCGAAGGAAAGATCATCCTTGATGTATTTGCTGGCACCGGCGCATTGGGGTTCGAGGCCCTCTCTCGTGGTGCCAACCACGTAACTTTTATTGAAGCGGATAAGCGTGCCGCAGAAATCCTTAAACAAAACGCCATCGTACTCGGCGTGATGGATAATATCCGTATTTATAATACCAAAGTCGAGAAAATCGCTTTCGATAGTCCTTTCGACGTCGTAATCGCCGACCCGCCATACGAATATTTTCATGACCTACCTCTGTCGGTACTTGATCGTCTTGCCAATACCGCCAGTGAGTATTTTGTTTTGTCCCATCCATCAGATTTTGACCCACACGTTATCAATGCCGAATTACTGTCCACTAAGGCCTATGCCGGTTCACGTATTACGATTTTTGCTCCCAAAGGCTGCTAGATATACTTTACATTCAGCCTGAAATATCGTATAATATATTGAATTAATTGTTTAAAATCTCGAGGTGGTGTCGGGGATAAAGTGGAGAAAAATCATGACTAATCAGGACGCCAACCGCCCACAGCGCATCAAAATTATCATCATCAGCATCATTGCTGCCATACTTGTTTTTATTATTGGCGCATGGCTCATTACTTCAGCTATTAAGAGTGTTGAGAAAAAGCA
>JAEHON010000025.1:0-1627 GCA_016112465.1 Candidatus Saccharimonadota bacterium | reverse complement strand
AAAAAAGGATACCTATGTTAGAAAACCAATCAGAAAATAAAACAAAAATCTTACTTGCCAGTAGTAATACTGCAAAAATTGCAGACTTTACCGTCTTTTTAGGCGATCATTTTGAAATTGTGACTCCAACCATGCTCGGAATTGAGGTTGAGGTACCAGAGGGAATCACTTCCATTGAAGATAATGCTATGGCAAAGGCAAAAACTTATGTCGAAAAAACTGGCTTGCTTACCATCGGTGACGATACTGGTCTATTTATCGAGGAATTGAATGGTGAACCTGGCGTTGCGCTTAGGCGTTGGGGTGGACAATTATCGGATAGCGCCACTAATGAAGAATTCTGGGCATATCTCCAGGAAAAAGTTAAAAACTTAAAAAATACCAAATGCTATTTTAAGCAATGCGTTGCCGTTGTCTCTCCAAATGGCAAGTCAAAATTTGTTTATAATTATAATCACGGTACAATCAACCAGGAAAAAGTAAAACTTCCATACAATGGCACCGGTTTTCCAATGGCAACAGCCTTTGAGGCAGAAAACCGTGGTAAAACTTGGGTTGAGATGAGTGATGACGAAAAACGCGCTGTCTCAAAACAGTTTATTGATGAATTAAATACTGCAATTAGGGAAGTTGCTGAATAAAATCAATAAACCTGTGATATAATAATCACAGGCCCGAGTGGTGAAATTGGTATACACGTATGCCTTAGGAGCATATGCCTCGTGCGTGCTGGTTCGAGTCCAGTCTCGGGCACCAAAAATCGATTCTTATGATAGCCTATATATAAAATATAGGCATTTTTTGTACCCAGATATTAGTATATAATATAAATATATTGTACTAAACATGGAGAATATACAATGTCGACCAAACCTTCAATAAATGACATCGCGGCATTAGCCAAGCGTAGGGGATTTATTTTTAATAGTAGTGATATTTATGGTGGTTTTGGTGGAATATATGATTACGGTCCTTATGGTGTTGAATTAGTTAAAAACCTAAAAAACGCCTGGTGGTACTACATGGTTCAGATTCGACCAGATATAGTTGGTTTGGACAGTAGTATTTTTATGTCTCCAGAAATTTGGAAAGCTAGTGGACATGTAGACGGTTTTTCCGACCCATTGGCAGAATGTAAAGAATGTCACACCCGTATACGAGTGGATCATATATTGGAAGATATTGGGGTATTTGCCGATGAAAAAATGAGTTCGGAAGAAATTAATAAATTATTTCAAGAAAACATTGAAAAAATAAAATGCCCTAAATGTAATAAAAATAATTTCACAGAGGCAAGGAAATTTAATCTACTTGTTAAGTCTAATCTTGGGAATTTCTCAGAAGATTGGAGCTGTGATCCGGCATATCTACGCGGAGAAACTTGTCAAGGGATTTATGTAAACTATCTTAATGTACTTCAATCCTCAAGAGTAAAAATACCTTTTGGAATTGCTCAAATTGGAAAAGCTTTTCGCAATGAGATTAGCCCAAGGCAATTTATTTTTAGGACTAGAGAGTTCGAGCAAATGGAGATGCAGTACTTTACGCGCCCAGAAACTGAGCTAGAGGAATATGAAAAATTGCGTGTTTATAGGTGGGAGTTCTTCAGTATGTTGCTTGGGTTTGG
>JAEHON010000030.1:7460-10736 GCA_016112465.1 Candidatus Saccharimonadota bacterium | reverse complement strand
AAAAATCATTGTAAGCTTTTTAGCCGAAAACCTTACATTTAAAAACGTTCATATTTCTCAAAATATAAGAACGAAAATATTAAAATCGTTCGTATCTCTATTGACATTAAAGGAGTTAGCATGTTAAAGTTAGGATAACAGATATGAACCTATTCTAGCAAAACGTTCGTATCGGAAAGGTAATATGAACAAAATAATAATCGGACAATATGTCACTCAATTAGAAGGCTATAAAGCTTTTACTCCGATGCCTTTTCCTCCGGAAGATAAAATTCAGTTTTCCAACAAAATCATAAATAAACACACCGAGGCTATTCGTCTACTCGGTAAACTTGACGGCATTACAGAACTACTGCCAGATAAAGATCAGTTCCTTAGAATGTTTATTCGTAAGGACGCTTCCTCATCAAGCCAAATCGAGGGAACAAACGCATCTATGGAAGATTCTATCGAAAAAGAGAACGTCGAACCGAGTAATAATCTTCCTCAGGACGTCGACGACATTCTTCACTACATAGATGCATTGAACTACGGCCTAGATCGCATGCCGAATTTTGTGTTCAATCTACGTTTTATTCGCGAACTACATGAAAAATTAATGACCGGTGCCCGCTCCACGCAACTTTCGTATCCTGGAGAGTTTCGTACCAGCCAAAACTGGATATCAGGGACGAGTCCCGCTAATGCTAAGTATGTGCCACCGGCTGTACTAGATATGAAAAATGCGTTATCAGACTTAGAAAAATTTATTAATACTGATGATTCTTATCTACCACTAATTAAGGCTGCCCTAATTCATGCACAATTTGAAACGATTCACCCGTTTAATGACGGAAATGGTCGTACTGGACGTATGCTTATTACCATGTTCTTATGGGATAGAAGATTATTGGAGATGCCGATTCTCTATCTTTCGTCATATTTTAAGAAACATCAAAAATATTACTATGAAATGCTCGATGGTTATCACGATGGAAAAATTGAGCAATGGGTTGAGTTCTTTTTGGACGGTGTAGCGGAAACGGCAAACTCTTCGATCAAAACTTGCGCCGAAATTACGAAACTACGAGAAGATGATATGATGAAAATCCAGAGGCTAAATCGAGTAGCCTCTGAAGTGAGCCAAAAGATATTGATAGAACTATACAAAATGCCTATCGTAGGTATCGGAGACATTAAAAAATGGACTAAATATACCGAGCGAGGTTGCTATAAAGCAATCGAAAGGATGGAGAAACTTGGAATACTCGAGCCAGTCAAAAAAGGCGATAATGTTTATGCACAAAAATGGGCCTACCATAAATACCTTGATCTTTTTAATGAGAAAAATTAATGAGTAAATACAACCTTGTCAACATTCGTAAAAATTCAATCGATGAGAAAAACTCTATCAAAAACTCTGTCGGATACAAAAATCGGAGTGATTGGAAAAGTAGGAAATTCGAAATTAACAACGAAAATCGGCTCACTATCAGATATAGAGAGCCGTTCAACTTACTAGCATGGAACCGTTTAAATGATTTTGGTGCCCGAGACAGGACTTGAACCTGCACCTAGGAACTAGACTAGCACCTGAAGCTAGCGCGTCTGCCAGTTTCGCCACTCGGGCCTGTACAGATTATAGCACACCGCATGGATTGAGAGATATTTTATCACACTCTTTTACAGCGTTTATTTTATAAGATTGTAGAACTATAAATAAAATAAAAATAGAGTAAAATTAGAATAGCATTGTAAATGAAAGAGGAAAATATGGCCATTGAAATTGAAGGTAGAATCCCAAATATTAATCCGGAAGAGGTAAAAGCTAAACTTCTTGCCATCGGTGCTAAACCACTTGGCTTCTACAATTTTCGACGTTACGTTTTTGATCCAGCCATCGGCGCCCCTCATCGTTGGCTGCGACTGCGCACTGATGGCAAAAAGACTACCCTCACCTTCAAAGAAATTAGCAATGATTCTTTCTCCGGTACTGAGGAGTGGGAAGTCGAAGTCTCAGATTTTGAAACTACTTTAAAGATCTTAGAAAATACAGGTATTAAGCACCGTTCTTATCAAGAAAATACCCGTGATGAATATGAATATCATGGCGCCAAGCTCTCCATTGATCACTGGCCAAAGCTCGGCTACTTACTAGAAATAGAGGTTGAAAAAGAAGAGGATATTTATGAGGTCACTAGTAAGCTCGGCTTTAAACCACAGGATGTCATCTCAACCGACTTTGCTAGCCTTTATCGGAATATCGGCATTGATGTCAATAAATGTGAAATTATGAAATTTTAGTCATTTCGACAATCTATTATTGACTCTTGCATCGTTCAGAATCTTTTACTGTAACTCTCTTATGCTATACTAATCCCATGAATAATTTACACTATGACGGTCCAATTACTCTCGTTGTGCTTGATGGCGTCGGCCTCAGGGATGATGAATATGGTAACGCCGTTTTACAATCACATTCCGAATTTATTGATCAACTTTTTGAAAAATATCCATGGGTTTCTTTAGAGGCCTCGGGGGAAGCAGTCGGTATTTTAAAGGGACAGATGGGGAACTCTGAGGTTGGACATAATGCGCTCGGTGCTGGGCAAATCATCAAACAGGGTATCGCTAAAATCGAAGACGACTTTAAGACTGGCGCGATCTGGCAAACTGAGGCTTGGCGCGGTGCCATCGAAAATGTTAAAAACCATAACTCCACCTTACATTTTTCCGGTATCTTCTCTGATGGTGGTGTACATAGTTCTCTTGATCAACTACTTAAAATGCTCGAACAGGCCAAGAATGAGGGAATTGCAAAAATCCGTATTCACCTTATCCTAGATGGTCGCGATGTTCCGCCTCAATCTGCCGATACCTATATCAGGCTTCTCGAAGATAAAATTGATGAGCTTAAAAAACAGGCAGAATTTCCGCTCGATTATCGCATCGCTTGTGGTGGGGGCCGCATGCTCTTTCTTGCTGATCGCTACGAAGCTGATTGGAATATTGTCAAAACTGGCTGGAGTGCCATGGTTTATGGTAAGGCTGATCAATATTTTACCTCTGCCATGCAGGCTATTGAAGAAAATCGAAAACTTAGTCCAGGTTTGCAAGATCAGTATTTCCCAAGTTTTGTGATTACTGAGCCAGGCACTGATGGTCAGGCTGACCCTTCCCGTCCAGTTGGTCTCGTTCAGGATGGCGACAGTTTTATCTTTTACAGTTTCCGCGCTGATCGCGCCATCGAAACCGCCAAAGCTTTCACCGAGCAGGATTTTCATGGCTTCGATCGTG
>JAEHON010000030.1:0-7366 GCA_016112465.1 Candidatus Saccharimonadota bacterium | reverse complement strand
GNTCGTGCCATCGAAACCGCCAAAGCTTTCACCGAGCAGGATTTTCATGGCTTCGATCGTGGCACCGAAAATAATCGTCCACTCAATGTCTACTTTGCCGGTATGACCGAATATGATTCTGATCTTCATATTCCAGAACACTGTCTCGTCACCCCAATCACCATCAAAAATCCACTCAATCAACTTATAGCAGCACATCATATCAACCAGCTTGCGGTCGCCGAAACTGTAAAGTTTGGTCACATTACCTACTATTTCAATGGTAATAGTTATGACAAGGCGGAAGGTGAGGATTTTATTGAAATCAAGTCAGATACTCAGCCGTTTAATGAACGTCCATGGATGAAGGCTGCGGAAATTACTGACGCTGTTCTTGAAAAGATGTCCGAAGTAGACGAAGCTGGCAAACCAAAGTATCAATTTATCCGCATAAATTATGCAGGTGGTGATATGGTCGGCCACTTTGGTGAGCTTGAACCAACCATCACTGCTATGGAGGCCATCGATATTCAGCTGGCACGTCTAGCCAAGAAGATCGACGAGCTTGGTGGTATGATGATTATCACCGCAGATCATGGTAATGCCGAAGAGGTGTCAGATCCGGTTACTAAGAAGCCAAAAACTTCCCACACAACCAACCCTGTTCCATGCTGGTTTTATGATAATACGAAAAACGCCGCACTCTATCAGCCAAAACAGCTAGAGGACGCCGGCCTTTCCAATGTCGCTCCAACTATCGCTAAACTATTCGGTATTTCAGATCTTCCAGAATCCTGGCGTCAACCACTAATTTAGTAAAAACCAGAGATGTTTCTTCAAAAAACGTCTAGAAAAATATACCACCTATGATATAATCTGTGTAGAAAAAAATGACAATTTTTGGGTGGAAAATAAAGGAGCTATTATGCAAAAGATTACGAAAGCAATCATTCCAGTAGCTGGATGGGGCACTCGTCGCCTTCCAATTACGAAAATTATTGAAAAATCAATGCTTCCTGTCGGCAACCGTCCGCTTGTTGATTATTCGGTACAAGAGTTAATTAAGGCCGGTATTACCGATATTTATATGGTTATTAGTAATGTTGAACCTTGTCAGGTGCAGGAGTTCTATCGTGATAATCACGCTCTTAATGACTATCTAGTTGAGCGCGGTAAAGCTGATCGTCTCGCACTCGCCAAAACTTTGCCAGATCACGTCAAAATTCATTACACCACTCAGGACCCAGCCGGTCGTTATGGTACCGCAGTGCCAATTGCTCTTGTGGTCGAAGAATATAATATTGACGAACCAGTCTTAGTCTTTATGGGCGATGATTTTGTCTGGAATCCAGATGGTGAATCCGCCGCAGAATCTCTAATCCACTCTCTACAAAATGCCGACGAATCTGCTATTTTAGGTGTCGAAATTCCAAAGGAAAAAGTCGATAAATATGGTGTTCTTAGTATCAAAGACGGCAAATTAACCGGTGTAGTCGAAAAACCAAGCGTAGAAGAAGCTCCATCCAACATGATTAATGTTAGCAAATACATTATGTCAAAAGACCTACTCCGTCGCATTGTTAATTACGTTAAGTCCCACGACTTTGGCCCACTTGATCAAGAATATCTCGTCACCGATCCAATCGATGAATACATCAACGAGGGTGGCGTGATGCGTGTTGCTCCAACTACCGGTGAATACCTGGATGGTGGGTCCGTTGAAGGTTGGGTGCACGCCAATAACGTCGTTACAAGCTACAAAAAAGCTAAATAATCTAGAGCAGATCACACTTTTTGTTATTAAGATATTTCGTTTGAATATATCATCAGATGAATAAAAAATAAGGAGGATTATGGCAAAAACACGCACCTATCAGGAGGAAATTGGCTCCGTTGTTGCGACAATGCGCAAAGAAAAAGGACTCACTCAGGCCCAGCTTGCAAATATGCTTGGTACTTCACAGTCCGCGATTCATCGTATTGAGAAGGGCGATCAAAACACTTCGCTTGAAATGATCAAAAAAGTCTCCACCGCGCTTGGTGGTCAAATCCTCTCTATTAATGACTCCTCCTCACAGTCTTTTCGTGTCAATGGCGGCCGCACTTTGAGCGGCACCATCACCATCAATACCTCAAAAAACGCCGCTGTTGGTCTGCTTTGTGCGAGCCTCTTAAATCGCGGTCGCACTGTCTTGCATCATGTAGCACGTATCGAGGAGGTCTTCCGCATTATCGAAGTCCTAGAGTCGATTGGTGTAAAATGTCGTTGGTTTAATCGCCGTAAAGATCTTGAAATTATCACACCACGCGAATTAAAAATGGATGAACTTGACCTTGAGGCTGCCAGAAAAACTCGCTCCATCATCATGTTCCTCGGTCCGCTCCTTCATCGCTATGAGAATTTCAAACTTCCATATGCTGGCGGTTGCTCTCTCGGTACCCGCACGGTTGATCCGCATCTCAAGGCCCTCTCCGCCTTTGGGTTGGAAGTCGATGCAAAATGTAATGCAGGATTTTATGAAGCTAGTGTCAATCAGGCCGAACTAAACAGCCAAGATAACAAGCGTATCGTTCTAATCGAACGTGGAGATACCGTGACTGAAAACGTCTTAATGGCTGCTGCTCTCTTCCCGGGCAAGACCACCATCATTGGCGCCTCACCAAACTACATGGTCCAGGATGTTTGTTTCTTCCTACAAAAACTTGGTGTCAAAATCAACGGAATCGGCTCCACTACTCTTGAGATTGAAGGCCTTGAGAAAATCGACGAGGATGTTGAATATTACCCAAGTGAAGACCCAATCGAGGCAATGTCATTTATTGCGGCCGCTCTCGTCACCAAATCCGAAATCACCATTAGCCGTGCTCCGATCGAATTCCTTGAAATTGAACTTGAAGTACTTCATTCTATGCACGCCAAAATTGACCGCTCTGAAGAGTACAAATCCTATAACGGCGAAACTAGGTTGGTCGACCTTACAATCCATCGCGCCGACCTTGTCGCGCCAACTGATAAGATTCACCCGATGCCTTTCCCAGGCCTCAATATCGACAACCTTCCCTTCTTCAGTGTAATTGCCGCCACCGCAACTGGCCGCACCTTGATTCACGACTGGGTGTTCGAAAATCGGGCAATCTACTCAACTTATCTCTCCAACCTCAATGCGAAAATCGAGTTACTTGATGCTCATCGAGTTTACGTTGAGGGGCCAACCAACTGGCACTCTGCCGAACTCGTTGCGCCTCCAGCTTTGCGTCCTGCCGTGGTCGTACTAATCGCCATGCTAGCCGCCCCTGGTGTTTCTATCCTACGCAACGTCTACTCCATTAATCGTGGTTATCAGAATTTTGCCAAGCGCCTCAACCATCTCGGTGCCGACATTCGTCCGCTCTCAGGTATCTAATTACTTATGCTATAATCAGCATATGCTACAGTTTCTAAAAACCAAGAATTTTGACGAAGTCGTCTCTGATATCAAAATTTCCAAAGTTGTTTTTACCTGTATTATGCTGATTATGGCAATTTTTGCTGGCATCTCATGTCAAATTAATCAGACCGAGCAGAACGCTGCCTATGTCAAAAAATATCTAGCTAGCAAAAAAGGTTATTATAGTAACCTAGTCTCAAATATGCGTCGCGCTGCCACCGAAAAATACTATGGCAGCTCCAGTAAAGCTGAAGACTTTTCAGAATCTTTCAAAAGCTCTTTTCAATCTATCCTGAGTCAAAATCCCAGACACAACCTAAAAGAAGGTGTTGTTTTTATGCAGCTCAAATATCTCAATGATTATTTTTCAGAAATTCTCGATCAGACCATTAGTCAGGAAACCACCGAAAGTCAACTCAATCGATTTCTTGACCTCAGATTTGCCGCTGAGTCTAACCTCGAGGCTAAATCTAGAACCGACTCTAGCTCTAACCCCAACTCTGGCTCTAGCTATAACTCTAGCTCTAACCTCGATTCTAATCCTGAAACGCAAGCTGCATTTGCAAGCTCCAAAACTCAGATTTTAAATACCGCTGCAGCCAAAATCGATCAGCTCATGATCGCCGAACGCCTCACTATCGACCCCGCCATTCTTGAAGCTTTTCTTACCCCACTTGTCGACGTTTATTACAATCAGCTCATTACGATCAGTTTTTCAAAAGCCAGTGGCCGCCAAAATAATCCGGTCGTACGTTTTCTGATCATTAATCTGCCGATTCTCATCCTCCTCGTCATGCTTATTTTTGGCTATTTTTTCTATACCAGTATCGGCGGTCGTCTCGCGATTTTCTGTCTCGTCCTCTCCCTCTTTTTTGTCGCCTTCAATCTTCAGGCGCCCGCCTCGAATCACAACATCGATCTCACCTACAACCAGCTCAGTCTCTTTGCGGATTAGTGCTATAATTGACACATGGAAATTTTTACGGAGGGACTCAACCCTGCTCAAAAAGAAGCAGTGGAAACATTGGCTGGACCAGTTTTGATTTTAGCTGGGGCTGGCTCTGGTAAAACTAAAACTTTAACTCATCGCATCGCTAATCTCATCGCCCATGGAATTCCTGGCGACCGGATGTTGGCTGTGACCTTTACCAATAAGGCGGCAAAAGAGATGCGCGATCGTCTTTGGCGTTTATTGCAGCAGGCTCGCTCCGACGCTCGTCTTACCCCGAGTTTTAAGGATGATGTTTTTGCCGATAATGCCGCCATGCTTGCTACTGACGGCACATTAGGTCGCGACATTGATAGTGATGGCTTCACCAATCCTCCTCGTAATTTTATGCCTTACATGGGTACCTTCCACGGCATTTGTGTGCGGATCTTGCGTATCGAATATCAGGCCGCTGGGCTTGATCGTAATTTCGTGATCTATGATACGGATGATCAAATTTCTCTAATCAAACAAGCCATGAAGGACTTGAAAATTGACGACAAAACTCTCCGTCCAAAATCAGTGCAAAGTACAATTTCTCATTGCAAAAACACCGGTCAAACTCCAGAGGAATATGAGGAAGAAGCTTATTATCCAAATCAGGTGAAAACTGCCAAAATTTTTGCTCGCTATGAAAAGCTCAAGCGGGAATCTTTTGCCCTCGATTTTGATGATCTCCTACTTGAAGTGACCAAACTATTTGAAAATAATAAGATAATTCGCGAGAAATGGCAGAATCGTTTTGAGCATATTTTGATTGACGAGTATCAGGATACTAACCATATCCAGTATCGCCTAGTTAAGGCTCTAGTCAATCAAGACCGCAATATCTGTGTGGTTGGTGACGACTGGCAGTCGATCTATTCATGGCGTGGTGCCGACTTTACGAATATTTTAAACTTTGAACGCGATTTTCCAGGCGCCAAAACCATTAAGCTGGAGCAGAATTATCGAAGTACTGGTAACATCCTGACCGCCAGTCAAAGAATCATTAATCAAAACAAAACTCGCACCGATAAGGAATTATTCACCACCTCTGGCGAAGGTGAGCCAATCGAAATCCAGTCGTTAATGGATGAAACCGCCGAAGCTAGTTTTGTCGCTATGAAAATCATCAATCTCCTAGCTAACTCAAAGGCTGTCATGCAAAACGGTGAGCTGGTTAAGGATTTTACGAGCTACTCGGATTTTGCTGTCCTCTATCGTACTAACGCACAGTCATACGCTATTGAAAAGGCATTTATCTCTCACCAAATCCCATATAAAATCATCGGCGGCGTACGCTTCTATGATCGCAAAGAAGTCAAGGACGTCCTCGCCATCCTCAAACTAATTGTTAATTTTCATGACCGCATCAGCCTGGATCGTATTTGTCGCAATGTACTTTCTGGTATTGGCCCGGCCAGCCTTGAAAAAGTGCATACCTTCCTTAATCAGTCTGAAAATTATGACGCCACGGCGCAGGGAAGGCAGAACGCACTCCTGGATGCTGGACTGCTCGACGCGCTTTCTGGTAAGGCCAAGAATAATTTTGCTAGATTGCAGAATTTCTTGCGCGATCTCGACATGACTTTAAAGCCTGCCGAAGTCATCGAAAAAGTAATTCATTATTTTGGCCTAGCTGAGTTGGTTCAGGACGGCACACCTAGTGGTGATGAGCGCGCGGAAAACCTGAATACCATGATCGGCAACGCTGCCGAGTTCGAATCTCTTGATGATTTTCTCGCTGAGGCTACCCTAATGTCTTCTGCTGATGAACAAACTTCAACCAACTTCGTTACCCTCATGACCATCCACGCTGCTAAAGGTCTAGAGTTTCCAGCTGTCTTCCTCGTGGGGCTTGAAGAAGGTCTCTTTCCAAGTTCTCGCTCCGATGACGAAGATTCAATCGAGGAGGAGCGCCGTCTCGCCTATGTTGGTATGACCAGGGCTAGAAAACTCCTCATTCTCACCTATGCCGGCTCACGTTTTTCGAATGGCCAAAGAAGCTACAATACGCCATCTCGTTTTCTCATGGAGCTCGGCTATGACCCCTATGGATCTACTAATCTGAATAATAGCTCCAGTAATAATTTTGGTTTCAATTCTCAATCTCGAAACCATAGTCGTAGTTTTGACCCCTTCAATGATGATATTGAATATGATGATGTCGATCCGTTTGAAGATAATCCCGACCCCTTTCAGGACGATACCGAAAATTACTACGAATAGCGACTCCTCTTCATAAAAGAACGCAGTTATGCTATAATACCTAAGATGAAAATCAAATCACCGCTTTTCTACAGGCTTTTCTGTGGGTTCAGCGCCAGTATATTTGTTTTAACACTCCTCTTTGGTGTATTTTTTAGTATGCACCCAACCTACGCCGAATCCAAAGATTCCGATAATGGCGTAGTTTCTGATGCGCATTTTGTAACTTTTCATGATGATACAAAATCTCTTACGATCAAAACTACCGCAAAAACCGTAGCAGAAGCTCTTGAGCGTGCCAAAATACAGTATCATACCTCTGATCACGTCGAACCGGCCCTCACGGAGTCAATAAATTCCGATAACTTCCACATCAACATCTATCGTGCGCGCCCAGTGATTATTAAGAACGGCTCAATTAGTAAATTTGTCATGACCGCCAGTGTCGACCCTAAAGAGATTGCTCAGGCTGCCGGCATCACAATTTACGACGGCGACGAANTNTCTCTAGTTTCTAATCAGAATATTTTGGAATCGGGAGTTGCCACCGTTTATCAATTAACCCGAAATGGCGGCCGCACTATCACCGTCGAAGAAGATATTCCGTTTAACGATAAATCCGTCAGTGATACATCTTTACCAACTGGTCAGACCAATCTACGCCAAGTAGGTGAACTCGGTCGCAAATCTTCTGTCTATCAGGTTAACTTTGTAGATGGTAAAGAGGTTTCTCGTGAACTTATTAGTACTAATATTATTAAAAATCCAGTCGATCGCATCA
>JAEHON010000010.1:81240-89741 GCA_016112465.1 Candidatus Saccharimonadota bacterium | reverse complement strand
CAACTAGATCTTTACCAGAAAGCGTCATCAACTCTTGAGCGCCACCCAATACTTTTGCAGCCAAACTGGAAGCTAAAATTAACCTTTCATCCCTTACTGAGTACATTTTGTACTCAAGCTCTTCATTGATTGCTAGACATAAATTCGCTGGCAAAGTCCAAGGTGTAGTAGTCCAAGCGAGTAGCTTCACCCCCTTCAGCTTCCCCTCACTTACAATTTCAAACTTTACATATGCCGAAGGATCAGTCACGGTCTGATAGGCGTCATTATCCATATTGACTTCCATCTTTGAGACCGGTGTTGAGAATTTCGTATCATACATCAANACCTTACGACCTTCATAGATTTTTCCCTGTTCATAGAGCGTCTTAAAAGCCCACCAGACCGACTCCATGAAGTTTTTATCCATGGTACGATAAGCACCGCGAAAATCCACCCAACGGCCCACACGTTCGATCACACCTTCCCAGGCCTCAGAATTTGAAACCATCGATTCACGCGCCTTAGTAATATAAGTCGCTAGTGGCCACTTTGTACCAATCTCACGGCGGTCCTGAATCCCCAACTGTTTCTCAACAAAGTTTTCTGCTGGCAAACCATGACAATCCCACCCCCAGCGACGCTCAATTCTCTTCCCGCGCATTGTCCAAAAGCGAGGCACTGCATCCTTCACAATTGAAGAAAGTAAAGTACCGTGATGTGGCAAACCCGTAATAAATGGAGGTCCATCATAAAAAACATATGAGTTGTTTATATCACGTTGCTCAATCGACTTCTCAAAAACTCGATTCTTCTTCCAAGAATTCTACGATTGCCTTCTCGTATTCACCCGCTCTTCGTCTTGTATTTGCTTGATATTTCATAATTTTTCCTCCGTTTCGTCGGTAATTTGTTGTCTTTCTCTCATGATTCCATTAGGTTCTATCATCGTTGTTCGTATAATCTCATCCCTGAATAATTCATATATATTTATTCCGGCTTTTTTATCAAAGTACTGCTTGAGGTTATATAACGCCCGTACATGATCCGTCGCACTACGAATCCTGTGTCGACTCAAAATCTCACAAAAACGATCTGACACCGTCATAATCCCCGAATTATGTCCCATATTATCCGCAAGCTGTATTAGAAGATCAATATCGGTAAGTTCAACAGTTTGCATGTAATCCTGAGTAAATTTTGTACTCGCCTCATCTATCTCTTCCCAGAACTCTGTTCGATCAATTTTATGATAATCATAATAAGTATGAGTCATCGAAATCTGTGCTGGAATCTCCAGCCCCACACTCTTTAAAAATTCATACCCAATAATTGGATGTCTAAGTCCTGGATTTTCTTCCAAAGTTCGGCCAATATCATGCAAAAGTCCTGCCGCATAAGCCTCATCCACGTTAATTTCACTAGGTAATTTCAGATATTCTTCCTGATATTTATTTACCGCCATGGCCACCGCCTCCGCGATCTTCGCCACGTTCCTTGAATGTTTTTCCCAAGACACAGAAAAACCAGGCCAATTTCTCGCCTCCAAAAAAATCATTAGAGCTTTCTCCCTGGTTTCCATCCCCTCTATTATACAATACTTTTACACGCTACGTAACACGTAACTCACTTGATCAAATTGTGGCAAAGGTGAACCGCTCCATTTTTTGACCACTTCACCCCCAGCTCCGAGTACCACAACACACGGATATTGCATAATATCTCTTGCTGATGCAAAGATCTCACCTTCAATCGTTTCAGGATCTACTATTTCCACCGTCTGGCCAGTCTCTCGGCTAAATTCCACTCGCCACTCATCTGCCTCTCGAAAATACTCTGATTGTCTCTTAACTACAACTACAATTCTCATTAATCCTCCCGTTTTTCTCTTTGCTGTCTAATGATTCGCTCAAATTCATCTAGGGTTTTAAACTGCAGAAACACACTCGCAAAACGTACATAGGCCACTTCATTTGTTTTTGCTAGAACATCGAGAATTGCCTGTCCAATTTCTTTTGAATAAACCACATCTCGCCCCAAAGAATAGACTTTTTCAACTACCTTATTCACTACATCTTCAATCTCAAGCTCTGATTGGAAAAATTTTCCCACACTACGATTTACTGCCGTGTGCAGCTTATCTCGATCAAATGGCTCTCGATTGCCGCTTCGTTTCATTACGGAAAGTGGTGGCATCTCAATACGCTCGTAGGTAGTAAAACGACGGCCGTCTGCTGTGACTCGACGACGTCGTATCATTAGGCCGTCTGGAGTCTCGCGACTTTCAAGTACTTTACTATCTCCAATTTTTACACCAACTTGCATTTTTACCTCCACCAGTTTTATATCACCGTCAGTCTTAAATAGATATGGTCAGATTACTCCGACCATATTTCTTATTTCTTCCCGCGTAGTTTAGCTCTTAATGAAGGCGGAACTTCAAGATCCTCTTCATCGTCTTGCTTGCCAATCCTATCCCAAATGTTTTCCTTTGGCGCAGCTGCAAATTCCTCTGCCGTTGTCTGTTCGTTTACATTCTGTGTAAAGCTTGGCACATTCTCAACAACTTGTTGGTTTCTTAAGCTTTCAACACGAGACAAGGCCTCGTCGGTTCGTTTCTGCTCTTCCTCTTCTGCGCGTTTCTTGCGGTAAACATCAGAGTCAAATCCAGTTGCAACCACGGTGATTACGATCTCATCCTGAAGCTCTGGGCGAATTGAGGCACCAAAGATAATGTTAGCATCTGGAGAAACTGCACCAGTAATCTCTTCGGCAGCTTCCTGAATTTCAGACATAGACATATCATATCCACCAGCCACTGAGAAGAGCACACCACGAGCCCCATCAATCTTAACTTCAATAAGTGGAGACTCAATAGCCTGTTGTGCAGCCAATTTTGCACGATTTTCACCAGAAGCACGACCAATACCCATAAGAGCAGAGCCAGCATCTTTCATAATTGCCTTCACGTCAGCAAAGTCAAGGTTAATTAATGCATGTTCAGTAATTAACTCAGAGATACCCTGAACACCCTGACGAAGGACATCATCAGCAATCTTGAAAGTCTCAAGAAGTGGAGTTCTTGGATCGATCGTCTGAAGCAAACGGTCGTTAGGAATCGTAATTAAAGCATCCACCGCACCAGTCATCTCATCAATAGCCTTATCGGCGTTACGTTTCCTTTGTGCACCCTCAAAAGTAAATGGGCGAGTTACTACACCAACGGTTAAAATACCCTGATCTTTTGCTTCCTTAGCTACGATTGGACCAGCACCTGAACCAGTTCCACCACCAGCACCAAGAGTAATAAAGACCATGTCAGCACCCTTGAGCGACTCCTTGATATTCTCGCGGCTTTCTTCAGCAGCAGACTGACCCTTCTCAGGATCACCACCAGCACCCAACCCCTTACCAATATGTACTTTTGTATCAGCATTTGAGTGGTGTAATGCTTGTGCATCGGTATTGATTGCAATAAATTCCACACCAGAAAGACCAACCTCTTTCATACGGTTCACTGCAGATCCACCGGCACCACCAACCCCCACAACTTTAATGCTTGCTTTTGTCTCCACCTCTGTCGGTTTTATTTCAGGCATCTTTTTTCCTCACTATCTAACAAATAACTAATTCTAGTTTAGCACATTTTTAGATCTAGTTAAGTATTTATTTGAGAAAAGATTTATTTTTTCTAAAAATATTGAAGATTGAAAAGAATCCACCGCCCTCAGACTCATGACCAGTTTCCCCGAGCATCATTCCGTCATCCATCATCATCAGTGCTAGACCTACTGCCGTTGCGTACTTTGGATTATCTACTAAGTCATAGACTCCACTTAGCTTCACTTCAGAAGTCCCGACCCTTACAGCCATTCCGAGTAAATCTTTTACAAATTTATCCAAATTTCGCATCATTGCGCCACCGCCAACAATTACTAATCCCTCAGGCAATTTCTGTGCATATCCAGCTGCTTTTAAAATCTTTTCAACTCGCTCAAAAATGTCAATCAGCCGCTCTCTCACGATTTGATTCACTTCATCTTTCGTAAAACTTATTGTTTCATCGGCAATCTTAGTCGTTATTTGACGATCGCTCTCTGGAAAATCCGCCGATACGTAGCGTAATTTTATCTCCTCCGCGATCGAAGGATTCACTGCTAAGCCAATAGCTAAATCATTTGTAATATTATTTGCACCCGCATTTAATACTTCATAATGCTGTAAAAATCCGTCCATAAATACCGCAACACTAGTCGTCGAGGCCCCAAAATCAACCAATGCCACGCCATTCTCCTTCTGCTGTTCGGTCAACACTAGTCGTGCTGCTGCCATTGCAGTTGGTACAATCCTGTCAGTTTCAATCCCCGCTTCACCTGTTAGTTTTCTTAAATTCACACAAGAAGGAGTTAACGCAGAAACCACACTTGCTTGCATCTCAAGCTTCATTCCATTCATCCCAAGTGGATCGCGAATCCCAGATTGACCATCAACGGTATAATTCAGTGGAATAATCGCCAACGCTTCCCTGTTATTTGGAATCACACCAGCAAGTGAAATTTCACGAATCCTGCCTAAATCATTATTCGAAATCACCTCTCCCCCCATAATCGAAATCATCCCTTGAGTTTTTACCGCACCAACATGCGAACCATTTATCGAAGTATAAGCATTATCAAGAGATTTACCACTAATTTTGTCTATCTCAAGCATCGCTCTCTGTAAAGCCGGCACCGGTCCACTCAAATTTGTGATAACCCCCTTACTCATACCACCATTATTTCTCACCTCAGCATTTGCAATCACTGAGATTTCACCTAAGTACTCAGAAAGTGCCACCGCACGAATGTATTGCGTGCCGACATCGATTCCTAACATAAAATGAGGCGACTGGTCATTCATATTTCGTATTATAACATAAACATTTTAAATTTTATATCGGTGTTATAATTCTTCTATGGATATGCAAAAAATTAATGCCATGCGCGAGGGTGGCAAAATCTTAGGTACCCTCCTCGCCGAACTTAGGGATTATGTTGACGTTGGTATGACAAAACGCCAACTTGATGCCTGGGTTCGTCAAAAAATCACCGACGCTGGCGCCCACGTCTCTTATGATGATTTGCCAGAAAAATTTCCTGGCGCTATCTGTATCTCAGTTAATGACGAGTTAGTTCACGGGGCTCCAAATTCGGATTACGCCCTCCAAGATGGCGACAAGGTTTCCTTCGACCTTGTCATCGGCTATAAGGGATACCATACTGACGCCGCCTTTACTACCACAGTAGGTAAAGCTAATCCAGCTGTCAAGCAAATGATTAAAACCACTGAAAAAAGTCTTTGGGCTGGTATTCACACTATTGCCCCGGGTGTTCATCTTGGTGACATAGGCTATGCCGTCGAAACCGTCCTTCGCCGTGGTCATCTCGGAGTAATTGAAAATTATGTTGGACACTTCATTGGTAAATCTATGCACATGGAACCAGAGGTTCCAAACTATGGCAAACGTGGTCACGGTTACGTCTTAAAGCCAGGTGATACCCTCTGTATTGAACCGATGTCTTCCCTAGGTAAGCCATACAATCATGTTAATAAGGAAAATGGCTGGGACGTCGTCTTATCTGATGGATCTATCGGCTGTCACTGCGAGCATACTATTCTCGTCACCGAAGATGGCTATGAAGTTCTTACCCTGCCAAACTGTCCAGAAGAATAGAAAAATAATCTACAAAAAATAAGGCCTTACGCCTTATTTTTTATGCCTTTAGAACTCTTATTTATTTTCCTTGAATAAGTTCATTATACGCTCGTTCACTTCTTCAATAGTCCCCACACCATCAACCTCAAAAATCTTCACATTTTTAGTCTTCATCTCTGTTAAAAATGAATAACTTTTTTGTTCAAAGTAAGTAATTTTTTGTTTCCAGACTTCAATATTATCATCTTCTCTCCCCCTAGTTGCCAGCCTCTTCAAAAGTTCTTCTTCTGGTACTTTTAATAGAACTACGAACTCCGTATGTTTAAAAACTCCGCATCTTTCCAACATTCCAACCTGTTCTACTGACCCAGGTTGCCCATCAAATACCACTTCGCCGCCACGATCAAACACAGCCTTCATATTCTCCCAAAGCAGATCAACTAAAATATTCTCCGGGATCATCGCACCCTTACTCGTATATTCATCAAAACGATGAGAATCACGGATTAATTGACCCGCTGAAAGCCAGGTCCTCCCCAATTTTTCCGCAAGTAGACGACCTTGAGTTGACTTCCCTGAACCTGCTGGACCGTAAATTAGAATCATTTTCTCTCCTTTCATAAAAAACGCCCCCATAGGCGTTTTATTTTAAATTATTATTAATTTCATTACGGATTATTGAAACCGTTCGCTTATAAACTTCATCAACCTCTCCCACTCCATCTACNGTCAAAAGTTTTACACCGTTCCCCACCAAGTACGCCACAATCTCATTACGACTACGTTCATAATCTGCCTGACGTTCCTCAATAATTTCTGGCACATCCTGACTGCGTCCACGAAGAGATAATCGTCGCATAATCTCTTCAAAAGGCACCACCAGCTCAACAATATAATCAATCTTGAGTCCTCGGTCAACAATAATCTCCGCCTGCCTTAAAGTACGTGGATACCCGTCAATAATTGCATTTTCTATACCTGAAAGTCTTGAAAAAACCAGTTCAGAGACCATTTCGTCATCAAATAATTGTGCAGTTTTTAATCGCTCGATCACCCACTGTTCCTTGCTCTCCCGAAGGATTGCCCCTGATGAAATCCATGGCCAGTTTAAATCATTCGCTAGTCTATTCCCAACTGTACTCTTGCCAGTTCCGGGACCCCCTAAAAATAATAGTTTCATACGGAAATAGTATACCATAAAAAAGACCCCTCTAGTGGGGTCTTCTCATTACTTTAAACCAAGTTTGATTCGCTCAGTTTTTTCTGCCTTGCGGATTTCGCGTAAAATTGCTTTACGACGACGTTCACGCTTTGAGATTGGCTTTGAAAAACGAAGTTGTGATTTTGCTAGTGGCATAATTCCACTCTGTAAAACCTTACGATTAAAGCGACGAATAATATTTTCGTTTGCCTCTCCCTGGTCTTTTCTAGTTACTTTGATTGCCATATGCCGAGATTATACCAGATACGCTACATTTTTTCAACAGAGGACTTTTTAATTCTTAAAATTCGCCCTTCCACGCTTCGATTTCCCTGCCACTCATTCTCTACTAAGTTAATCCAAATATCAACTCTCTCACCCACTGTCAAATTTAACCATTCTTCCGGCGCGTTAAAAGCTACCAGTTTTATCTGTTTTTCAGATGCATCTACCACATCAAGTCGCAAATGCTGCCCCTCTGTTCCCATTTTATTGACTCGTACTATTTTTACATCGACTAGTTGAAAAATCGGTTCTAAATTCCCATTTCCAAAAGGTTCCAGACTCTTAATTTCATCCATCAAGGCTAAATTCAGCTCTGAAAAATCTTCTAATTTAATATCCGCTTGCGGCTC
Organism: Candidatus Saccharimonadota bacterium; assembly: GCA_016112465.1. Lineage (GTDB taxonomy): Bacteria > Patescibacteriota > Saccharimonadia > Saccharimonadales > Saccharimonadaceae > Nanosyncoccus. The sequence goes on along the minus strand of JAEHON010000010.1, from coordinate 82,231 downwards.
TAAATATTTTTCTTGTTCAATAAGCCCCAAACTTGCATAATATTTATTCACCGCCTTCCGAAAGTCATCCAATTTCTGTGTTTCCACCTTTACCCCGCACGCTGCCGCATGACCGCCTCCGCCAATAATCACATTTTCACAAGACTTCAAAGCTTCTGCTAAATTAAACTCACCAAAAGACCTCCCCGACCCCTTCAGTACCCCCTTATCCACCTCCGACAAAACAAATGCTGGCTTATGATATTTTTCTACCAATCTACCCGCGATAATCCCCAGCACCCCCTCATGCCACTCCCCAGCCACCACAATCACATCATCCTCCGGTGCTGCAATCTCAGAAATCGCCTTTTTCTGGCTCTCCCGCCTTGCCAAATTTAGCTCATTTAGCTTCATGGCTAATTTATTCGCATCTTGATGATTTTCTGCCATCAAAAGCTTCAAAGAAATCTCCGCGGACTCCATTCTTCCACCCGCGTTTAATCTTGGCCCAAGCTGAAATCCAATTGTTTCTGAATTAATCTTATTTGCTTTCGAAGCCTTTAATAGCTCAATTAAACCTGGCCTTCTAGTTTTCTTCAGAACTTTCATACCATAAAAACTCAGCATCCGGTTTACTGAATCTATCGTCATCGAATCACACAAAGTTCCGATCAAGACTAGATCCAAATACCACTTCTCCCGCCCCTCTGGAATATAGCCCAAGTTCACCATTTTCTGCATAACCAAAAAAGCCACCCCGCATCCACAAAGCTCCCTTATTTCCGACTGTTCGTCCCGCTTCGGATTCACTACCGCGATCGCCCCCTTTGGTATTTCTTTCATGATTTCATGATGATCCGTCACAATCACATCCACCCCACGTGCCTTTAATTTGTCAATCACTTCCGCATTATTGCTACCGCAGTCCACTGTAATAATCAACGTAGCTCCCAGTTCCTCTGCCCGCCCTACTACTCTCTCCCCCATTCCATATCCATCAATAAAACGATCC
>JAEHON010000010.1:78146-81141 GCA_016112465.1 Candidatus Saccharimonadota bacterium | reverse complement strand
TCAAAAATCCTCGTCATGACGATTTTTTATTACTGAATTGTTTTATTTTGTTTTGAGCCCGGCACCATCTGCTTACTCTTAATCACAATTCCCTGAAGTTCCTTCAAGATTGGAAACTGTTTATTGGTTTGGTAAATTGTTGTATTTCCTTTTTTTGTCACAATCAAAAAATTACCTTTTTCGAGTCGCTTCAATTCCCTCTGAATGTTTCCTGGATCCTCATGAATCAGCTTCGATAACGCTCTTACGTGTGTCTTAAAATCTGGATACTTCGCGAAAACCACCAAAATTTTCCGTCGGACCCTGGATGTAATGAATATATCCAACATTTTTACCTCACTTTTCTTTCAAACCAGTATACCAAAATTTTGTATTTCTCACAACAAATACCTCATCTCTTTACTTATGCTAAAATAGTTCCAATGTATTACCAGGTCATCCCCACCAAAATTTTCCGTCAGACTACCGATCCGTCGGAGAGTTTGCTGACCTATAGCTCACCCGATAAACTTGCACCTGGACAAATCGTCCTCATCCCACTTGGCAAAGCTATCACCCCCGGCATTATTTATAAATCCACCACACCACCAGAAAATCTCCCCTACAAAATCAAATCCATCCACACCCCCTTAAACCTCCCGCCGCTCCCCAGTCACCTCCTAAAATCAGCTCTCTGGCTTAGCCAGTATTACCTTTCTCCATTGCCCGCCATAGCCAATCTCTTACTTCCAAAAGGCCTCATCAAGAATCGTCGTAAATTGTCCGAGGAGAAAAATACCACAAAAGCTACTCAATCACCTCAAGACATTCCCCTTAACCAATCTCAGAAAACTGCCCTCGAAAATCTCCAAAAAATCAAATCCCATACCAAGCTCCTGCATGGAATCACTGGCTCCGGTAAGACCAATCTCTATCTCACTCTCGCCATGGAGCAGTTCAAAAAATCCCATTCCAGCATTATTCTCGTTCCCGAAATTTCCCTCACATCTCAACTCGTACAAGAGTTTCAACGCTTTTTCCCTGATTCCGTTATCACCATACATTCCAAACAAACTGAAGCTAGTCGTCATCAAACCTGGCAAAAAATCATAAGTAGCAACCAGCCGCTCATAATCATCGGCGCACGTTCAGCCATTTTTTCTCCACTCCAAAATCTTGGTCTTATTATTATTGACGAAGCTCACGATCCCGCCTATTACCAAGAAAATCAGCCTCGCTACTCCGCCCTTCGTCTTGCTAGTTTTATAGCGAACACTAAAAATATTGACTGTATATACGGAACCGCCACTCCCCTCATCGAAGATTATTATCTTGCAGAAAAAAATCACGCCTATGTTTCACTAAACAAGCGTGCCAAAGAGACCGCTTTTACCCCTAAAATCGAACTAATCGATCTAAAAAATTCCAACAGTTTTACAAAAAACCGTTACTTCTCTGATTCCCTGATTAAAAATATTGTTCAGAACCTTGAAAAGCATCAGCAGACCCTTATCTTCCATAATCGCCGTGGTTCCGCTCCGCTTACAATTTGTACTCACTGTGGCTGGCAAGCTCTTTGTCCAAACTGCGCCCTGCCACTCACTCTTCACAGTGACAGCTTTAAATTAGTTTGCCACACTTGTGGCCATACTGAGTCAGTACCTAAAATTTGTCCAGTCTGCTCTCATACTGACATTATTCATAAAGGCTTTGGCACTAAATTACTAGAAACAGAACTCAAAAAACTCTTCAAAAATGCCAAAATCGCTCGCTTCGACGCCGATAATACTACCGAAAATTCCCTCAACCAGCTCTATCAACAAATTAAAGCTGGCGAAATCGACATCCTTGTCGGCACTCAGTTGCTCGCCAAAGGACTTGATCTACCTAAACTTGCCACGGTTGGCATTGTTCAAGCTGACGGCGGTCTTAGTTTACCAGATTACTCCTCGGAAGAAAGAAGCTTCCATCTCCTCACCCAAGTCATCGGCCGTGTTGGTCGTGGCCATTTAGATGAAGCGTCTGTTTTTATCCAAACCTATCAACCGGATCACCCCATTATTCAATTTGCCATCAAAAATGATTATCTTTCGGCCTATCAATATCTCCTAGCCAAACGTAAACAAGGTCATTTTCCACCATACTTTTATATGGCCAAACTTTATATTACTCAAAAAACCGAACAAACTACCATTAAGAAAATTCGCGAACTCCATACCCTCCTCCGCTCCGAAAAGAATATTTTTCTTTCCGCACCTACTCCAGCATTTCATGAGTTCTCCCCTAGTGGGTATACCTGGCAAATTATTATTAAAGCCACCTCAAGACAATCTCTTATTTCCGCTATTCTTTCTATTCAAACTCACACTTCTCTCTCAAATCTCCGCTACATTCTTGATCCGCCCTCCCTCCTCTAGATATAAAAAACACCCCTCCCTGGGGGTATTTTTTATAGTCTCAAACCTTAATCTAATGTGAAAGAGAATAGAAATTTGATTTATTTAGATGAGCTAGGATCATGATTTAAATCCTATAAATCTAATCCTTATTCGCAGAAAGTATATAAAGGTTTTAATCCTTCATATAATATTTTGTAAAGATAAGTAAATACCTCGTCTCTACATATTCTCTTTCACATCAGAGTAACGTTTATANTGTCTACTTTTATCTATGTAGCTTATCTCTCTGTCTTGAATATAGTCCTTTTTTCCAAAAACACAAGCATAGCCTCTTTAAAATCTTCACTTTTTTTATTTCACCCCTGTTAGAAGAATATCGCTTATACTTTATAAACAGCCAAAAAAGGTTATAATATAGATATGAATATTATTACCGTACCCGACCCACGTCTTCGCAAGGCTTCAACCAAGGTTAATCATGTTACTGAAGAGACTCACCAAATCATCAAACAGATGGTTGATTCCAGCCTAGAATGGGAAAAAGAACATCCACACGAGCTTTCTGCAGCCATGGCCGCACCTCAGCTCGGTATTAATAAACGCATCATTATCATTCG
>JAEHON010000010.1:75881-78046 GCA_016112465.1 Candidatus Saccharimonadota bacterium | reverse complement strand
CTCAAACCGCTTGACTATGACTCACGTATCAAAAATAATCCTGAATTATTCGGCGATGAATAAAGCTAAGCAAAACAAGATTATCTTTTTCGGCAACGGCCCTCTTGCCGATTTTACAAAACAATGTATTGAGAAGTCTGGTACTTGTGAAATCGTTTTTCATGCCAAAAATAAAGCCGACCTCGATGAAGTCAAACGTCTCAAAAGTGCCACCCCTTCTCTCTTCGGCATCCTCGCAAGTTTCGGTGTTATTATAAAATCTGACATCCTTGAACTTTTTGAGCCAATCGGCATTCTTAATATTCACCCATCATTACTGCCAAAATATCGAGGCGCTTCACCAATTGAATCCGCCATTCTAAATGGTGATCAAGATTTTTCCGTCTCAGTTATGAAACTCGTTAAAGCCATGGACGCCGGCCCAATTTATTACCAAACCACCATTAAATCTGATGAATTCAGTTCTGCGTATCCTGCAAAATCCGAGATCTATCAGGCTCTCTCATTCCGCGCCACTACATGGTTGGTTGAACACCTCAATTCTCTACCAATTCCAATACCACAAAATGATAAGGAAGCCACCTATACCTCAAAATTCGATACTTCAATGTCTCAACTAGATCTCAAAAAGTCTGCAATGAATCTCTTAAATCAGATTCGCGCTTTTCAAACTTTCCCAAAAAGCAAACTTAAGATTGGTGATCATGAATGTATTATCTTGGAAGCCCATCTAGATACAAAAACAGAAGCAGATAACCGCGCCAAAATCAAATTCACGTGCGGCGACAATCAAAACATCATCATCGATCGTTTGCAGCCGCTCGGTCGCAAACCCATGGATGCAAATTCCTTCTACAACGGCTACATGAAATAATCAAAATCAAAATCAAAATCAAAATTTGAATCCTAAATTCCCAACAGAAAACCCAGAATCACTTCTGGGCTTTCTACTATTTTTTCAGTTTTTGTTTAACTAAACTGATATTGGCATCGGCTCGGTCGCTGTCTCTTGAGCTTCGGCTTGTCTAAGCACCTCAATTATCTCATCATGACTTCGAATAATTTCCTGCTTAAACTCGCTTTCGATATCTTGTGCAACTTTTGCATAATCCGGTCGGTTCAACTGTATCCACTTCACACTTAAATACTCCCCCAAAATCTCTAGTGTTCCTTCTGTGACATTATATTTCTGCAATAATTTCTGATAAATTTCATCTTGTCGATAGTCGCCAAGCTTCGATAAGAACCTGATCATCACATTGCGGTCTTTTCGCATAATCCCGTCAAATTCTTCAAGTTGTTCAGGAGTCATCCCCTCACTCATTTTTTCACCGACGCGATTTTCGAGCTCAACTTGAATCTCAGCCACTAGCGCCTCTTTCTGTGGTTCAGGAAGATTTTGTAATCCCACCTCCGCCAAGAACCTTTCGTCCACCTTTATCATTTATTTCTCCTCAAACTAATCCCATTATAAGTCGCGTGGGCTATAAACACAAGCTTTTTATGACTTAAAAACTTGCCACGCTAATTCCGCACATTTTACCCTCGCTGGCATCCTCGAGACTATTTCTAGAGCTCTTGCCTCTCCCATTTTTTCCAACCCGCCGTCCGCATTAAACTTCTCATTTTCAAGAATCATTTCTCTAAATAAATCACTCAATTCTTTCGCTTCCTCTAAAGTCTTCCCTCTCACCGTCTCAATCATTAAATCTGCCGAAGCTAAAGAAATTGCACATCCATGCCCAGTAAATTTACCATCCACAATCACTCCATCCTCGACTTTTAGTTGAACAAAAATTTTATCACCACAACTGGCATTTTTTAATTCCTTTTTTATCTCTGCCCCCTCCAACTCGCCCCTATTCTTTGGGTATAGATTATGCTCTAGTAATATCTCATCATACATTTTTTACTCAATCCCCTATCTTTAGCTTACTTCTTGCTCAAAAATATTTTAATTTAAAGAATAATTAAAGACCCATTTCCTTACGAATCTTTCCCAAAATTGATACCAAATAATTAATTTCGGACCTTGTGTTATAAAACATCAAACTCACACGCACCGCAGGACCAATTTTTCGCTTCGTCAATACTGGTTCTGCACAATGCCACCCAGCCCGCACCATCACACCATAATTACTCAAAATCTGAGCCGTATCATGTGG
>JAEHON010000010.1:42132-75781 GCA_016112465.1 Candidatus Saccharimonadota bacterium | reverse complement strand
CGCGCATTCTCAGCAATTTCTACGGCATCCACCATCTCCCCGCCATAATTTAATGGTTTAATCTTTTCCATAAGCTCTCGACGCATATAAAGCACTCCTATGCCCATTGGTGCACCAATCTTATGGCCAGAAAACGCCAAAAAATCTACATCGAGCATCTCAAGGTTAATTTTTTGATGCGCAATCAACTGTGCTGCATCAAGCAAGATCAATCCGTTAAACCCTGACTTTCTTAATTCTTGCACCGTCTCAATCTGTTCCTCGCCAGTAACATTTGAAAGTCCTGTCAGCGCCACAAATCTTACATCCGAACCCTCGGTTTCATCCGGCATCAATCTCTTATATTCCGCCACTACATCTTCACAGATCAAAACCTGTTCGCCATATCTCTCGGTGAATGGCAATATATTACTATGGTGTGAATCTAGACTAATCAAGATTTTTCCATCCCCAATCAACTCTTTTACTCCATTTGCAACCAAATTTATTGCCTCAGTTGCATTCTTAGTAAAAATCACCTCATCAGCTCCAGTACCTATATACTCAGCCACCTTAGTACGAGTCTGGTTTAGTAATCTCGTAGACTGTTCACTAATTTTATACAGCCCCCTCAGTGGATTAGCGTTCAATGTTTTATAGTATTCAGAAACTTTCTCGATCACCTGTTTCGGTCTCTGCATAGTTGCCGCACTATCTAAATATACAAAAGGCATCATTGGATCAATTAATTCCGGCGCTAATTCAAAAATCTCAAATTCCTCCCGATACATTATGCGGTTCCTTCCATTTCCATCTTAATTAAATTATTCATTTCCATTGCATACTCAATTGGTAATTCTTTCGATATATCCCCCGTAAATCCCCGCACGATCATAGCCCTCGCCTCATCCTCAGAAATTCCTCGAGTCTTTAAATAGTAAATTGCCTCATCTGAAATTTTCCCCACACTGGCCTCATGTGAGACCTCCGCATCGTCACATTCCACCTTCACTTCCGGAATCGCGTTTGAGATTGATTTACTATCCAAAATCAGTGATTTACAGTCCGTATACGACTTTGCCCCCACTGCCGTTTTGCAAATTTTAGCCAATGTTCGTGTAGTTGAAATTCCACCATCTTTACTTAAAGATTTTGCCATCATCATTGAATAAGTATTCGGTCCGATATGAACAACTTTTGCACCTGTATCAAGATTTTGTTCAGCACCCGCAAAAGTTACACCGGTGTACTCCATTTTTGCTCTAGCCCCAGCCAAAATTCCCATTGGATAAAGCATTGAAATTCGCGACCCAAATGATCCAGTAACCCATTCAATTGCCCCATCTTCCTCAACATATGCTCTTTTTGTATTCAAATTGAATACATTTTTTGACCAGCTTTCTACGGTCGAAAATTTTAGTCTACTATTTTTCTTCACATAAAGCTCCACGCTACCTGCATGTAAATTTGAGACTGTGTATTTTGGTGCCGAACAGCCTTCGATAAAATGCAAGTCCGATCCCTCATCGACAATAATCAAAGTATGTTCAAACTGCCCTGCCCCCGGTGCATTTAAACGATAATAACTCTGAATTGGAATTTCTACACTGACATTTTTGGGTACATAAATAAACGAACCACCACTCCAAACTGCCGCATGCAAAGCCGCAAATTTATGGTCAGATTCAGAAATTAATTTCATAAAATGCTTCTTTAAAATCTCCGCTACATCCACACCATATTGGCGAATCACCTCTTCCCTAGGTTTCTGAGTTGTTGCCACCGCCTCTTCCATCGGCAAATACACTACACCCTTCTTCGCAATCTGCTCCTTCAGATTATGGTAAATCACTTCCGAATCATATTGTGCCCCCACCCCAGCCAAATGCTCACGTTCAGCCTCTGGAATCCCAAGCTGCTCAAAAGTTTCCCGGATCTCCGCCGGCACCTCATCCCAGCTACCCACCATCTCTTTCTTCGGCTCCACATACATTAAAATATCATCAAGCTTTAGTTCTGTAATATCCGGCGCCCATGCTGGCATCTTCAATTTTTCCCAATATGAAAGCCCTAAAAGTCTGAGATCCAACATCCATTTTGGCTCTTTTTTTCGCGCAGAAAGCTCCCGGATATATTCCGTAGTTAAACCTCTATTTTTCTTTATCTCCTTCATCATTTTTTCACCACTATCATTTCTGAATCCTTCTGTCATAAATTCTGAAACCCCTCAGTCTCTACTTCTCTTATGAGCTCATCTCCACCCGTTCGCACTATTTTTCCATCTTTCAAAATCAACACCTTATCCACAGATAAATGTTTTAAGACCCGCATATTGTGCGTAATCACCAAAAATGCAGCTCTAGTTTCTTTTGCAAGTTCCGCCAACATTTCTGAAATTTTCTCTGTCGCATCCACATCAAGTCCTGAATCTATCTCGTCCAAAATCAAAAGCTTTGGTTTTAAAACCATCGCTTGCAAAATTTCATTCTTCTTCTTCTCACCTCCAGAAAACTGCACATTTAAGTCTCTTTCCGCAAAGAAAATATTTGTTTTTAACTTTTTACACACTGTCGAAATTCGCTCCCGAACCGTATCAAGTGGCAACCTCTCACCCCTAGCCATCAAAGCATTTCGAATCACCTCAGTTGTAGAAATCCCTGGGATCTCTACTGGACTCTGCATTGTCATCATCATCCCAAGCAAGGCGCGTTTGTCAGTATCCATCATACTAACCTCTTGCCCGCAAAACTCAATCTTTCCCCTCGTAATTTTATACCTCCTATCCCCCATCAAGGCTGCACCTAGAGTCGATTTTCCCGCCCCATTCGGCCCCAAAATCACTACCGTCTCACCCTCATTAACCTCAAAAGAAATGCCATTAATAATCTTTTTCTGTTCCTTTTCTGTCTCAACGATAATATCCTGGATTTTCAACAATTTCTCAAGCTGTTTCATTTTAACCTCTACTAATCTCTAAAAACTATTATATCATTTTGCATCAACTATCTCGTTTCAAAACCCCTTGCATTGCCGCGCCGGTTGCGTTATAATCTCTTCATAGATTCCCCTGTAGCTCAATGGTGGAGCAAGAAGCTGTTAACTTCGAGGTTGTCAGTTCGAGCCTGACCGGGGGAGCCACTATGAAAAATTCAGACCCTAAAGGTCTGTTTTTTGTTATACTACCTCTCCTAAGTTATATTAAAACACTATATAATTCTGTAAAACTTAAAACTATAAACAACCTTACTTTTTTCTCTTTATCCATTCAAGTAATTCTTTAGTTACAAGACCCTGATATATAGGTTCTTTTTTCTCATTCCTATAACTATGATCTGCATTTTTTATGGCAACGACCTCAACTGATTCATTAACAAGTTCTTTAATTTTAGACGGCAATGCGAAACGGTCATTTTCACCTTGAATAACAAGACTTAAATTATTTATGATCGCATTTTGTCTAATCTCATTTGGGATGTATCCTAAAATTGCTAAATCTATTTCGCTATCTGGATATTGTTCTAGATAGTAACTAGCGATAATACCACCAAGAGATTTTGCTATAATCCTAATTTCTTCATAGCCCTCTGAGTGGACAAAATCTATCACACACTTTAGTGCGCCCACTTCTTCTTTTAGTTCTGATCCACTCGAGTTAACTTCTTCGCGATCACAGAATGGGAAATTAAAACCGATGACACTATTCTTCGTTGTTGCGATAGCGTCAAAAATAGATGCAATAAAACTAGTCTCTACGCCAACTGGTCCACTACCATGCAAGATAATGAATACTTTTTTCCCGCCACTTTTTCTGTAATATTTATATGTAAGATTATCCATCTTTCTCCTCTTAAATTTTTAGGATTATTGTTTAATACCATAAATCACGTATTAAAACCTAGCTCATCCTAAAATGCCCCACAATATCCGTCCGATACTCCAATATATCTTCTTCAAAATGAAGTCCACCATTATGAATAATAAAAGGTATTCCTCGCCAATTTCTTTTGTCCGATACTACACCAATGTGCGTCTTGAACACAATTATATCTCCACCCTGCCATTCTTTTATATCTGTTAGATCTGTCGTTAAAGACTTCGCATTACGTTCAAAAAATATTCTTAAATTATTTACTCGGCGAAAATCAATATTTTTATCCACTACGTCCAGCTGATACATTTTCTTATTCGCTCTAATATCAGCATCCACCAGCTCCATCAAATCATATCCAGCTCCCCTAAGTCCAAAAGCAATCACATCCGTACAAACCCCAAACCCGTCATCTGGATAACCTGTCCTATAATATTTACTTTTATATTTCGGTTTTGTTGCAATATAACTCCGCACGCTTTGTAAAAAATCTGTCTGGTCATCAATCCCATCCCCATCCTTATCAACAGAGCTTTTATAAGTTTCAATCCCAAAATCCTCATTAGTAAATTGCCGATGGGGTATCACGTTAAACATATATAATATCAGTGTTATTATAACCAAAAATAAAAGAACAAATATAAAATATATTATCTTCTTCCATCTTTCCAGGCTATCATTACCTAACATCGCTAATCATTTCCCCAATTCTGCTCATTTTTTATTAACTCCATTCTATCACATTACTCTTCCCATAATTTGTTTCTATGTTAGAATAGAAATGGTCGCATACGACCTTGAAATTGATTAACTGTGTTTTAATAACACAACTTTGATAAAAAATTAGGGGTCTTCCCGACCAAAAAATACACAAACCTTAACAAGGAGATTTTTATGAACGATAATGAAATTCAGCATATCCCTCTTATTGGTGAAATGCTGCCAACCATGCAAGTTCAAACCACTCATGGTCCAAAAACTTTACCTGGCGACTACGCTGGCAAATGGCTTGTTCTTTTTAGCCATCCAGCCGACTTCACTCCAGTCTGTACCACCGAATTCGTTTCTTTCCAAAAGAATTACACTAAATTCCGTGAGATGAATACTGAACTTCTCGGTCTTTCCGTTGACCAGGTCTTCTCCCACATCAAGTGGACTGAATGGATCAAGGAGCACTTCGATGTTGAAATCGAGTTCCCAATCATTGCTGACACTGGCCTCGTTTCCGGCAAGCTTGGTTTCATCCATCCAGGTAAAAACCATGACACTAACACCGTCCGTGCCGTCTTTATCATCGACCCAGAAGGCAAAGTTCGCGCTATTCTTTACTACCCACAAGAGCTTGGTCGCAACATGGATGAAATCTTACGTATGGTTAAAGGCCTTCAGACTTCAGAAGAACACAAAGTTGCTCTTCCTGCCAACTGGCCAAACAACGAACTCTTCGGTGCCGACGTTATTGTCCCTCCAGCCAAAGACATTGCCACTGTCAAGGAACGTTTTGCCGCAGCAAAAGCCGGCGAATTTACCTGTGAAGATTGGTGGCTCTGTCACAAACCATTGAATAAATAATTTATTCAACCACAAAAAGAACCCCTGTTACGGGGTTCTTTTTTTTAGTCTTCTAATTATTTAGCGACTGAAAGTGAAATCTTGCGACCTTCACGATCAATGTCAAGTACCTTAAAGCTCTTGCGCTCATTAAGAGTAAAGATCTTTTCAGGGTCGACATCATTACCTTCACCAAGTTCAGAGACGTGGACCAAAGCTTCAACAGCTGGTGAAATCTGTACAAATGCACCAAATGGAGTGATACGAGTTACAGTTCCCTCAACTTTTGAACCTTTCTTTAGGTTCTCAACTTCTGAAAGCCATGGATCAGCAACGAGCTGCTTCATTGAGAGGCTCAAACGCTCCTTGTCGATAGCAATAATCTTTGCCTCGATTTCATCACCAACTTTCACGTAGTCAGAAGGATTATTTACACGTTCCCAAGAAATTTCAGAGATATGAATCAAACCTTCAATACCTTCAACATTTACGAAAACGCCAAAATCGACTACACCAGTCACAACACCCTTGATTACATCACCAACGTGAAGCTCAGCAAAGCGAGCAGCAAGACCATCCTTAACAGCTTCCTTCTCAGAGAAAATAAGCTTGTTATCTTTCTTGTTAGCATCAAGAATTCTCACCTTAATTCCCTTACCAACAAGAGAGTTAAGACGTTGCAAAATCTCATCCTTATCTGCTGAACCTACGCGTGGGTAGTGCTCTGCAGAAAGTTGTGATACTGGCAAGAAACCACGAATTCCTTCATATTCGACCAAAAGACCACCACGATTGGCATCAAATGGAGTAACCTCCACGATTTCCGCAGCGTCCATCTTAGCCTGGATTTCATCCCAGCCCTTATCCTTCACAGCCTTACGGAGTGAAAGAAGTACAGTACCGTCTTCCATTTCTGGATCGATAACTGAAGCAGAAACTTCCTGGCCAACCTCAAGGTTGCGAGCAAAAGAAGCTTCACGGCGTGGTACTAAACCAACACCCTGTGCACCGAGATCAATCAAAATCTCGTGTTTCTTTACTGAAAGTACTACACCAGAAACAGTATCTCCAGCGACTACTTTTTTGACTGAATCACTAGCAGAAGCAAGCAATTCGTCCATTGTGATTTTTTTGGCATCAGCCATTACTTATATTTTCCTTTCTTCAGGCCCGTTCACTTAAGAAAAATCTTCTCACTTAATATTTATACCTCTGAGCTATTTTCCCCAAATGAACGAACCCGAATCTACCTTTTAATATACCAAATCCACCCCTGTTTGTAAAGCGTGCGTCTATGGCTCACTCACCATCCATCTCTTACATTCACTACTCACCCTCCTTCCCTCTTATTCTTTTTATTTTCTCCACCTCCACCTATAATATTTTTAATGAGTCAGGCAAATTCTTCTAATCAGATAAAAAATCAGTCACCAAACAGTCCGTTCTCCAATTTTCTTGCTGACCTAAAATCCCTCTATCCTGATTTTTGCTTTCAACCCGGCCCCCGCTTCCTCTTCCGCCCGCCAAACACTATTTTTTACGAGCCTAGTAACCCAAATGATACAAACAGTTCTTTTCAAGATTTTGCCCTCCAACTGCTCCACGAACTAGGTCACGCCGTTTCTGGTCATCGTAATTTTCAGCTTTCCATCGATCGTATCAAGATTGAAACCGAAGCCTGGCATGCGGCCCAAACAATTCTCGAGAATCACCCTAATCTACAAACAAAATATCACCTATTTTTCAACCAAGATTTTACTGAAGCTCATCTTGACACCTACCGTCGTTGGCTCCACCAAAAAACTACCTGCAAAAAATGCGGCCTTACCATGTTTCAGGATAAAAACCAAACCTGGTATTGCCCCCACTGCGATTTAATCTAAGCCCGAAAGGCACCAAAAAACTCTCAACACCTAATTTTTCTAGATGTTTAGAATCTAAAATCTCAAATTCAAACCTCTAGCGATTATCGCCCGCCCCATGAATCTGGTTTCTCTGAAATCGATCTTCAAGCTTCTTTAGATTTATCTCTGCCACCTCATTAAATTCCACTCCAAGATATCGCGAAACCATTGCAAGATACCATAAGACATCACCAAATTCTTTTATGATCTCTAGGCGCTTCTCATCTGTTACTACGCCATCGTTGTCACGAATAATCTTTTTAATTTTGTCACATGCTTCGCCAGCCTCGCCAGCAATCCCTAATACCTTCTCCAAAACGCCAACATCGGACACTTTTGATCCCGCCCTTACAAAATCTTCATAAGAGAAAGTGTCGTATTTTCGTGCACTTTCTTGGTATTCATTAAAATTCATATCACCTCCTTTTCTCTCTATAATATATCATATTTAAGTTATTTATCCATAACCTCTTTTAATAAAAATCCGAACATCATAAAAAACGAACCCATTTCTGGGTTCGTCAATTTCTAGATGGATCTAGCTAATATTTTAAGCTAATAAGTTATTAATCTTTAAATTAAGCAACATTTTTCTTAGCTGGGCCACGTCGTGAAATACGACCACCTTTAGCACCGGCAATTTTTGCAAGTGCAGGGTTTGCTGCAAATCCACCAGTACAACCTAATCGTCCACCTTTTTGGCCGATCTTTGCGTAAAAGTCTTTACCGTATTTCTCACGGTTAGTTGCTGCAGCCTTAAGGCCACCTTGTTTAGTTCCTGCCATTTAATTCTCTTTCTGCCCACCAGAAATATTAATAATTGTTATTGTTCCCCTCACCACCTCAAAGTGTCTCTCTCTAACGCACCTTTTGGCTTATGTCTTGTATTATACAATAACAGAAGCACTTTGTCAATATGCTAAAGTTAATTATTATTTTATAATATATTTTAATGCCTATGCTGTCATTTATATCTATCACTATACCCACTCCTCCATCCTCATTAATATTTATTAGTCACTCTATCTTTTTTATTGACATTAAACTTATTCTTTGCTAATATAATTCCACTGGGGTAATAGCTCAGCTGATTAGAGCGCTGCCTTTGCAAGGCAGAGGTCCAGGGTTTGAATCCCTGTTACTCCACCATTTTTCTGATAAAATCAGCCATGGGGTATTTAGCGTCCCCCCGCTAGATACTCCACCAACAAAAGACCCAAAAGGTCTTTTTTCTTGTTTTTATCTATACCCCTCTTTATATTCTTTTTCTCGTCCACCCGAAACTTTCCTTTTTCTTCACAACACATCCTCCAGGATTATAGTTTTTATATCCCATCCAACAAAAAGCCGCTACTTCTAGCGGCTTAAACAAACATATTTTCAGGTGGTGGGGATATGTGGACTTGAACCACAGACCTCGTCATTATCAGTGACGCGCTCTAACCAGCTGAGCTATATCCCCGTCTTCAATTATTTTACTCTATCTATTTATAAAAATCAAGAACCACTACACTTTTTATATTCACATTTTTATTGTGCTATAATTTATTCATGCAATGGAATTTTAGTTTCGGTTGGATGATAATTGGCTTATTAATCACTGCCATCAGTGGCCTTATTATCTCCAAATATCAAATCATCTCTGATAATATGTTAAGCGGCGTTTCGTCTTATGATCGCGTCAAATTTTGGGGACTCATTGGCGTCGGTCTCGGCCTAGCTGTTACCGCCAACCTTCATACTCTTTTCTTATCGCTTTTAGTATCAATTGTCTTCAAGCGATAATACTACTTGCCTAACCCATTCATACATCGCCACTCCCGCCGCCACACCAACATTTAGCGACCTTGTTGAGCCAAATGACTCAATAAAACGTACATCATCCGCCGCCGCTGTTAGTTCCGCGCTAATTCCGTTCCCTTCACTTCCAAAAACCAGAGTTGTATTTTTAGAAAAAATCTTTTGATGGATCGGCTTAGCGCGTTCCGTATTATTTTCAATCGCTACAATCTCGCGACCACGCGCCCTCTGGTCAACCACAAAGCTCTCAAAATCAGTCCAGTATTTAATCTCCAGATACTTATCTGTACACATCGCACCACGTCTGTTATATTTCTTACGCCCAATTATGTGTACCATGTTGACGTTGAAATTATTCGCTGAACGCACGATCGTCCCCACATTAAAGTCATGTTCCACGTTCTCAATTGCGACCTCAAGACTATTTCGTCTCTCGCCTAGCTCAGCTTTTACCTGTTCATTAGACTTCCCCTTAAACTCATCCACAAGATTTCTTGTGTCCAGTTCCGGTTCGATCACAAAATCATTCATTTATGCAAAACTTCCCATAATTACGTAGCCATAGTAGACCACGAACATCAATAAGAAAGCGATCCCCTTCTTAAATCCAATTCGATGTCCTCGCCTTGCAAAGAAGTAAAGAACAATTGGTGAAATTACTAACGCAGCAATATCAACAACTGAGAAAGCACTGCCACCGACCCCACCTAACAAAGCAACTGGAAGTCCCGCCACAATACCAATATTAAAGATATCCGATCCAACGATATTTCCAATGGCTATATCATATTCACCCTTACGAGTCGCGATCACAGAAGTTACCAATTCTGGCAATGAAGTACCCAGCGCCACAATGGTAAGAGAAATAATTCTTTGACTTACACCAAAGGTCGCCGCAATTTCTGACGCACCTTTTACAACTAGATCACTACCGAATACAATTCCAACCAGGCCAAATACCACCATCAAAACTGCCTTAACTAAGTTAACTTCCCCTTCTTCATCTGTTTCCTTCTTAGTCTCAGCAACTTTTTCTGTCTTAACCTCAGTAACCTTTTCTGTCTTAACCTCAGTAACTTTTTCCGTCTTAGAAGTCTCCTTTTTTACAGATTTTTTCTCAGTCACCTCATTCTCAGCACCAGTCTTCCGATTCGCCATACCAAAAAGATAATAGATAAAAACACAGAAAAACAAGAGTAAAATAATGCCATCTTGTCTAGTAAATAAATTCTCGCCCAATCCAAAAATCTTATCAGAAAGCACCACTGTAAACGCTATAGTTATCAAAATAAGTACTGGAATTTCCTTCTTCACTGTCGCCGTATTAACATGAAGCGTTCCCACCAGTGCTGAAAGCCCCAAAATTAGCAAGATATTAAGAATATTGCTACCAATCACGTTTCCTAGCAAAATATCACCCTTACCAGAGAGAATCGACTGGATACTCACTGCAAGTTCTGGCGCACTTGTACCAAAAGAAACAATAGTTAAACCAATCAGCATCTTTGGTACACGAAATTTACGTGCCGTATCGCTTGCACCATCCACAAAAATATCTGCACCCTTAATTAGAAAAACGAAGCCCACAAGCAGCAACGCTAGATTGATCAAAAGACCCATTTTATTTTTTATTCTCCATTAAACTCTTTCTATTTTATCACAAGAAAATTAGATTAGTCTAACCATCTCTTTGTTGAGTCTGCCGCCATAATCGTTTCAGTACGTGGCAAATACTTCTTAATTGCCAAATTCATTGGCAGATCATACTCCTTAAATTCAGCTTCCTCAAAAACTTCACTATGTGCATAGTAACGATTTCTTCTAATTCTCGCTAGATGTTCTTCACTGTTTATATATAGTTCATTCTTATTTTTAGAAACATATTCAATAATCGCAGTCTCAGGATAGCCTAGCAAGTCACCAATCTTAAATGTAGCCACAGTCCATTCATCCTCCTTTCCATCCATCACAAAGCCATTTCGCATCGAATTCATCATTTGCTCATACGCCGACTTCAATTCCCGACAAATTCTTTTTTGAAATGAGATGTATAAAAATTCCCCACCCCTATAATTTCCTAAACATTCCAGATTAAACTTTAAAACTTCACCGCCATCCAAACCAAGTTTACTTACATCCAACTTTACTATATCTAAATCATTGATATCCGGAGCGTCTCCAGTCAAGTTAATCACATCCAAATCATTATCATAAATTTCATTTTCTTCCGCTTTTGTCATATAAGGCTCACCTTCATGAGATATTCTATTTTCACCAATCAGAATATAAATCCCTAGGTCACTTAAAAAATCTACAAATTTGCCGCCGTCCAGTAGCACATCTCCGTTATTCATGACATCGTTTGTTAAAAGCCCCGCCGGCTTAATTCCCACAAATACACCCAGTATAGTCGTAAGCACCGCTACAGAGAGTTCTTTATTTTCCTCTCCATAAAATTCATAAATAAAATCTTCCAAATCAAGCAGTGTCTTTTTCTTCATAAATCGAGTATATCATATCGATAACTGCGAGAAGACCGTCTAGAACTAAATTTAGACTAAAAAAAAGACCCCTACCAGGGTCTTCCTTAACAACTCAGTTGTGCAATTCATCGAAAGTCAATGTAAGCTGTAAATCGTATCTTACTCTCGTAAGCTATATTGTGTTCTAAGCTTAATTAACACAATTACGACCGACCTAGATACATTAAATATTGCTATTTAATGCTCATCAAATCCTTCTCTAGAAAGGAGGTAATCCATCGACACGTTCTCGTACCGATGCCTTGTTACGACTTAACCCCAATCATCTCCCCCACCTTAGGCCGCCGAGGCGGACTTCGGGTGTTGGTGACTCTCATGGTTTGACGGGCGGTGTGTACAAGACCCGGGAACGTATTCACCGCAACATGCTGATCTGCGATTACTAGCGATTCCGACTTCAAGAAGGCGAGTTTCAGCCTTCTATCCGAACTGGGACTGGCTTTGGTGCGATTTGCTTCACATCACTGCTTCGCTTCGCATTGTACCAGCCATTGTAGCGCGATTCTAGCCCAAGGCGTAAGGGAAATACTGACCTGACATCATCCCCTCCTTCCTCCCCGTTACCGGGGCAGTCCTACCAGAAAAATACAACTGGTTGCAAGGGTTGCGCTCGTTGATGGACTTAACCAAACATCTCACGACACGAGCTGACGACGGCCATGCATCACCTGTCTCGATGTTCCCGAAGGCACAGTTCTCTTTCGAGAGCCTACATCGGATGTCAAGCCTTGGTAAGGTTTATCGTTTACCATCGAATTAAAGATCACGCTCCACCGCTTGTGCGGGTCCCCGTCAATTCCTTTATGTTTTAATCTTGCGATCGTACTACACAGGTGGGATACTTAACGCGTTAGCTTCGCAACTCCGGGGGTCGATACCCAAAACTGCTAGTATCCATCGTTTACGGCGTAGACTACCGGGGTATCTAATCCCGTTTGCTCCCTACGCTTTCGTGCCTTAGTGTCAGAACTGTCCCAGTAACCTGCCTACGCTATCGGTGTTCCTTCTAATATCTACGGATTTCACTCCTACACTAGAAATTCCAGTTACCCATAACAGTCTCGAGCTAGATAGTTTAGATAATAGTCTGAATGGTTGAGCCACCAGATTTCACTATCTACTTATCTTGCCACCTACGCAACTCTTTACACCCAGTCACTCCGGATAATGCTCGGATCCTACGTATGACCGCGGCTGCTGGCACGTAGTTAGCCGATCCTTATTCATAAGTTACCATCATATTTCTCGCTTATAAAAGCAGTTTACAACCCGAAGGCCTTCGTCCTGCACGCGGCATTGCTCCATCAGGCTTTCGCCCATTGTGAAAGATTCCCTACTGCTGCCTCCCGTAGGAGTCTGGGCCGTGTCTCAGTCCCAGTCTGGATGATCATCCTCTCAAACCATCTAACGATCGTCGACTTGGTGAGCCTTTACCTCACCAACTATCTAATCGTACGCAAGCCATTCCCAAAGCGCATAAATGCTTTAATCCAAAGATCACATGCGGTATTAGCTAATCTTTCGACTAGTTATCCCTCACTTTGGGGTATGTTCTCACGCGTTACTCAGCCGTCCGCCGCTCGTCATCAGCTTCACAGTTCCCTCGAATCTTACCACTCGCATAATAGCCAAGTGTGTCAAGAGAACGGTGAAGCCATGCTACCGCTCGACTTGCATGTATTAGGCATGCCGCCAGCATTCATCCTGAGCCAGGATCAAACTCTCCATTAAAGGTCCTAAGACCTTGAATTTTAAATTTGAAAACTCAAATAAAATAAAACTGACGATGAAAGAAATGGATTCGTATGATTATAAAACCACACATATTACCATTTCAAATTGCACAACTGAATTGTTAAATTTCAATTTCCAAAAGCGCACAGTCATCTTTATGTATGTCGCAGCTTTTGTATGCTCTAATAATAGTTTACTTAAACAAAACTGTCAATACATTTCTTGGACTTTTTTTACTTTTTTTGAAACTTTTTTTCAATTATGCCTGTAAAAACGCCTTTCCCTTCTATAAACACACGATTTTTATCAATGTTGCAATAAAAATCCCAATCCAAAAACCTGCAATTACTTCTGCTATTGTATGCCCCTCGACCACGCGAAGTTTACTTAGTCTAGTTCCTTCGCTTTTATTTTTATCATCAATAATCTTATTTAATAACTTTCCGTGCTCACCAACCGAATAACGCACATTCGTTGCATCATATACAATAATTAATGTATTACATGCGGCTAACGCAAAAACCACTGAATTAAAACCACTAATATATCCTATTGTCATAGTCATCGCCATGAAACTCGCGGTATGGCCAGAGGGCATGCCACCAGACTTTACTGCATAATATATAACATCACGAATTGTAGTCTTGCCACGCTTTTTAACAATAAAGAAAATCAGCTTTAAAGCTTGTGCTACAAGCCAGCCCATAACAAATGCTAAAAAAACATAAAGGCTTTCCATAAATCCATTTTATCACATTATATTTATATATAAAATAACTATAGCCGTCGCGAGGACGGCTATAGCGTCTATTTTAAAAGTTATAGATATTAAGCTAAGGTAGCTATCATATCTATATTCTATAGGATATTATAGACATTTTTTAATGTACGCTTTCCCTCAGTGTCGGCGATATTGTTGAGAGATTTTTCTTTCTTGAGAGAGCTACCGCCGATGTTCTATCTAATCTGAAATAGTTTCATGTTTTTTAGAACGTATTGAGAGAAAGATCTTGTGTAATATAGCACCGACAATCGTGCCTGCGATAAGCCATGTCCACCATTGACTAAAGATATTAAATTCTTTTTTAACTTCACCGAGCTTAGGAACTTCAGTTGCTTCCTGATCAGTCTTTTCTTTATCCTCAGACTGTTCATCTTTTTCAACCTTTTCCTCTGCACTATCAGAAGATTCAATTTCCGTCGAATCAATACTGTCAGCTCCCGTGTTTTCTGTATCATCTTTTGGGTTCTCAGTAATACTCTGAGCTGTCACCACGCCTAGTGATTTTCTTGGGAGATTATTATATATGCTAGATTTTTCAACATTCTGAGTCTTTGGTTCAACCTCGGTTTTCTCTTTATTTTTCTCATCAGATTTATCTTCTGGCTCATTCTCTGATTCTGTAGTCTTTTTAGTTTCCTCTGACTTACCTACTTCAATAGAGGTTTCATCCTCAGTTTTATTCTTCTCCTCTGGTTTTTCTGGCGTAACCGGTTTCTCTGGAATTACCGGATTCTCAGGAGTCACTGGTTTTTCTGGCGTAACCGGCTTCTCAGGAATCACTGGCTTCTCTGGGACTACTGGTTTTTCTGGAATTACTGGCTTTTCAGGTGTAACCGGCTTCTCTGGAGTTACCGGTTTTTCTGGCTCTACTGCATTTATGTCAGTATTCGCATACCCATCAACTTCCCTAGGTATCATACCAATGGTGTATTTTTTCTTTGGCGCCGCCACTGCCTTATAAGATACATTACGCATCGTTTTTGACTGATCGTATTTGTCCACTACACAGTTCCTCCCCTCAATCCAATGCAACAAACAGTCTTCTTTGAAATAAACACGCCCATTATAATAAGTATTATCATCAAGCTGCAATACAAATACGACATCGTTTGACCATTCATAGAATAAATCAAAAGTTGGTCTAACCCAGAAATATCTATCCTTCGATTCGTGGCGGTCTGATAACCCCTCGTAGTCCGCCTTACTTGCAAACATCTTTGTGGTCCATTCATCGTCAAAAGTATTAGCTTCATATAAGCCCGAATTATCAATCGCAAATCCATACCACCTAATAGAAGCTACGCCGAGACGTTTTATTTTTCTATTTCCCAGCCAGCTTTTATCTACTGAAAACTCAATCTCACTGTTTGTACGGTCAATCCTATCAAGACTCATTGCTAACTTACCATTCACAAATGGCATTGGCATATGCACATGACCTTCATAGCTAGGTGGCGCAATCTTCATTGGTGCTATTTCATAATCACCTTCCGGTGCGTTTGGGTGTTCTGGATAAACTACCTTTTTACTGCCCTTATTTTCAGTACTCGTTGTTGTGGCCTTACCAAGTGCAGATATTGGAGATGCGAAGCTCAATGCCATCACGGCGCTTGTAGCCATTGTAATTGCGCCAATCCTCATTCTTGCACTAACTCGCTCTGTGGCAACTGTCGTGGCTTCTAATTGAACTTTTCTATTATGTTTACTCATTTGTTTTCCTCATTTAATTTTTCATTTGCCTGCACCATACCACCAAGTTCCAAAAATACGCAACCATAACAATTTTACTTTTTTAATTAACAGAGATAAAAATCTCATTTTTCCCTGCTAGCATAAGCAGGATATTCTGGAGCATAAGCTAGATATCAGCTAAAAAATCTATAAAAATTTACACTCAAAAAAACACAAAAAACAACCACAAAAAATACTCCGTTTCCGGAGTATTTTTCTTAAGCTTTTATTCTTCCGATTCTTCAATATCGTCTTTTTCTTCAGGAAGCACGATTCCTAAGGAAGCTACCGTATCATCATCAGCAAGACGCATAATCCTCACCCCTTGCGTTGCACGTCCAAGTACTGGAATATCCTTCACGGCTACACGGATTGCTTGACCAAGGCTAGACATCATAATCACCTCTGATGCTTCTGGATCCAATGTATGTACTGCCACAATTGGACCAGTCTTTTCTGTCACAGAAGCCACTTTAATTCCTACGCCACCACGCTTATGAGTTGGGAAGTTCGACACTAGAGTTGCCTTTCCATATCCATTGGCAGAGACTGCAATCAAAGTCTGATTTGGATCAGTCACAACGTCCATACCCACAACTTCATCCTTTGGTCTCAATCTAATGCCACGGACTCCCATTGCTGAGCGACCCATGGCCCTAACATCTTCCTCGTTAAAGCGAATTGCCTGACCAGCCGAAGTTGAGATAATAATATCGTCCTTACCAGTCGTTGCCTTCACCCACTTCAACTCGTCTCCTGGATCCAATTTAATCGTTATCAAACCGTTTGAACGCACGTTCATATAGTTCTTTGCGGCCGTCTTCTTAATCGTACCCTTCTTGGTTGCCATAAAGAGGTAGCCAGTCTCTGGGTCAATTTCGTCATTATGCTTAATGATCTCAGTAATCTTCTCATCTGGATGCATGTTTAAAAGATTTACCGCAGCGGTCCCCTTTGCAGTTAGCGAAGCCTGTGGCACCTCATACGCCTTCATCCTAAAAATACGACCTTGTGAAGTAAAGAAGTATAGAAAATCATGTGAATTTGCAGTAATAATCTGAGAAATCACATCCTCTTCCTTAGTCGTCATTCCACGTTTTCCTTTTCCACCCCTGTTTTGACGACGGAAATCAGTCTGAGAAACCCGCTTAATGTAATTCTCAACTGTCAAAAGCACTACGCTTTCCTCTTCTGGAATTAACTCTTCCTCTGAAAACTTACCAAGTTCATGGTTAAAGATCTTACTACGACGCTTATCGCCATATTTCTCTTTCATCGCAAGAAGTTCATCTTTTACAACCGCAAGCACCTTTGCTTCGTCTGCCAAGATTTCCTCATATTTCGCAATCATCGCCATTAATTCTTGCAACTCGGCTTCAATCTTGTCACGCTCAAGTCCTTGTAGACGACGAAGCTGCATCGCCAAAATTGCTGCAGCCTGAATCTCTGACAGACCAAACCTTTCCATCAAGCGTTTATCCGCATCATCATACGACTCGCGAATCGTCTTAATCACTTCGTCAATATTATCTAAAGCAATTTTCAAGCCTTCAAGAATGTGAGCACGCTCTTTTGCTTTTCTGAGGTCATATTCAGTACGTCGGCGAATTACTTTTTGGCGATGCTTAATAAACTCTGCCAAAATTTCTTTCAGCCCCATAATCCTTGGTTGAATTCCGTTCACAAGCGCCAGCACATTATAATGGAAGGTCGTCTGCAAATCAGTCATCTTATACAGTTGATTTAAGATCTTCTTTGGATAAGCATCCTTTTTAAGTTCCACCACCACTCGAATCTTACCACGAGCAGATTCATCCCTGGCATCCGCAATATGAGTCAATTTTTTATCCAATACAAGTTGTCGAACTTTTTCGATAAAAGATTCTTTACTCATTCCATAAGGTACCTCTGTCACCACGATATTGAAGCGTCCATTTTTACGCTCTTCAATATTTGCTACAGCACGAATTGTTACCGAACCTTTACCGGTTGCATAGGCCTGCTTCATTGGCGCACCGCCATAAACCTCCGCTCCGGTAGGAAAATCTGGCCCCTTAACATGCTTCATCAAATCTTCTAGCGTTGCTTCAGGATTATCAATCAAGGCCACAGTTGCATCAACTACTTCCCCCAGGTTGTGTGGTGGAATATTTGTTGCCATACCAACTGCAATACCCATCTGTCCATTCAGAAGAATATTTGGCACCGCTGCAGGAAGAACTACAGGTTCCTTCTCTGTTCCATCGAAGTTATCACGAAAGTCAACAGTCTCCTTCTCAATATCGGAGAGGAGCTCGGCTCCCACCTTGTCCATACGAGCCTCGGTGTAACGAGAGGCCGCTGGATCATCCCCATCCATTGAACCAAAGTTACCCTGACCTTCTACCAGCGTATAACGCATCTTCCAAGGTTGTGCCAAGTTTACCATTGCATCATAAATCGATGAGTCACCGTGTGGGTGATATTTACCCATTACTTCACCAACGATACGCGCTGACTTTACTGTTGCATGTGGTGCTTTCCAACCATTTTTATACATCGCATAAAGAATTCGACGATGCACCGGTTTCAAACCATCTCTCACATCTGGAAGAGCACGATCAATAATCACTGACATTGAATAACGTAAGAAGGAATCCTCCATTACATTCTCGACCGTCAATTCCTCAATCCCGTCTTCAGCACGTCTGGCAGTTAGTCCACCAATATGAACATCCTCATCATCAGCTTCTACTTCACTAGCTTCATTCCCGTCAGCTTCCAGTCTTTTTTCCTTCAAATCTGGAATTTTCCCCATCGTCTCGTCTACGCCTTTTTCGTCCGCCGCATCTGGTACGCCACCATTCTTGCTGACTTTCTCATTGTCTAGATTCTCTGGATTATTTATATTATCTTTCATCATCGTTCCTTTCTAGACTAGAAGTCCAAATCATCAATTTTAACGGTTGAAGCTCTCGACTGAATAAAGTTTTTACGCAACTCCACTTCCTGACCCATCAGCTTTGTAAAGATTGCATCTGCCTTTTCTGCATCTTCAATATTTACTCTTACCAAGACACGATTATCTGGATTCATTGTTGTATCCCAAAGCTGTTGAGCGTTCATCTCGCCAAGACCCTTAAAGCGCTGCTGTGCGGTATATCCAGCCTGTTTGAATCTCTCATCCTCAGGATTAATCTTCAATCCTTCTTTTTTACGCTCCTCAATTTTCGAAGCAATCTTTGCCTCTAACGCCTCCTCGTCATAAATATAATCAATCTTTCTATTCGATCCAGTACCCTTAATCAGACCAAATAGCGGTGGCTTTGCAAGATAAACATGTCCACCCTTTACCACCTCTGGCATATAGCGGAAGAAGAAAGTAAGCAGCAATGTCGAAATATGCGCACCATCGACATCAGCATCGGTCATAAATACGATCTTATAATAACGTAAACCAGATAGATCAAATTGATCGCCGATTCCTACACCTAGAGCCTTAATTAGGGAGACTAGCTCCGCATTAGCATACATCTTGTCCAATCTGGCACGTTCAGTATTCAAAACTTTACCACGTAGTGGCAAGATTGCCTGAATCTTCGAATTACGGCCTTCCTTTGCGGAACCTGCAGCTGAGTTACCCTCGACGATAAATAATTCACATTCAGTACGGTCTCTTGATGAACAGTCCGCCAATTTTGAAGGTAAGTTCAGCCCCTCAAATGCACCTTTACGAATAACATTATCACGTGCCGCCCTTGCTGCCTTTCGCGCACGTGCTGCCAAAGTAGCTTTTCCAACAATCTTCTTGGCAATTGCTGGATTTTCCTCAAGATAATAGCCAAAATATTCAGACATTACCTTATCGACATAGCCGCGCACCTCAGGGTTACCAAGCTTATTCTTTGTCTGTCCTTCAAATTCCGGATTCGGGATCTTTACCGAAATTACAGCGGTCAAACCTTCCTTGATGTCATCACCAGTCAGGTTATCTTCCTTCTCTTTCAATAAGTTATTTCGCCTTGCATAGTCATTAATCGTACGATTTAATGCCGTCCTAAATCCAACCACGTGCGTACCACCTTCAGGTGTTAACACGTTATTTGCAAATGGCTTCATCGTCTCTGCATAGGTATCGTTGTATTGCACTGCAATTTCAACCTCTGCCTCTTCAATCTGTTTATCAACATAGAAGATATCATCAGAAAGTACTTCCTTACTTTCATTCAAACGCTTCACATAACTCTTGATTCCACCTTCAAAATAGAATGACTCCTTTTCACCGGTCCTCTCGTCAAAAACTGAAATCAAAATACCTTTCGTAAGATAAGCTTGATGCCTCGCATAATGTGAAACCCAATCATAATCAAAGGTCGTTGTTTCTTTAAAAATTGTTGGATCAGGATAAAAAGTAATGCAGGTACCCTGTTTATCGGTCTTCTTTGAAGCATCGAGCGCCATGGTTGGCTTACCAGTTTCAAACTCAATGTGATGGACCTTCTTATCACGATAAACTTCAGCAATCATTTTTGTCGAAAGTGCGTTCACTACGGAAGAGCCCACACCGTGAAGACCTGAAGAAACTTTATATCCACCACCACCGAATTTACCACCGGCATGTAGCACAGTTAGAACGGTTTCAAGTGTAGATTTATGAGTTTTTGGATGAATATCCACAGGGATACCACGACCATTATCCTCGACCTTCACCCCACCATCTTGCTGCAAAGTAATCATTACCTTTGTCGCATATCCCGCGATTGCCTCATCAATAGAGTTATCGGCAATCTCTTTTACCAGATGATGAAGTCCATCATACCCAGTTGAACCAATATACATACCAGGACGCACACGAACTGGCTCTAGCCCCTCTAGAACTTGAATTTCAGAACTGTCGTACTCTTCAACTTTTTGTTTTTCAGCCATCAAACAAATACCTCATTAAGTTTTTATCGCTGATACCTAAGACTCACTTACTAAACCGTTCACCTCACTCGATATCTGTTTCTAGTTTACTCCGAGCGCTTATGGCTGTCAAGATAAATCGCCCTTTAGACGCATTCTCAGCCGTTTTAAGCCCACTTATTGCGTTTATGGCTATAATTTTATATTTAGAACAAATTTAAGCCATTTTTCAGCACTATCGTAAACTAATCATATTACCGGACTGAGTATTGCCGCTGTTTCCATGACGAAGGTTTAATCCCTGTTTTAAGCTATTCTGACCCGCATTTTGGTTAGTATTATCCTGAGATATGCTAAGATCCTCATTAGCTTCACTTGACATCCTTGCAGAATCTTCATTAGCCTCATTCGACATCCTTGCAAGTTCCGCATCGATCTCCTCAAGTGTTAATTCTCGCTCAGGTGTATTAGCACTCCCAGCTCGCTGCTGCTGAATTAAGCGCTCAGCTTCTCTTGAACCTGGAATTGCCTGATCTGCAGGAACTCTAGCCACCCCAAGATCAATCCCTATTCCATTCTCATTCTCAACAAAATCACCGCCAGCTAAACCTTGATCGTCATCTTCCCCTTCATTAACACTTAATCTCTGATCAATCTCTTTATCCACTTCCGCCCCCGGACGACCGTATTTCTTTGCAGAGTATTCCCTGAGCGATTCAAACACATTGCGATCTTCTTTTCCGATTGGCGCCAACAACTCCATCGTAAATGGCGAAGACGGCATACCATTCATCAAAACCGTTGTAATTGCATGATAATTTGGCTGTTTATGCAAATCTTCGGCCTTAAAAACTGGCGTGAATACTTTTTCAAGCATTTCTGCATCTGTTACACCAACACGGCCAGCTACAATCGTACCTACGTTACCTAATACACCTTCTCGAATCTTATCAGTCAACTGCGTCATAAACTGGTTTGCCACAATCAAATTCAGGCGGAATTTCCTAGCCTCAGAGAGAATTGACTCAAATGATTCTGTTGAAAAGTTCTGGAACTCATCCACAAATAGACAAAAATCTTTACGATCATTCTCTGGTGTATCCACACGCGACATAGCGGCAGTCTGGAATTTCATTACGAAAATCATACCAAGAAGTTTTGAGTTAAGCTCACCAAGTTTACCTTTCGAAAGGTTAACCAGTAAAATCTTCTGCTGATCCATAATTTCGCGAATATTAAAGCCCGATTTTACCTGACCAAGCACCCGCTTCATCATTGTATTTTGCTTAAACGGACTCCATTTTGAAGCAAACCACGTGATCACTTCACCTGCATCATTTGACTTCTGTGAAGCTGGAAATTCCTTAGTCCAGTAATCGTACAGATCTCTATCTGTTACATACTTCAATTTATCCATCACCAAATCTGCATTGATAAAAGGACTTGGAATATCCAAGAAGGTCGCCCCCTTCGGATCGCTCATCAGAAGTAGCGCCGCATTCCTAAACATCTGCTCACCGCGCGGACCAAAAATACCAGTATGTCCAGGGTCATAAAGTGAGTAAAGCATATTAATCCCCTCTTGTACGATAAAATCTTTCTCTTCAGGCGTCTTTGCCTCCAACATATTCATTCCGATTGGGAATTCCATATCTGAAGGATCAAAATAAATCACATCATCAATTCGATTCTCTGGTACCATCGAAAGCAGCTCTTCCGTTACGTCTCCATGTGGATCAATAAAACAAAAACCCTTCCCAGCTAACATATCCTGGTATGCAATATTCTTCAAAAATACAGATTTACCCATACCAGAAGAACCAATTACGTACATGTGACGCCTGCGGTCGTTAACACTTAGTCTAATCTCTTTTATAGCACCACGATAGACGTTATTCCCGATCAAAACACCATCAGTGATTAAAGCAGTCGGGCCATCGACCTGTTTTGTCATTTGCCTTTCAACGCCACTTGATGGAATTGAAGCCTGAGATGGTAAATGAAAAATCGATGCTAACTCTTGAGTATTTAGAACAATTTTTTTATTCGAAATTGGGAAAAACCTAAAAATGTAGTCTGTTACCAACTGATCAACTTTTTTATTCAAATCGTATTTAAAACCATTTGAATTTGGCGAATCAAACTGGGAGAATGCTGCAACTACACCGCCAACCAGCCCTTCACTACGCGCCTTTGAGCTTGAGTGAGCCACAATTCGGATTAAACATTCAAAAGCTGGATATTTTGACTTATTATCAATTGCCTGAATCTCTTCCTGTTTCTTTTGCGTTAATTCTTCTTTTTCTTGTTCATTTTTGTCATATTTGTGTTCATCTGGCACTTCAAATGGAGCTTTGAGTACATCTAGAAATAAATTTAGTACTCGGAGCGGTAAATAAGTGCCACCACTTCCCCAACTTTTCTTACCAGATTTAATATTCTTAATTTTTTGTTCTGCGTTTTTTGTCCAACTAGAAGGTAGTGGTCTAAACATGACCTGAAGCCCCATCCCCTCGCCTTTTTTTACCTTTGAAAACGCGTTAAGTAGAGCAAGTTGTGCATCCCACTTCATATCCTGGAAGGTCATAATTGGATATTCAACCTCTTTTTTCATCACCAGTTCGCCACCAGAAACCGTATTTTCAACACCCAAACTAGCTATCTGCGCACTAGTTGTTTCATCCATCCCATCACTACTAAAAATATCTTCTACATCAGTCTCTTCCAACCTAGCCGTAGGATAGGATGTCAGGACTGCCTGTTTGACGGTCTCGGTTAGGACTGCTGGTACCACTGCATAATATTTAACGAATCCATCAACCGCCACAATTTCAAATGAGAAATATTTCTGTCCATACACATGCGTCTTAATTCCCTCCTTCTTCAAAGTTGAGGAAATAATCGTATACATAATTGTTGCCTGCGAGATCGCCTCATCATTAACGTCACGCTCGTCACGACCACCACCTTGAATATCATCTGTTGATGGAGGCAAATGAATTAACATAGGAATTAATTTTAGTGAACGCTCATATTCCTTTGCCTTACGTTTTTTTCTTAAAAATCTCACCGTCACAACGGTTATTACCAAAAGAATTACAAAAAAAGCTAATATCCCCACACCCATACCTGGGCTCATTTTTTTCTGGACCATCCTATTTATTTCAGGTTGCGCTATTTCCGCAGTCTTATTATTCACCTTGTTCTCGGATGTAGAATTATTTTGTTCAACTTCATCATTGGTTCGATGGTCTCCACCCTGGATCAATTCTTCTATTCGATTTCCGTTCATTTTTCTTTCCTACCCATTTCCTTGTCCCAATATTCGACCATACCTATCTTCCAAAAATCTTCTTTTGAGCACACGCATCCCTTTATATTTATTCACGGGATCTTTTATAGCAATCACTGAGTCCACTGCCTTCACGAATTCCGGCTCCAAGCCATCGATATCCTT
The DNA here is from genome assembly GCA_016112465.1 of Candidatus Saccharimonadota bacterium. Taxonomy (GTDB): domain Bacteria; phylum Patescibacteriota; class Saccharimonadia; order Saccharimonadales; family Saccharimonadaceae; genus Nanosyncoccus. The sequence goes on along the minus strand of JAEHON010000010.1, from coordinate 51,546 downwards.
CGCCTTTGGCAAATCAGTTCCCAAAACGTCTTCTTTTTTATCTGTACGTAAAGTTTCTGATGTAACCACCTCGCCTAATGGTGCTGTCCCCACACTCGGCTGCTGCTGAAAGCCCATTGCATTAATACTGGCATTTCCCAAAATTGCAGTATTTCCATAAGCATCTCTTGTCGATTCATTTACACGATCCACATTTTTAGAAAATTGTTCAACTTTTTGTTCAATATTTTGCTCAAAAGAATTCTCGGTCTTAGTTAATGCTGGATCTAAATTTTTGTACTCAGGGGTATAATTCTGCGCCTCAAAATTATTCCGCTGCCCCATCATTTGACCTGGCCCAACATTACCATTATTCATACTAATATTTTACCATATCCACTTTGAGTTTTAATGATTTTTGCCAAATAAAAAATATCCTAATTCTCATTAATTTTGCTAAACAAAAATACATTCAAGCTAACCAAGAAAAGTGGTCCCGCCACTAAAATCACTGGATTTCGCACTCCAGACGCAATCAATACCAAAACCGTAATAGGCAATATTGCAATAATACCAGATTTTATATAATCTTTTTTGATCATATTCTTTCTTGAAAAAAAGATCATAACAAAAAAATACATAAAAAAAGTAACCACACCAAACGATAAAAAATAGACCATTACAAAGAAAAACAAAATCCCTACCGGTCCAATTACTGCTGGCGAAGTCAAAAATAAAATAGCTAAGATAATAGCAAATACAATCAACGACAAAATAAGAATAAGCCGATTAATCATAAAAATATTATACGCTATTTTATGTAAAATAATTGTTCAAAACCCTAAAAAGTAAAATAACCACCACCTCTTCATTACGAAAACCTCTTTATATATTTCCGTTAATCTAGAAATAAACAGCAATAGAAAACTCGAATTAGTCATAAACTGTGTTTATATTATTCTCGAGTGATCCCCCATCCATATCTGTAAATCACTTCAGGGCTCATTTTAAGCAATAATGTACAATTGTTTTAGCAATAAATAACTGATGCTCATTGGATTCTAGAAATCGCTATAGAAATATGCGACAGCCTCAACCATCATATATAATTTTCTATCGATTTTATTAATCTAAACACCTCTATATCCCAGACGTCTGGTATATCTAAATAATGTGCTCTCCCCTTTTATATCCTGAATCCAGGTGGGTGGTTATCCGGCGCTAAAACAATAAATATATACCGCAACCATCTCCACCTAGATTTTGACCGCTCCACGTATAGTGGGGCATCCGTTTTTCTGTTCCCCTCCACAGTTTTTGTCTTAATTATATTTTCATATTATTAAGACTTTAAAACCAACTTTTTAATTTACATTTGATTTCACAATCCTTTTATTTGTTGATTTTTATGTTTGTCTTTCGACACTCTTATACTAACATAACCATTATATTATTGCAAGCATTTTTACTGGAATTATATAGTTATTATTACAACATACGCAATATCTATTATCAATCACAACTGTTACATAGTTAATAATTGCGTTACAAATAGTGTAGTATTTATAACAACAATATTATATTATTTTTAATATTGTTGTAATTCTTATCTACATAAACTACAACATAAGCCGTAATTTACAATTATTATTTTTTACAACTGTTACATTAATTTAGCTTCCCTCTTCTTTTGAGGATCCAAGTTTTTAAATTGCGATCTATACAAAAAATATAAAACACTAAAAAATATAGAACACCAAACATTTACGAGAAACTAATATTTTTCAAAAATTCCGCAACATAGTTCAATTATGATTGAACATAAACTACGGATAAACATAGACATTTACAATATTAATTAAGCCATCCACTTATTGTTTCTTAGCATCTAGAATACGCCCATTCTTTATTTACCATAAGCTTATAGATCCTGCAAAAAGCTGGCCGCGATACCACCCACCTTCGCAATTTCCTATATAAGGCTATTCCAGCCCCACGTAGGTCATCCATACTTTTACATGATATATTTCTTCGCACCTCTTATTACTTCTTTATATATTTTTCCAATATCATTTCAAACTCATCCAACCACTGCTCATAACATAAACAGTTTATACTTCAATTAATTTTATAGAGATAAACCTATAAAAAAGTAAGCTAAAGCTTCTTCCATAATACTTTGCTTATTTTTTATTTTCATTCCGTTATTGCTTATTATTTGCACGCTTATTTTACTCAAAAAGCCTATTCAACTATTATTTGTTTTTCATCCCCACATATTATCACAGCGCCCCCGCACAATCAGCTCAACCCAGTTTTTTGTTTGCCATTCATAATAAATCTTACCTGCAACTATCCGCCAATCATTGATCTACGACATCAAAATACAAACAAGTCTAAAATCCCAAATATTATTAAAAAGACTTCTATCCAAAAGTCTTTTTTAGAAAAAATACCAAAAAAGAAAAGTCAGCTAAACTGCGAGGAATACTGACTTTTCTTATAGAGTGTGGAGTTTTTTGGCTATATTGTTTGTTTTTGGCTTTGAATAATTTTTTTATTCAAAAGCTACCTCTATATTACCGCGCTAAATCGCTTATGTCAACATGTTTTTGAATACAATTTTTATGTTTTTTTGTTTTCCACATGTGGAATATTTTCCTGCCATCTGTCATAAAAAATCCCCCAGAGGGGGTCATTTTTAAATTCTGGTGGAGCTGCCGGATACTGCCTCCGGGTCCGAAAAATCTCCATGATATCATTCTACATGCATAGTTCCTTGTTTCATCTCGACTTACACTAGTAGCGGCAACGGAACAAAACTACTAGTCGTCATGACTAATTTTTCTAAGTAGTCCCCGTCAATGGACTACCCCTATTTCCTATTTTATAACAATTTAGATCATCCGGAAAACTATATCTAAACCGGCCTATAAATAATTAGGCGTAAACAGGTGCGTAAAGCACGTGCTTTGAAGTTGTTTCTTCACTTATTCAATACTTACGGTATCAATCGTCATGCCTGATATCTGTTAATAATCCGTCTAAGCTTTGTCAGCCCCGATACCAATATTCTATCATATTTCTCTTTTATCTTCAATTTATAGAGCATAAGCAAGATATCCAGCATAAGCAAGATATAAATTCTCCCCTGTTAGTCCAATTAGTATTCAGCAATTTTATTCATTTTTTGCATATTTCTTTGCTTTATCTGCATTCCCTTCCTATAGTTAAACTATGATAACAAAAGTATATTCTGCTATTCCACACGGATACGCTGGTAAGCTCATCGAAGTTGAAACTAGCATTAATAAGGGACTTCCAGCGTTTAACATTGTTGGTATGGGCGACAAGACTATCTTCGAGTCAAAAGATCGCGTTCGTAACGCAATCCAAAATTCAGACCTTTCATTTCCCATTCATAAAACAACAGTTAATCTAGCTCCTGCAAATCTCATTAAGACAGGTTCATCTCTCGATCTTCCCATTACGATCTCTATTCTTGTTGCCAGTAGACAACTCACCCCCTCAGATATAAGCCAAAAAATCTTTGTCGGCGAACTGTCGCTCAGTGGTGAAATACGCCCTGTTTACGGCATCATCAATATTATTGAGACCGCCAAAGCCGCTGGTTTTACAGAAGTATTCATACCAGCCGAGAATCTCTATTCCGCTTCCATTATTCATGGCATCACACTCTACCCAGTTAGCAATCTAAAACAATTATTTCTTCACCTAAAGCACCAAAAATTAATTCCACCAGCAACCGAATCGGCCTTGAATCCGCCCATTATTCCATGTAGAAACGCAATTCAGAATACTGAGCCAACTTTTGATGATGTCTATGGTCTAGACTTTGCCAAACGTGCGATCCTATTAGCCCTTGCTGGTCATCACAACCTTCTTCTCGTTGGCCCACCAGGTAGTGGCAAAACATTACTCGCAAAGACCATCCCTTCTTTATTGCCTCCTCCGTCAGAAGAAGAAATACTTGCCATTGCAAAGCTCCACGAACTCTCTCATAGTCCGAGTAAAAATATTATTCGCCCCTTTCGTTCTCCGCATCACAGTAGTTCCAGCTGCGCAATTATTGGTGGCGGTAACCCCATTATTCCTGGTGAAATATCTTTATCGCATTGTGGCGTTCTTTTTCTCGATGAGCTCCCAGAATTCTCTCATCAAGTACTTGAATCACTTCGTCAGCCCCTTGAAGATCGCCAAATCACCATCTCTCGGGCAAAAGAAAAAGTTACCTTCCCCGCAAATTTTATCCTCGTCGCTACCATGAACCCCTGTCCATGCGGCTTTCATGGTAGTCATGTCCGCGAATGCACCTGCACGAACCAAGAAGTCTTAAGATACCAAAAACGTATTAGTGGCCCCATCCTCGACCGTATTGATATTAAACTTTATGTTCCCTATCTTGGTAACCAAAAAATTATCGATAAACTTTGCAGTAACAAAAAACCTATTCAACCCCCTTCCACCCCAGTTAGTAAAAATTGTACTCAATTTTACACTCAAGCGGTTGTAAAAAATAATATTACTACTGCGATAAAAGTTCAGAATTCCCGCTATCATTCCAACCATCTATTTAACGGCTGTCTAAATTCCAGCCAAATCAAAGATTATATCCACCTATCCACCTCTGTTAAAAAGCACCTTGAACTTGCCTCTGAAAAACTTCAACTCTCCGCCCGCTCTTTACTAAAAATTGTCCGCCTCGCAAGAACCATAGCCGACCTTGATGCCTCGCCTGAGATAAAAATTCAACACATCTCTGAAGCTATCAGTTTTAATCAACCATAAATTAGTCTCTTCCGTTCGCATCTATAGCTCCACCTAGAAAATCATGATCCAACCATAAAACATAACTTCACCTAGAAAACCATTAATCCACCTAGAAAAAATAACCGAATAAAGCACTGAATCCCTTGATTATCCCCGTTAATTTTGATATAATGCAGATTATTAAGGTTAAAAGAAAGGACTACCATTAGCATCAAAAATTCACGTACAAAAATCAATGGAGAAATCCGTTATGAATCTGTGCGAGTTATTGGAACTAATGGAGAGCAACTTGGCATCATGTCAAGTCGTGAAGCTCAGCTCCTTGCAAGAGAAAATGGCGTTGATTTAGTAGAAATTGCTGGCAATGCAAATCCTCCTGTAGTTCGCATCATCGACTGGGGTAAATTCCAATATCAGAAGATGAAAGAAGAAGCCAAAAACCGTAAGAAGGCTCGTGAAAAGCAATCCGAGCTTAAACAAATGAAGATTGGCCTCAAGATTAGCGACAATGACCTCAATATTAAAATCCGCAAAATTAAAAGTTTTCTCGACGATGGGGATCATTGTAAAATCATGATCACCTTCCGCGGACGTGAACTCGCACATAAGGAGCTTGGGTCAACTTTGCTTGACCGGATCCTAGCAGAGCTAGCTGAAGTAGCAATTGTCGAAGGAAAACCTCAATTTGCAGGACGTAACCTATCAGTTGGAGTACGAAAGAAGTAATTTCCTTACTTCCAAGGTTCCCTGATCGTACCTCTATTTCAGAAAATAATCTTTAAAAATTTATTTCCTGAATACAAATATTAACCATAACTAAAAGGAAAACCTATGCCTAAGTTAAAAACTCACAAAGGCACTGCAAAACGCATTAAGATTTCCGGTACCGGTAAATTGATCCGCGAACGCGCCTTTGGCAACCATATCCTTGCTAAAAAATCAAAAGCCAGGAAACGCAATATGAAGACTGCTGGCGCAGTTGAAGGTAAAATTGCAAAAAACATTAAGAGTGCATTAGGAGTTTAATCATGAGAATCAAAAGAGGTGTCGCTGCACGCGCAAAACACAAAAAAATCCTAGCTGCCGCTAAGGGTATGCAACATTATCGCACTCGTAGCTTCCGTCTTGCTAAACAAGGTGTTATCAAGGCTCTACGCTATGCTTACCGTGACCGCCGCAATCGCAAACGCGATCTCCGCGCATTATGGATCACTCGTATTAACAATGCTTCCCGTGAACTCGGATTAAGCTACTCTCAGCTTATTAGTCTCATGAAGAAGCAAAACATCAATATTGACCGCAAAATTCTTGCTGAACTCGCCGTCAATCAACCTGCTGCCTTCAAAGCCATTGTCGAACAAGCTAAACAGGAGAATAAATAATGGCAATCTGTGAAATCACTGGTAAAGGCAAGATGTATGGACACAATGTTTCCTTCTCTCAGCACAAGACCAGAAAAGTTTTTAAACCAAACATTCAGAAGAAAACTTTGATTATTAACGGTAAGAAAATCCGCCTCAATGTTAGTGCAGCTGCAATTCGCACTCTAAAGAAAAAAGGTTTTCTTAACTAATCTATCAAATATTTGATAGCACAATAAAAAATAGGCCAAAAGCCTATTTTTTTAGTCTTCGATAAGCCGGGTTCTGTAATCTACGATCAGCTACTCCTTCACCACAAGATAACCATAATGAAAGAGACCTTAGGTAGACCGACAATCATCTATCTAGATATTCTGTTACCAGAATACTCAAGCGGTGAGCGTGCATCCTCGAACAAAGGTTTCTCTAGCACTCCTTGCAGCCAGTAGGGTTTGCCCTCGCCTATGTCACCATAGCGCGCCGTGAGCTCTTACCTCACACTTTTCACCCTTACCCGAAGGCGGTATTGTCTCTGTGGTACTTTCCCTATTCTTAGATTTTTTCGGTATATTGCTACACTTCTAAATGTTCGAACGGTCGCCGTTAACGACTACTGTGTTCTGTGCTGCCCGGACTTTCCTCTTAGTAAGCTAAGCGATTGTCTTTCAGACTTCTTTTATCCTATCACAACAATCCCCTAAAATCCAGTTTAGATTAGGTTTATAGAGTTATTTTTCTAACAAAACACTTTCTCAATAGGAAGCTATTTTGCATAGTGCTGATCAATTGCCATATTAGCTTCTGCATCCGCTACCTCATTCTGCTCTCGTCTTACATGTACAAAAGCTACTGCTTCAAACTTCAAAATTAAATTATTTATATCATTGTAAATTTGCAAAATATCACTATTTTTTATTTGATACACCCCATTCATCTGGTTTACCATCATTAGATTATCTGATACGAATCTCACAGTTTTATATCCTAGCTCAATCGCCTGCTCACACCCCTCTTTCAAAGCAAAATACTCTGCAACTCTCGAGGTCGCAAAACCAATAAATTCACCACCTCTTTTAATCTCCATTCCATTTTCATCTACTATCACATAACCAATACCAGAAGGCCCAGGATTCCCTCTTGAAGCCCCATCGATGTAAATTGTTGGCGCACTCGCCGCTCCTCGCAAACCAATAGTCACCTCCCCACCCCTGCGGCTACTTGTTCTTCCTAACTCAATTTCAAGCACAGACGCTGTCGCATTACTAAGATTTACACTCGCAAATATATCATCATTAAATCCTAAAAATTTGTATGCTGAATATTTTTCACCAAGTTTTATCTTTTCATTGCCATTTTCATCAATTTCAATATCAAATATGATATATAAGTTATAGATCTTCGATGAATCCACATATTCTGTAAAGGTAATGACGTCTCTCAACTTAATTTTCTTCACACTAATAGATAATTCTTCATCAACCAGTCTCGCCATCGCTTCTTCTGGTTGCTCTCCAAAACGAATTTTACTAGCTGGCAACTCCCAAACCGGAGCATCCTCAATCCTACCTTTGTTTTTCTTGAGCACTAAAAAATGATCCGCTTTCCGAATCATTCCTACAATTTTTACTTTCTGTTTCATGCCCACAATTTCCAAAAATTCATAATCCCTAGTGACCTGTTTTTCCCTGTAATAACTACAGGTGGGTAGATTCTTATGCGTATCTCCACGGAGATAACACCGCGAAACCCCTAAAACATGACTATTCAGGAAAATCATGCCGCCACTAGGGTACCTTAATTATAGCATACCTTAGTGTATGCCAACAATAAAGTAAAAGAACTTAAGAATTGATGTCATCATACTTGAGGTAAAAACCGAAAGATATCCACCAAAAATGTAAACTAGTCCCATTACCAAAAATACCCCAAAACTCCCCTCAAGTTTTCCTAAAATACTTCTCACACCATCAGGAGCAATCGCGTACAAGACACGCGAACCGTCTAACGGTGGGATTGGGATCAAATTAAAAATCATAAAACCTAGATTTGCTAATACCATCTGTTTAAAAAACAGCCCCAGGTATCCCCCCTGTGTCAAAAAACCAGAAAAATAGCCAATTAAAAACCCTAGAAGAGCTAAAAGAAAATTCGTTAATGGACCAGCAATTGCTACCAGAGCCATCCCCCACTCCCCGCCTTTTAATCTCCTCTTCGATACGGGGACAGGTTTCGCCCCACCAAAAATTGGACCTCCTAAGATAAATAATAGTAATGGTATTGCAATTGACATTAGAGGATCGATATGCACTAGAGGATTAATTGATAGCCGTCCTTCTTCCTTTGCCGTAGTGTCACCAAGAAAATATGCCACGTACGCATGAGCCATCTCGTGTAATACCATCGAAAAAAGAATAATAACAAATACAATTGCTATCGCAAATAGATCAAAATTCATACAATAATTATAACATAAACCCTATGTACATTCTCCTATCACCCAACGACTAAGCGTCACTCGCCTTTGAACAAATAATTTATTCAATAAAATATTTGATCACTAATCTGTCATTTTTTGAGTAAAATTCTTTGAATCGTTGAATAACTTTTTTATATAAATTGAATCCTTCTAACAAAAACACAAAAATAGAGTCCAGTTCCCTGAACTCTATTTTTACCTATGTCTAATTTCTTTATTTCTTATTATTAATAAAACTCTATTTTTTCATCGACACCTATATGTGTCTATTTTATTTATAACTTTTCTAATTCAATGCGATTACTTCTTGTGTAGAAGGAAGATCTTCTATCTTCTTAATTTTAATTTTCTTCTCCACCTTAGCAGAAAGTTTTAAGTCAGACACCATACCATCAATGTTTCCGGTGGCAATAATTAATTTTGGACTAATTTCCTTAATCGCCCTAACGGAGCTAGTACATAGAATATCTGAGATTCCAAGCTCATCCAAGCTTTCATCAAAGTCACCAATAATTCCGATGTGTATACCAGAAACTTCTACGTCATAAATAGTCTTAGTATGCTTAGCAACACTAATTCCGCGAATTGCAGCTTCACCAATTTCATATTCTCCAGGCCCCTCAATATTCCCCACTGGCAAATCAGCAGAAATTATTCCATTAACAAAATCGATCACAATATTTTTTGTCGCAGTCCTTATAGTAATTTCATTAGGATTCTTACTCTCTAATTCAAACATATACTTCCTCCTTTATTTTTTATCATCTGCTCGGTTTAACTGAATCAATCTCTTCTATTTCAACAAAA
>JAEHON010000010.1:38028-42040 GCA_016112465.1 Candidatus Saccharimonadota bacterium | reverse complement strand
CGTCAGTACGACTCGAGAAAAGCATTACAAGTGCTCTCGCATAGGGATGTTTATTGTTTGCTGAATAATAAATTTTATTATCATAAGTCTCATTTTTGATAATCCCGATGCTTTCCAAGTTCAATAACTCACGTCTCACAGAATTAATCTGTTCATCGATTACTCTCGTCATTTCGCGCACGTAATAAGAACGCTCAGGATTACCAAAAAACAGGCTTAATAATTTTGTTCTTGTTTTTGATCCAAATAGTTTTTCTAGTGGAGTATTATTTTCTTTACTCATCTTACCTCTATTCTATCACAACATAATATTTTTGCACAAAAACCTTTCGGATTGAACAAATTAATTTAAAAAGTACTATTTAATTATTTTAAGCCCCAAGTCCTCAATAATCTTATCAACCACTGACTCTAAATTACACCATTTAATCTCAGGATTTCGTTTAAACCAAGTCATTTGTCTCTTGGCTAAATGATAGTCATCTAATGCGCCCAGAGTTATTGCCTCCCCCTGACTAATCTCTCCATTAATCATCTTCCATACAAACTGATAGACATTACTTCGCATCGATTGCAAACTCCAGTCATACCTATGAGCCAATCGTGTCGTCTCCTGTACTAATTCTGGATTCTCAAGCATTTTCTGTTCACGCTGAATAATTCTTGTTCGCAACTCTTCACTCCCCCATTTAATTCCGTAAACTAAGTATCCATCCCTCATCTTTTTTCTGTCTTTGCAGTCTTTTTTATTCTCACCAAATTGATAATCAAAAATCAACGCATCCACATATAAACCAGTCCCTCCCACCACGATCGGATAATTCCCGCGAGAGCGAATCTCGTCAATCTTCCCCTCTGCATACTTTTTCCAGTCGTAGACCGTAAATCGCTCATCAGGTTCTACTAAGTCAAATCCGTAATGAACAATTTTTTTACACTCATCCTTATTTGGCTTTGCTGTTCCAATATCCATCCCCTTATAAATTGTTCTTGAATCTGCTGAAATAATTTCACCACTAATTCTCTTCGCCAAATCAATCGCCGCACCTGTTTTTCCAGATGCGGTCGGCCCCACAATTACAATCACCGGTTTCTCTAGCATACCTATTTAATAGGCCCAACTTTCGCTGAGCCTATCTCTATTCCTAATTCAGATTCTTCAAGAAATCAGCGATTTCTCTTAACTCAATTGTTTTTTCCACGTCCTTCATGCGTAAGCTCACTGTTCTTGCCTCTTTATCTTTCGGACCCACAATCAAAACCACTGGTATTTTCATACTAGTTGCACGGCGAATCTTCTTACCAAGCGATTCACCTGATTTATCAACTGTAAATCTTAGATCATTATGTCTCAATGGCTTCTCAAGTACTACTTCGCTTAAAATCTTTTCAATCTCAGAAACGTAATCCAATACCTCATCATTTACCGTCACAATCCTTAGTTGTTCAGGTGCGCACCAGAATGGGAACCAGCCACCAGTATGCTCAATAAATACCGATAAGAAGCGTTCAATAGAACCCAAAGTTGCGTGATGTACCATCACTGGGCGCTCTTTTTCGCCTTTCTCGTTCACAAAAGTCAAATCAAACCGCTCTGGCTGCACAAAATCAAGCTGAATCGTCGCCACTTGATGTTCGCGACCAATTGCATCCTCAGCCATAAAGTCGATTTTTGGACCATAAAATGCGGCTTCACCTTCAGCCTCAAAGAAATCAAGATTATTATCAATTGCTGCATTCTTAATCTGTCTCTGAGCCATCTCCCAAAGTTCAGTATCGCCAAGATATTTGTCTTCATCCGAACGGTAAGATAATCTAGCGCGGAGTTTACTCATTCCAACAGTTGTATATAGTTCGCGTACGATACCTACTAAGTTCTTGATCTCAGCCTCGATCTGATTCTTACGACAAAATACGTGAGTATCATCTTGAGTTAAAGATCTTACACGAGACAAACCGCCAAGCTCACCAGATTTTTCATCACGATAATCTGTTGTCGCCTCCATATAGCGTACTGGCATTTCCTTGTAGGTCCTTGGCCTTGAAGCAAAAATCTGTGCATGATGCGGGCAGTTCATTGGTTTTAAGGCAAATTCCTCACCATTAACCTGCGAGTGAACCATAAATAATTCAGCTCCAAATTTTGCATAATGTCCAGAAGCCTTATAAAGATCAACTTTTGTAATATGTGGTGTCCACACCTTTTCAAATCCTGAACGTCCACGTAAGGATAATGAATAATTAGACATCATCTCCCGGAGCATCGTACCCCTAGGTGAAAACAATGGCAATCCAGCCCCCACTAAATCAGAAAAACAGAATAAGTCTAGCTCCTTACCAAGCTTTCTATGGTCACGCGCACGAGCTTCCTCAAGTCTATCAAGATAAGTCTTTAGCTCTTCCTCGGTTTCAAAAGCCACACCATAGATTCGAGTTAACATCGCCTTCTTTTCGTCACCACGCCAGTAAGCTCCTGCCACCCTCATCAACTTAAAAGCACCAATCTCTTTTGCACTCCCCACGTGTGGCCCCTTGCATAAATCCGTAAAATCGCCTAGTTGATAGAAAGATATCACTTCACCTTCCGGTAGTTCTTCAATTAATTCAACCTTATACTCTTGTCCGTTTTCTTTTGCCCAGGCAAGCGCAGCTTCACGATCCTTCTCAGAATATTGCATCTCAAATCCTCTTGCAATAATTCCTCGCATCTTTTTCTCAATTTTTGGCAGATCTGCGTCAGAAATTTTGACCGCCTCGCCGTCGCTGCCTTTTACCTTAGACAGATCAACATCATAATAAAAACCGTCTTTAATTGCAGGTCCAACACCAAATTCAATACCAGGATACATTTCTGTCAGAGCAGCCGCCATCACATGACTCAATGTATGTCGCATGCGTTCCACGTGTTGCGTCTCTAAATTCTCTGTACTACTCATGACATTTCCTTTTCTTATTTAACTCTTTTATTCTATCACATTTTATGGTAAACTTATCAAAACTAGGGTCGCTAACTCAGCTGGCTAGAGTGTCTCCTTTACACGGAGGAAGTCGGGGGTTCGAATCCCTCGCGACCCACCATTAGTAAATAAAAAACACCGTCAGGTGCTTTTTTAATGCAAAAGACTATTTTATTTATTCTTGACAACCTTTTTTGTCACATCAAATTTTTCCATATAGTTTCCCGTCATAAGGCGAGTCTGTGAATAAAATGCCGTAAAAGATTGATAAACAATTGCTACTACTGGCATTAAAATCCACTGCAAAATCATCACAATCTTTGGTTTCCTTATATTCTTCGGCCTTGGCGGCAACATCTTTAAAGAAAATAGAATAGTTGTCATTAAGCCGACAGATGCAAAAATCTGGATTAAGCTAATCGTATTTGGTAAATTAAATGCTAATAAATCTTTTGATCTGGCATTGAGTAATTTTGGTACCCAGCCACCAAATGCCACCATTGGTGAAATTGCAGCCAGTGTCACATGCCCCTCAAGTAATCTCATAAATTTTGCAAACAAAGGCATGAATGACATCTTTCCGATACTTTTGCGATCCTTCGAAAACAGCCTCACGCCAACATAAGCTACGTCAGATGCTCCATAATCCCAACGGCGTAATTGAATAAACTGCGCCTTCAAAGTCTTCAGGAATGTCTCTTCCATAACTGCATCCTGATAAATCGCCACATGGATTGGCAATACCTCATAGTCCCCATGGAAATAAAATAGTGAGCGCCAATACTGATGACCATCCTCCACAATTGTCTTTTTACTCCAGAAGCCCATCTGAGAAAGCGCCAGAAGCGGCTGTGAGTGTGAAGCAAAGTTCTTCAGAGTATGTGAACGCATCGAAGAAATAATATTAAAAAATGAGTTCGAAATCGCAATAATTCGCATTGGGGCCGGCGCATCCCAGATATTATTTGTAAATAGTGATACTGGCTGATAACTAAGTTTCTGTCTATTTGGATGAACAATAAACTGATAAGCTACATAATCAAGATACCATTTCG
>JAEHON010000010.1:30981-37930 GCA_016112465.1 Candidatus Saccharimonadota bacterium | reverse complement strand
TCCTCATATCCGAACACAAAAATTGTTCGCTCATTTGGAAAGCTGCTTTTCTTAACCGCCTCCACGGTAGGAATCAATGTATCTAATCCCTCATTATAGGCCACCATTATCACCGCATGATAAATCTCGTTTGGTTTTGGAAAAACAATTTTCGGAGTTTTCCCATTGTCATCAAGCTCCTTCTCTGAAATCACCAAGTCCTTACCTACTGATATCATCTTCAAGTTCTCTACATGCTCATCAAACTCAAACTCACGACTTTTTACAAGCATCAATTTTTCATAACTCCCATGTGGATCTTCTAAATCCGCAAGCCTCTTATGCCAATCGACCTTGTCTGCTCGTTTTGTCGCATTATACCCTTGAACAGTACGATAAACTACACCAACCGCCTTCACTAAAGTCGTTGCAATAATCAAAAGAAGATAGTAAGACCCCACAATCGGGCTAATAAAAGACAGTACAAATAGTAATAAGATCATTGTATAAGATAGTGCACCTGGCAAAATCTCCAACATTCGATATTTCCGTGTCCTTTTTCCCAGCGGAATTTCCAAGTCTGCCCAGTCAGAACGCTTCGTTTCTATGGTTCCAGGCTCCTTATTCTTTTTTATTTTCATATTCTCTTGCTCAAACAAAAATTAAAACTAATCTGAATACTCTAGATTACCCCTCACCAAGTAATCTCCATAACGTTAATATCGAAAGTAAAATTAATGCAATTGTGGCCGCCACAAATACATTAGCCACCTTCTCACCTTTTTTACGATAAATCCTCAAAGCCACAATATTATGTAAAACACCAAAGATCAAAGCAAACAACGGATATACCAACATTGCCTGCCAAGAGCCATCATGATATCCGCCAGAATTTGACATTGAAGACCATTCACCACCCTGATATCGTCCGATATCGCCATAACTTACTTTTACAACGGACGCATTAGGATGTAGATTTGCCAAAGAATAAATAAATAAAATCATCGAAAAAACCAACATCACTATCATTAAAGTAAAAAGCGTGCGATGCTTAGAATAAACTTCTTTGAGGTCTTTTCGCAGATCCTTCATCTTTTCTATTATATCATTTTTCTAGTTCAACAACCACTTTTAGTGTCACTACTGCTCAAGTAGTTTACAGATCAAATCAATCAAAAGCCCCTCTTCACTAAACTCACTCTCAGAAATTAAAAGCACTAAAGCCGTCAACGCTCTATCTGAGATCTTTGTCTCCCCCATACTGCTAAGCTGAAGCTGATTCATTGCTAGATACACCACAAATAATAATCCACCAATCTGTTGATTACCTCTCTTAAATGGTTCACGTTTTACAACATTATATAAAATCTTGGCAGCTTTTTTCGCCACCGTATCCGAAGCCTCATATCCGTCCCGCAGCCACTTTGCCACCCCTTCAAAGTCATTTTTATCATCCACTAAGGCACCAAAATCATCCGTTTCCCCCATCTTTTCCCGCAAGTCAATTACCAAATTTTCAATTTCCACGCCCGAAAGCTCGTGTCTTGAGCGCTTATTACTAGTCAATAAAAATTGACCATTCAAAAATTCACTGATTGTCTGAAAACTTTTCGTATATTTCGCCATCACCTCAATCACGCCGCTCGCTTCCCCACCAGACAGTTCATTTTGCGAAATTACCCGCTCGATAATTGCCATTGCCCCCTTAATCTCGTTCAGTCTTTTTACTGCTTCCGCATCCGTTGATTGAGCCAATTGTGTCTTGTTTACAACTACTCCGTGCGTAATGTATTCCTTCAAAATCTTATTCGACCACACACGAAATTTTGTCGCCTTCATTGAGTTCACCCGGTATCCAACCGAAATAATTGCATCCAGATTATAACGTTTAACCTCACGTTTCACCTGTCTCTCTCCTTCGGTACGTATCTCATTTCGCTTCTGACAGGTTTTTTCTTCCTCCAATTCTTCCTCGCGATATATATTCTTCAAATGCCTCGAGATTACCGTTTTATCCACGTCAAAAAGCTGCGCAATCTGTGTTTGAGTAGCCCATAATGTTTCTGATTCAACATCTACATCAAAAACTATTCCACCCTCTGGCGCCTGATAAATCCCTAACTTATAGTTCACCCCAGTTTTCTCCAACTGAAACATCAGCCTTCAATCGAATTGGAAGTTCTGGTGCCACCCCCTCCATAATTTCTACCAATCCTTTAGCTACTTCATCCCGTACTTCATTGTCACATTCAATAATTAATGAATCGTGAATCTGGAGCACCAAGTCCGCTCGCCCCATAAATCTAGTACTCAACATTTTATCTACTTGGATCATCGCGCGTTTCATCAAATCTGCCTCTGTACCCTGAATCGGCATATTCTGTGCAGCTCGCTCCGCCGCCGTTCTCACAATATAGTTTGCAGATTTCACGTCTGGCGTTGGTCGTTTTCTACCAAAGAATGTCTCAACATAACCTAGATTACGTGCCTGTTCCAAAGTTCTATCAAGATAATTCTTAATCGGCTGTCGTACCTTAAAATAATCATCAATAAACTGCTTCGCTTCCATGAAGCTCATATCTGCCGCATCCGACAAACCTTTTGGACTCATCCCATACATCACACCAAAGTTAATAATCTTGGCGGCACGACGTTGCGACTTAGTCACCTGCTCCATCGGAATATTGAATACTTCCGCAGCGGTCTTAGTATGAATATCCACATTTTCAGAAAAGGCTTTAATTAATTTCTCATCACCAGCAAGCACTGCCGCTAACCTCAGCTCGAACTGTGCATAATCTGCAGAAACCAGAGTTCTTCCTTCTCTTGCCACAAAACCAGTCCGGATACGTTTTCCATCCTCTGATCTTACTGGTATATTTTGCAAGTTAGGATTCACACTTGAAAGTCGACCAGTAGCCGTTACATCTTGAGTAAAAGTCGTATGAATTCGCCCATCTCCTTCAACCAGATCCGGCAACGGTAACACATAAGTAGATAATAGTTTTGAATCCTCACGATAGTCCTTGATCAATTCGATCACCGGATGAGCCCCCTCCAATTTCTCAAGCTCGCTCGCTCCCGTCGAAAAACCACGAGACGTCTTCTTTATCCCCTTGGTTGGTAAGTTCAAATCCTCAAATAGAACTTTAGACAACTGTATCGGAGAATTCACATTAAAACAGACTCCAGTTACTGAATAAATTTTTTGTTCAAGCTCACTGACTCTCTCTGTAAATTCCCTCTTCAACTCAGCAAAGTATTCTAGATCTATTTTTACTCCACATTTTTCCATCTTATAGAGTACCGGAATTAATGGTAAATCAAATTTATTTAAGATATCCATTAATTTTGGCTGCCCGCGAAGCTCCGACATTACTTTTGCATACTCAATCTTCTCTGCATCATCATATTCCCCACTAAGTGCCCGCTCACAGGTCTCATCTGCAAGCAACGAAACTTGTTTCGGCTCGGCCTCTATTCGTCTTAGCGGATTAATGAGAAACTCTGCCTGTTTTATGTCAAAAAAATCTCTCTTGTCTAGTAGAATCGCCTCAGCTAGCTCTTCTGAAGCATGCATTTTTTCCTTAATATCCGCCATCACCACCATCTTATCCGGGATTGGATATTTCAAGACAATATTCTCATCCTCCAAAACTTCAGGATCCGCTAATCTTTCTTTATTTTCAAATTCAGCTCTAAATTTCCTAATCAATGAATTAAACTCAAGCTTCTTTAAAGCCGCTACGATTCTATCCTGGTCAATCACTAACTCCGGAATTTTATCCAAATCAACCGGCGCATCCGTCATAATCTTAGCAAGCCGATATGACATTAAAGCAGAATCCTTCCCTTCAATTAATTTCTTCTGAGTTGATCCCGTAATTTCTTCGATGTGGTCATAGATCCCCTGGATATCGCCATACTGATTTAAGAGCTTCACGGCCGTCTTTTCACCAATCCCTGGCACACCTGGAATATTATCCGAATTATCGCCCTTTAATGCCTTCAGATCCAAAAACTGGCTCTTTAAAATACCATATTTTTCTTCAATCGCTTGAATATCCATTTCTTCAATATTAGAAAACCCCTTCAATAGCCGATACATTTTAGTGTTTTCATCTACAATTTGCAACATATCTAAATCTGAAGATACAATATAAGTCATATAGTCATGTTTTTCGTCTGCCTGTCTAGCTAGCGTACCAATAATATCGTCCGCCTCATATTCATCGGCTTCCAAAAAATCCCAACCTAGTGCTAGAATCAACTCCTTCAAATATGGAATCTGTGCATAAAAATCTTCTGGTGGTTTTACTCTTCCTGCCTTATATTCCGGATATATCGCGAGACGTTTAGCTGTTGAAGTATGGGCTTTATCCCATGCGACTACCACCTTATTTGGCTTCAGCTTCTTGACGATCTCCATCGCAATTGTCGCAAAACCATAAACACCAGACGTCGGCACCCCTTCTGCCGTCGACAAATTACCCATCGCATAATACCCACGGTAAAATACACTTTTACCGTCGATGATTACTAGTGTTTTCATTCGCGCACCTCGCTTTCGCACCTAACCTATTTAAAACTCAATTCTTTGCAAAATTTTGTCCACATCATCATGTAGCTTAGCCACAGAATCATCATTAAGCACATAGTGATCAGCCATCGCAATTGGTCCACCTTTCTCAAGGTTCTCGATTTCTGAACGATCACGTTCTTGAATTTCTTTAGTATTAAATGGCCTTTCAGGACGCTTGCCAACCCTAAAATGCCTCAATGCCTTTGGTACCACCACAGCTAAAACAGTTAGCTGTCCAGGAAATTCTTTTTTCAAAGCCTTATATTCCGTCCAAGAATAAAGTCCGTCGAGCACAATTCTCTTCTGTCCAGCACCAATCAACCCACGAGTCTCCTCGATCACTTGTTTTACCACCCAGTCTTTTCCCTCTGTTTCCCGTATCATCTCACGGAACTTCTTCTCGCTCTCACCATCCGCCGTTCTCTCAATTCCCCTACGGTCCATTTCCTTATAGATCATTCCTCCAAAATAAACCTTTGGATATCCTTTTTCAGTCAAGTAGTCTACTACAACCGACTTACCGGAACCGCTCATCCCCACAATTGCTAATATCTTAATATCACCTTCGTTCATTTTTTCCTTTCACTATGTATCTTACCTTATTTTACCCCATTTGACTATTTAGCCCTAAAAAGCAACTCATTTTAGACTATCTGTCTTGAAAATTCCTTAAAAAACTTAACAAAATCTGCCTTGTCTTCAACCTGTCGCATGTATACCAAAATTAAACAACCATCCCCGTCTCTTAATTTCTCATCCGTCTCTCCATTGATCACAAAAGTTGTTCGATTTTTTGAACTTAAATATGTAACCAAATTTTCTACCAAGTTATCGCCCTTATCATAAATCTGGAACATATCTGAAAACCAACTATATTTTGCCTTCAAAATATTCTCTTTTGAGAAAACATAAATATTCGAATAATTCGTCAAGTCCGCATTCACTTGAACAATCATTATTCTCATCGTCTGCCAGTTATAAGCAATTAATAAATTTGTATAAACTGTAGTGTTAATCTGTCTCTCATATACCCCATCATATCCCACATACTCTTCTTTATCCGTCAACACATCTTGGTGATATCCGACAAGTAGTTTATACCCTTCCGGCACAATCATTTGTTCTGCAATATGCACTCCATTTTTATCGACTACCTCCCGATTCGCCGCCGATAAATTATACTGTTCCACTGCTGCCAAAAAAATTCTCACCATCCTCTCTCGATTCTCTCGGAGCCAAGCAATATCCCAACTCTTCTCCCGATGAACAAAAAAATTACGAATTTTATTCAAAATCCCTTCTTTCCCTGCCTCAATACCAAGTTGTACCATTACCTATAATCATATCATGTCTTATTTAAAACAGAACTTGCTATAATAAAGCTATGATTTATGATATTGCAATTATTGGTGCCGGGGCTGCCGGCATGACTGCCGCACTCTACGCTCTCCGTGCCAACAAAACTGTCCTCCTACTTGAATCAACTACCTACGGTGGTCAAATTCTCCAATCCCCACTCGTTGAAAACTACCCAGCCCTTCCCAACATTTCAGGTGCTGACTTCTCAAATAATCTCTACACTCAGTTAAAAGCCCTTAACCAAAAAATCACCTATCAGACTGTTCTAGATTTATCTAGACAAAATAACATCTATCAATTAACTACCAAGGATCAAATCTACCAGGCTAAGACCGTTATTCTCGCCACTGGTACTATTAGCCGTAAGCTTAATCTTCCAAATGAATCTAATCTCGTCGGTAAAGGTATCGCCTTTTGTGCGACCTGCGATGGTTCACTCTATAAGAATCAAGACGTCGCCGTCGTTGGTGGTGGTAGTTCAGCCGCCCTCTCCGCCTTATATCTCTCTGACATATGTAAAAACGTCTTTCTCATTCATCGTTCCACTCATTTTCGCGCCGAGGAATTACTCCTTCAAAAACTTGAAACCCGTCAAAATATTCACATTATCGCCGATAACGAAATTAAAGTTCTACTTGAGCAGGATGGTCTTCTTTCTGGAGTTAGTCTCAAAAATCCTCTACAACAGTTTTATCATTTTAAAAACCAAGAAAAGTCGGCCGATACCGATTCTGACATTATATCAAAACTCGATCCAATCGATTCTGCAGCATATAGTTGTTACGATAAGACTAATAACACTCTTTATGTCAAAGCTCTCTTTATCGAAATCGGTCGTATCTTCCCTAGTACATCACTTCTCCAGAACCTTATCGAAACACATAATCTAAAAACTGATGAAGCTGGCTTCGTCATCACCAACCATCGCTGCGAAACTAACCTACCAGGTTTTTATGCAGCTGGCGACTGCTGTTCAAAAGAAATCCGACAGCTCGTCACAGCTACCAGTGACGGCGCCATAGCCGCCAC
>JAEHON010000010.1:0-30881 GCA_016112465.1 Candidatus Saccharimonadota bacterium | reverse complement strand
AAAAAATGGAGCCATTGACAGGGATCGAACCTGCGACCTGCTCGTTACGAATGAGCTGCTCTACCAACTGAGCTACAATGGCAACAATCAGATTATACCATAATTTTTATTCTTCTCTAAGATATGCGAAACATAGCAACTCATAAGTTTCACCCACCTCTCTGTTTTTTGCTATAATATATTTATTCAATCAGTTATTATATCTATTTTATGCCCCATAATTCTGTTAATCACAAACATAATCAAACTAAATCAAACCCGAGCCTCTCCTTTTTGTATGATAAAAATTTTGCTCACCGTGGACTACATGGTACCTTTTTCCAAAATAACACAGAAACCTTTATCCCGGAAAACTCACTTGCTGCCTTTAAGAATGCCATTGACCATCATTTTGCTATCGAGCTCGATATCCACATTCTTTCAGATAAAAAAATTATTGTCTTCCACGATAGCAATACAAAGCGCCTTACCGAAGCCTCAATCAAGCTAAAGAAAAGCACCCTTGAAGATATTCAAAGCCTTTCCCTGCAATCTGAGCAAACCACGGACGAACATTGTATCCCAACCTTCAAAAAAGTTCTAGACCTCATTGCGGGAAAAACTCCTCTGATTGTCGAATTAAAATCTGAACCTTTCGTCAACTATAAAAAATTTTGCAAAAAGACCACTAGTCTTCTTCTTGAATATCAAAAAACTTACTCAGCTACAAACTTCGCTATTAAAAGTTTTGACCCCCGCATTGTACACTGGTTCAAAAAATACACCACCTTCCCAACCGGGCTACTCATTGCCAGTCGGCCCCGAATTTTAATCTATTTTGGATCCATTTTTCTACGCTTTCCCCTCATTCATTGGCTCAAACCAGATTTTCTCTCCGTTGATAAAAGAATTATTCAAAGAACCACCATCCAGAGAATTCGAAAATCTCATCCAGTCCTCTGCTGGACTATTCAAAGTGACTCTGAACACAAATATTACCAAGATAAAGCCGATAACCTAATTTTTGAAAATAGTCATAAAAAACAAAATTAATACGGTAATTTGAACTCCAATCCTTAATCTAAAATCCGATTCCCCCTACATACAACAAAAAACAGCCCTAAAGCTGTATATGTGGCGGATCCGACGAGACTCGAACTCGCGACCTCTGCCGTGACAGGGCAGCGCTCTAACCAACTGAGCTACGAATCCACTACCAGTAGTATATATTATCACCTCTATTTTCGCAAGACTTTTCTGCCTTTTTTCTATTCTATGCTAAAATAATATTATTGCGAGTATCGTATAACGGCTATTATGTTTCCTTCCCAAGGAAGAGACGAGGGTCCGACTCCCTCTACTCGCACCAAGAAGATCCTAAAAAAGAGAACTCCTACAGTTCTCTTTTCTTATTCTAGTTTTATCCCAAAAATTTATTTTCTATTCTTCACTTAATTTAATAAATTCCTTCACACCGCTCGACTCGCGTACCTGTTTCACTCGCTTATTGAATTCTGAAAACGGAACCTTAATTGAAGTATAATTCACCGATGACTCTGTTTTATTCACCAAGGTCACGAAATAATATCCATCGCCAGAGGAAGACATCACGCGATCAGAAGTTTGGCCCGCAGCTAACTCCATCGCAACTCCAGCCCGACCACCATCTACGTTCATTTTATCCACTAATCCACCAGTCTCTTCATAAAGCACTTTATCACCGAGCTCATCCGCAATAGCCTTCAAAGTCTTCCCTGCCTTCACCCCAGCTTGTACGGTCTCAGATATTCTTATTGCTTCATTATCAATCTGCTGTGAGACCTTCTCTTTAATTAGAGAAAGATATAACATTCGACGATACTCTTTCATCGAAAGACCAAAATTATCTTCCAGGATTTTCTTAAAACTTTCCTCACTACGCTCCACTCCACCGATCTTACGGTGATTATCAAGCGCCTTATTAATCTCTTCTTTATTTACTGTTAAATGATATTCATTCGCAAGTCTCAAGGCATAGGCATAATTCTCTGCTTCTGTTAAGACCATTCGTTTATAATGCGACTCCATCGATGAAGTATCTTTTTCATTCCCCAACTTTCCCTGCTGTTGCTCAATCGGCGTAATTGTACTCTTATAGATCATTAGATAATCTGAGTACCTAACTTGTTCATTCTCAATCGAAGCTACCGGTAGTGGCACTAGCTGCGTTAAACGATATAGTACGGCATCCGTGCTCTGCCACTTATATAAGGCCACGTACAAGAAACCACTGATTAGCATCACTGCAACCAGTGAAATCACGATCGTTAATGTCACGATACGATACTTTGCATACTGCAATGGGTATTTAAACTTGCGCCCCTTAGAGAGCACCTCTTCACGTCTCTCCTCGATCTTTTCAAGTTCAGTTTTATTCCTAAATTCTTCAATCTCTTTTTGCTCTTTACGCTCTCTCAAGCGTTTTAAGATTGAATCTTTCTTTGCCTCCCCACCCTCTTTATTTTCATGTTTCTTCATTTTTCTCTCCACTTACTTTGTATTATCCGAGACGATATTTTGTAGTTTTTCATAGATTTCTGCCGGCTTCCCCACTGCCGAAATCACCAAATCGCCCACTCCCGTTTGAATCAAAATTGTTCCATACCCCATCACCCCACCAATCACCGAAGTAATCCCATATGAAATACTCTGAATCTTGTCTAGTCCCAAATCCACCACAGTTTTCTTAAATAAACCTTTTTGTGAAATCTGTCTAATTCGCTGATTCGTCACGATATAAACCGAGAAATACCACATCATATAGGAATAAAAGAAGCCAATCAGCCCCACAAAGACAAAACCCAAAAAAGTCCAAAACATCCTCACGTCACCTTTCCACAAAAAAAGCGGAATTAATCCCAAAAATGTCATTACGACTAGGAAAATAACTCCGGCTTTTGCAGTAGTAAAATGTCGACGAAAAATAAACTTTACGTCTTCCCCCTCACGCTGCCCATCAAATATTAGTTTTGTCATATAATTTCAATTTATGGTGACCCGGGCGGGGGTCGAACTCGCAACCTTCTCCTTAGGACGGAGCTGCTCTATCCATTGAGCTACCAGGCCAACACAAATCTATTATATCACACCAAATTCTTGAGTTCTAGCGAGTATATTTCTCGTTCAAATCCTCGTAATCATAGAGTTCAGCTTCCGTGAACCAAAGCTTCACCTCTTTTTCTGCCTCTTCAGGATTTCCAGAGGCATGTACTAAGTTTGGTACACCAATTTTTTTCGCATTTGAATAACCAAAGCTCATGTGTGAAAAATCACCTCGAATTGTTCCCATCTCTGCAGACTTTGGCTCGGTTGGTCCAACGATCTTACGTACCAATGCCACCGCCTCAACCCCCTCAAGACACATCGCAATAATCGGGCCCGACATCATGTAATTCAAATTATACATAAACGTCTCCTCGCCACGGCGTGAAATTAGCTGACCAATATCCTCATAATGCCTCTTGAAGAGTGCTTGATCTGGACTAACCATCTTCATACCCACGATCTTCAAACCAACACGCTCAAATCTTTGGAGAATTTCCCCAACAATCCCTCGCTGAATTGAATCTGGCTTAAAAATCACCAGCGTCCTCTGTACGAAGTCGGCAAGATCGACCTCCTTATTTTTATTAGCAGGTTTATCTTGTGACATACATACTCCCTGAGCTATGCTCTTATCTTTTCCCGATTATATCACACCCTGTCAAATACTTTAATCACAGATAATTGCGTTGATCAGTTCCTTACAGCCACCAACTCGCTTATTATAATTCTTTTGATAAGTCTCCCGAATAAAGCTATACATTTCCTCAAACTTCACCGAAATATTTGCAAGATTCACCTGCTGCAATGGAAATTCTGTCACGACGTCCGGACGTTTTTCTTTTTGAAAATCCGAGAAAGCCGCCTTCTTGGCATCCATATCGTTCTTCGCCTCCGCATAATCCACCACTTCCGTTGACTCCGAAGTGTGATAAAACTTGTACGCTGCCTTTGCCGCCTCAGTTTTTAATTCCACCCACCGATTTCCGTACGCCGCCAGTTTCTCATTTCCAGACTCAATCAAAATTTTTGCAGCATCTTTAATGTCTGCCTCACTCCACTCAAAGCCATTATGACTTTTGTCACCAGAAGCCTCTGTTAAAATCCAGCTATGCCAGATCGAGTATAAATTTAGAGTCTTTTCTATCTCCGCATTACCATTTTTGCTCTCATTCAATGCCACCTTGAAGGCTTCAAAACGACGGTTCACCTCAACATCCTTCAAGACACCGGCAGTATCCCCCATTTCCTCAATTAGCTGCTCGCTAATCCCTCGTCCAGCTTTTTTACATTCTTCAACATATCCTTGATAAATTTCCATTGACGTAAAAGTATTGTCATTGTATTCAATTACTTTTTCGCAATTTGTATTACTACGAATTTTCTGCAACTCATTTTTTATCGACTTAGCCACACTATAGGTCTTCGAATAATCAGTCGCAAAAACCCCAGTTACCATAGCCACGAGCGATAAAGTAATAATTAAAATCAAGGATATCGAAGGTATAATCACCAAAAGTCTCCTTTGCTTCTTCGTCATTTGGCCGAATGAACGCTTGATTCTCTCTTTAAGCTTTGGCTTTACCGGCTTCTCGATTCTCTTTATCCCCGCGTTTGGTCCATATCCAGCCGGAAAACCGTTCTCTGGTACCCCCTGTTCATTACTCGCATCATATACGACACTACTTCCAGTCAAAGGCTCCACCACCATTTTCTCTGTCGGATTCATATTTATTTGTTGACTTGCCAATTTCTGATCAAACTCCACCGTCTTAGCATTTCCAAAAACATGAAAAACTGAATCATCAGAATCAGCGTCCTGCACTATGGTCTTTTCCGGTGCTTTCATCTGTAATCCATTAGACTGAAGGTCAGTTGGCTGAAGACTACCAGTTTGAAGGTTGGTCGGCTGAAGATCACTAGACTGAAAACCAGTTGGTTGTATTCCAGCTGGCGGTGTCATTTCTGACTGCGAATTCGGGTTCTCCATATTATCCATAACCGTATTATAACATAATCTGTTATAATACCTCTTATGGATATCTCCGATTTAATTAGTGATTTTCTTGAATCTCTCGAAATTGAAAAAGGCCGTTCCACCAAGACCACCGAGAACTATGGCCTCTATCTGGCTCGCTTTTTAGATCTTATTACACAGGATTTTCCCGAAGGTGCTACTATCAAACCAGCTGATCTAACCCCTGAAATCCTTCGCAAATTCCGCCTCCGTCTCAATCGCTTTGACGACAACCAAAATCACGAACGACTTTCCGCCTTAACCCAAAGTTACCACCTTATTGCACTGCGCGGTTTTCTAAAATACCTCGCTAAGCGCGGTATTAAATCCCTCGACCCCAGCCTGGTAGATCTCCCACGCGCTGCCAAAAAACAAGTGACTTTTCTCCATTTTGACGAAGTTTCTCGCCTACTTTCTGAAATCCCCACCGATACTGAAACCGGCCTCCGCGACCGCGCCATCATCGAACTACTCTTCTCTGGCGGACTTCGCGTTTCTGAACTCTGTAATCTCAACCGTGACTCCATCAATCTCGCACGCCGCGAATTTATGGTCCGTGGTAAAGGTAAAAAAGATCGCCCAATTTTCATCGATCAAACTACTGCCGAACACATTGAAGAGTATTTAAACGCCAGAACCGACACTCTTCCCGCCCTCTTTCTCAACAATTCATCTAATCAAAATATTCCAGATACCTCTGGTGACTTTCGTAGACTTAGTCCAAGATCAATTGAACGCATTATCGGAAAATACACTAGGCAAGCCGGTATCACTAAGCACGTCACTCCCCATACTTTACGCCATAGTTTTGCCACCGATCTCCTCATGAACGGCGCTGACATCCGTTCTGTTCAGAGCCTACTCGGTCACGCTAATATTGCCACTACGCAAATTTACACCCATATCACCGATCCACATCTCAAAGAAGTCCACGAAAAGTTTCATACTGAGACTAAAGAATAACTCACAATTCTCATACCGATACAATATACAGATATCGCAAAATTTCCTGTGACAAAAACAACACTATCCAAAACCCCAGTATCAAATACGGCCCAAATGCAATCTTCGTTTCTTTCTTCCTTAAAATCTTCCTCACGTTCAAGAATAACGCTAATAAATTTGCCACGCAAAGCAGGGTCAGCGCTAACTCAAATCTACCAATAAATAGCACCATTGAAATAGTTAGGAGATAGTCTCCTCCACCCACTAATTTTTCCTTTGAAAATCTATATAGGACAAAATACAATCCCGGTAAAATCAATAATCCTCCAAAAAGTCGCGCTAAATCTCTTTTTAAGAAGGTTATTTGCTGAGAAAACGCCAACTTTCCAACCATTTTCGTGACACCCGAAACTCCCCCCTCCTGCATAAAGCCAAGACTCGTCATTTCGTTCAATACAAAATACGCTATACCTAAAAATATCAATACATATAAAATCCAGCTCGGTAAACTCTGCCACTTAAAATCATGAACAAACAAAATCCAAAACAACACCGCGCTGGAAAGTAAAATTACAAGTCTCAAAATCACTACTGGATTGCATAATAGTTTCAGAGCCAGTTCATCTCGAACTCCAAGAATATCAGCCGCTCCGCCCGCACTAATCCCTTCCACTGTTTTTACACCACCGATCAACCCAAACAGCCCAGCCTGCTTTAAGACAAACCATAAAATTAAGCTAAAAATCACCCCCATCACAATCTCTGAAAAAAGCTCCATTTTACCAATTTTGTTCTTACATTTTCGGCACGCCCCGCGTAAGAAAATCCATGACAAAATAGGAACTAGCTCAAACCATTCTAGCTTATGCCCACAGCAAAGACATTGCGATCTCCTTCCAAGCTCCTTCCCCTCAGACTTCAAAAACATTCGTTCCGCCTGACAACAGGCAAACGATCCGAATATCGCACCAAAACTAAAAAATACAACAAACAGTAACCACAACACTATCCGTATATTAGCATAAGCCCCTTGATTTTTCTATCGTTTTTGAGTATGATTTGGGTAAAGAAACACTCCTAAATTCCACAAAGAAAGGATAAAATGAGAAATCAAGATATTAAAAATAAAAAGGGTTTCACCATCATCGAGGTAGTGTTGGTCCTTGGTATTGCTGGCCTTATCTTCCTTATGGTCTTCATTGCCCTCCCAGCTCTAGCTCGTAACCGCCGTGACACCCAGCGCGTCTCTGACATCTCACGTCTCAGTACTGCCATCACCAATTATCAAAGTAACAACAGCGGTGCAATTCCATCCGACAAGTATGGTAACTATGTTTCTGGCCACGCCGAAGTCGACCAAAACATCACTCGTACGCTCAATCACCAATCTTGGGCTTACTTCTACGATTCTTACCTCTTGATTAGCGCCGAAGCAAAAGATAAATTCGTAGATCCAGATGGTGATCCATACTCACTCTCCATTTCCTCCTGCCGCGAAGCAACTTCCTACGATGCTTCCACCAAAATCTGCAATAACGGTCAGCGCTCGAAATCAACCTGGGTTGAACAATCTGAAGGTCGCCCAAATGGCATCGACGATGTTACCGCTGGTAACCCATATGAACAAACTGGTTCCAAGGGCCACACCATCAGCATCGTCACCAACGCCACCTGTGAAGGTGAAGACGCAGTTCATGCCTCTGGTTCACGTAAAGTTGCTATCCTCTACAAAAAAGAGGGTGGTGGTTCAATCTGCAACGCAATCTAATTATTGACGCATCTCGATATAACCTCACAAAAAAGACCCGTACCTACGGGTTCTTTTTTTAAAAATATAACAGCAAAAAATATCAAATAGTCACGTTAGTCACCAAACCAAACATCTACCAGTCGCGTTAGTCATCAAACCAAACATCTCCCGCCCCCTTACCTGTATTAAAAGCAGCCTACCACTCAATTGGCGTCAAACCGTGCTCACTCAGATAATCATTCGTCTTCGAAAACGGTTTTGAACCGAAAAATCCCTGATAGGCAGAAAGTGGCGAAGGATGTGCTGATTCTAAAATCAGATGTTTCTCTCCATCAATCAGGCGCTTCTTTTCTCTTGCGTCCCTTCCCCACAGAATAAACACCAAATGTTCTCGGTTCTTACTTAAATGCTCCACACAGTGTCTCGTAAAAGTCTCCCAGCCTTTGCCGCGATGAGAACGCGCCAGATGCGCTTCCACAGTCAATACGTTATTCAATAATAATACCCCTTGTTCAGCCCAAGACGTCAAATCTCCATTCCGACTATTTCGTTTCCCGACATCCAAATCAATTTCTTTGTAAATATTCACCAGACTCGGCGGCAGATATTCCCGACCATTCTTCACTGAGAAAGCCAAACCATCCGCTACTCCAGGTGTATGGTAAGGGTCCTGCCCTAAAATTACCACCTTAATTTTATTAAAATCAGTTAAAAAAGCCCGAAAAACCTGATCTTTTCTCGGAAAAATCTTCTTATTTTCATATTCAAGATGCAAAAACTTAGAAAGCTCCAAAAAATAATCTTGTCGAAATTCTTGCTCCAAAAAATCTTTCCAACTCGCGTGAAAGCTGCTCATTTTCGCTTTCGCCATCATCCTATATTAATTTTAGTTGTTTCAACAGCCTCTCATGCACCTCAGAAGTCGTCCCGCTCGTATCTAAAGTATCAATCCCCATTTCTTTAGCAATCTTTAGGTAAGCACCATTAACCTTCTTCTGGAACTCAGAAGGCTCAGTTTTCAATACCTCCCCCACACGCCCCTGCTCCTTGGCCTGTGCCGCCAATCTCTTTTGCCTTTCCTCATCTGAAAGCGTCAGAATCACCATTTTATCTGGCTTAAAATAATATTCAGGCATTATTTCCTTATGTAAACGCGCAATCAAAGTCCTCGACACGCCACCCGCATAGCCTTCATAAATCAATGTAGATAACCAGTTACGTGTCAAAATCACCGTTTCACCGCGCGATAGAGCTGGCTCCGCAATTTTTCGCCATTGCTCATAACGATTCACTAAAAAAAGTAAAACTCTTGTTCGGTGATTAATGTCCTGCTTTGTACGATAAGTTAATTTAGCAATCTCCGACACAAAAGGATCAGAAGATCCAGTCCCCGATTCGGAATAAGCTGTCACTGCCTCACCCCGCTCTCGCAAAAAATCCGCCAAAAGCCTTGCCTGGGTGTCTTTCCCAGTCGCATCCTGCCCCTCAATTACGATTAACATTTCTTCCCCGCTGCGTATTCCGCATAACATTTTGGACAAATTGCCCGATATTCCACTTCAGAAGTTCCATCGTCAATTAAGACATCCGGGCCATCCGCCAAGAACTTTCCATTTAAGAATCTTGCATTGAGTGTAGCTTTTCTTCCACATTCACAAATCGTTTTAATTTCATCAATGTCATGCGCCATCTGCAAAAGCCTAGTCGCACCTTCAAAGCCGCCATCCGTCAAACGGAAATTTAGCCTCAGACCATAAGCCATTACTGGAATATCTAAATCTGTCGTCACTTTCATCAGCTGATCGACCTGCTCACGCGTCAAAAACTGTGCCTCATCAACTAATACGCAAGAAATTTTTTTCTTCTTCTTTTTCTGTAACTTCTCGACAATCTCAAATA
This sequence comes from Candidatus Saccharimonadota bacterium, assembly GCA_016112465.1. Lineage (GTDB taxonomy): Bacteria > Patescibacteriota > Saccharimonadia > Saccharimonadales > Saccharimonadaceae > Nanosyncoccus. The sequence goes on along the minus strand of JAEHON010000010.1, from coordinate 21,210 downwards.
AATCATCCGTCTTCTCAAAACAGAAATCCGTCACTCGTTCTGGCCCGATCCTGGTCAAAAGCTTCTCGCCATTCTTTGTGTCCGTCTTTGGTTTCATTACGCAGACTCGATGTCCACGCTCCTCATAGTTAAAAGCCACCTGCAAAAGTTGCATCGTTTTTCCGCAGCCCATCGCCCCGTATCTGAAATACAATTTCGCCACAACAGTCCTCCTAGTTTTTACTAGTTCTATAGTACCACAGTAATCAGTTTATCTACATATCTTCACTAAATTGTGAGTTATATAATTCTGCATAAAAGCCATTTTGCTTTAGGAGTTCATTATGATTCCCCCGCTCAATGATATTACCATCTCGCATCACTAGAATCATATCCGCTTCACGAATCGTCGACAAACGATGTGCGATCACAAACGAAGTGCGCCCCTTAGTTAATTTCGAAAAAGCATCTTGAATCAACTGTTCAGTTCTCGTATCAACATTAGAGGTCGCCTCATCCAAGATCATCATGGAGGGATTACTGATCACTGCGCGCGTAATCGTCAATAGTTGTTTTTCGCCAGCTGAGATATTATCAGAATCCTCCGAAATCATCGTTTGGTAACCATCCGGTAGCGACTTAATAAAATGATCAACTCCCACCAACTTTGCTGCCTTAAAGACATCCTCATCCGTAATTTTCCTTGCCCCATACTTCAGGTTCTCCATAATTGTACCCGAAAACAGCCAGGTGTCCTGGAGTACCATACCAAACAAGCTGCGTACCTCACTACGCTTCATCTTCTTTGTATCTACCCCATCAATCAAAATTTCTCCCTCATTTGGATCAAAGAAACGCATCAGGAGATTCACGATCGTTGTTTTTCCTGCACCCGTCGGACCCACAATTGCCACTTGCATACCAGGTTCAATCTTTACAGAAAAATGTTTAATAACAGGTTTCGTATTATATTTAAAACTTACGTTATTAAATTCTACCGCACCCCTAAACCTATCCCCTGCAATTGTAGGATATAAACTCTTGAAATCTTCCGCCGTTTCTTCTGGTTCCTCAAGAAAGTCAAAAATCCTTTCCGCTGCTGCCATAATCTGTTGAATTGTACTTGAAAGCTGGGCTACCTCGGTAATTGGCCTATTAAAACGGTTGAGATATTGAATAAACGCCTGAATTCCACCAATCGTGATTACCCCAGAAATTACATAGTATCCACCCAGCATACAAACCCCAGCATAGGCTAAATTCAAGAAAATGTGCGTTAACGGAAAAGTTAGTGAGCTCAGATACTGCGCACGCCAAGTCTCTTCATATAATTTCTCATTCACATCTTGAAAATCTCGAAGCGATTGCAAGCCATGATTGTTCGCTTTAATGATCAACTGACCACTATAATTCTCTTCAATCTCCGAATTAAGTTTGCCGAGAACTTCTCGTTCTGCCGCAAAGTGTTTTCTTGCCTTGCTTAAAACCTTTGCAATAAATACTGTCGAGATTGGTACTGCAATAATCGCAATTAAGGATAGCGTCACCGAAAGATAAAGCATGATCAATAAATAACCAACCAACGATATAACACTAGTAATAATCTGAGTCATAGTCTCAGCCAGCGAGCTCGCAATCGTATCCACGTCGTTAATCATTCTTGACATCACATCGCCGTTTGGCGTTCGGTCAAAATATTCCATTGGTAATCTCTTGATTTTTGCCAAAATTTCTTCACGTAACTTCTTCTCATATTTCACAGAGAGCATCGAAGTTATCACACCCTGAATATATCCAACCACAGCAGATAATAAGAATAGCCCCGCTAAAATCATCGCCAAGAAATTAATTTCTCCCCAAGCAATTTCACCACTGTTTTTCAAAGACTCCGTTGCTGAAGTCGTCATCATTCCAAGAATCATTGGCCCAAATAACGACATCACAGTCGATACTAACGAAAGAATCGCAGCCACAATAATTTGCACTCGCCATTCCCTAAGTGATAGCCAAAAACGTTTTAACACTATCTTGAAGTTTCTTGGACCAGTTGTCACATTCCCTACTCCTTTTTTACTACTATCCATTATTTTCTCCCCGCTTTCTCTTTACTAATCTTCAGTTCTCGTGCAATTTCATCATCAGATAACTGCGATTTCGCAATTTCAAGATAAACTTTACACTTATCTAGAAGTTCATAATGCGAACCCTTCCCCACAATTTTCCCCTTATCAAGCACAATAATCTGTTCTGCGTCTCTAATTGTACTAATTCTCTGCGCCACAATTAACGTAACCGTATTTCGTGTCACAGTTTTCAATGCCTCCCTCAACTTACTATCGGTCTTCATATCAAGTGCCGAAAAAGCGTCATCAAAAATCAAAATCTCTGGCTCTTTTGCAAGTGCCCTAGCAATAGAGAGCCGCTGCCTCTGGCCTCCCGACACATTAGTTCCCCCTTCCGCAATTTTTGACTCATATTTTTCAGGCATTTTATTAATAAATTCAGCTGCCTGCGCAACCTTTGCCGCCTTCTTCATTGACTCAATCGACCCCTCATTCACACCAAACAAAATATTCGAGCGTACCGTTCCGGCAAATAAATAACCCTTCTGCGGCACATAGCCAATCCTCTTCATTAACATCGCTTCTGGATACTTTTTAATATCCACACCTGAAATCAAAATCTCACCCGCGGTCGCGTCGAAAAATCTTGGCACCAGATTAATTAACGTAGACTTACCTGAACCAGTTGATCCAATAAATGCTGTGGTTTTTCCCGCCTCTGCCTTAAACGAAATATCTTCTAGTACCTTTCCCTCTGATTTTCCATACCTAAAATCGACATGACGAAATTCCACGCTAGCCTCAACGGTTGGTTCTTCCGTCATCTCTTCTGGAAATTGGATTTCCGACTCAGTTGTCAAGACTTCATTAATACGCTTTGCAGAAACATTTGCACGCGGAATCATCACAAAGAGCATCGTCAAGAATAAAAATGACATAATTACCTGCGTTGCATACTGCATAAACGCCATCATCTTACCAAGATAACTGATATCCATACCAAGACGTGCTATACCCACCCAAATCGCAAGAAGCGAAGTACCGTTAAAGATCAGAAGCATTACCGGTGTCTGCAACTGCATCACCTTCACAATTGAAAGATCGGTCTTAGTTAATTCATTATTTGCCTTCACAAACTTTTTTTCCTCAAAGTCCTCTTTATTCAAGGCACGAATTACCCTAATACCAGTCAAGTTTTCCCTTGTTAAAAGGTTAATTTTATCCATTAATTTTTGGAAAATCTCAAATTTCGGAATCGCAATTGAAATAATCACGATTGAAAAAACAAGTAAAATCGAAACNGCTAAGGCGATAATCCAAGTCATATCAGGCGCCACCACAAAAGCTTGCATGACTGCCCCCACCGCCATTAATGGTGCCCTTACTAACATCGATAAACACATCACCATCGTTTGCTGTACCTGAGAAATATCGTTAGTTGTCCGCGTAACTAGCGAAGCCGTTGAAAAATGTTCCGTTTCAGCTATTGAAAAAGAAAGAACCTTGGAAAACACATCATGTTTCATATCACGACTAATCGCCGCACTTACCTTTGCTGAAAAATACGAAGACACCAGAGTCCCCAGCGCCGATGCTACAGTTACGGCAAACATTAGACCTCCAGTCCTAATGATGAAGCTGGTATCGTTTTTCATAATCCCACTATTCACAATTTCGGCCATCATCGTTGGAAGCATCAATGCTCCATATACTTGCAAGCCTACCGCGAGCACAATAGCAAAACACTGCCATACGTATGGCTTCATATACTTTAGCAATCTAAACATTCAGTCCTTTCCGTTTAACGATTCATTTTAAGGTAGTCTCAACTAAAAAACCGCATTGCGCAAATATTTTTAGACAAAGATATAGACTAAAGAATTATAAATATTCTATCCCAAATTTTTCTTTTTATCAAACAAAGTCCTCGTTTCTACACCCGTAGAAAACGACAAAACAAGAAGACCAAAACATTTACTAGGACAATGGTTGAACCAGTCGGTGTAGCAAAATTATAAGAAACTATCATTCCAATTACAAAGCAGATCAAGGAAATCACCGTTGAAAGAATCACCACTTTTTTAAATGTTTTTGCCACCTGCATTGCCGACATTGTTGGGAAAATAATTAAACTAGAAATCAATAACGCTCCCATCAGCCTCATGCCGAGCACCACTACAATCGAACATAATACCGCAAAAACTATATTATAAAAATCCGTTTTAATCCCCACTGCTCTCGCAAAATCTTCATCAAAAGTCAACGCAAAAATTTTGTTATAACAAAACAAAAACAATAATATAACCACTAACGAGAAAACTACAGCCAGTATCAAATCACTTTCAGATATTGAAAGAATGCTACCAAATAGGTAGTTGTTAATATCTGTATTCACTCCCTTTGTGATCGAAATCACAAAAGTCCCCAACGCTAAAGCACCCGCCGAAACCATCGCTATCGCTGCATCAGGCTGCACTCTATTCTGCTCGTTCAAACGTAAAATCAAAAAGGACATCAAAATCACGATCGGAAGAGCAAATTCTAGTGGCGCAAAATTAAAAACCGTAGCTAACGCAAATGCCCCAAATCCCACGTGCGAAAGTCCATCTCCAATCATCGCATTACGACGTAAAACTAGAGAAGTTCCAATCAATGCTGCCGCTATTACAATAAAAAATCCTGCAATAAAACTTCTCAGAATAAAAGCTTGTCCAAGCATTTCAAAAATATCAAACATGGTGAATTTTCTCCACATACGACTCGGTATCGCCAAAGAAATACTGTTCACCATTCAATGCCAAAATTTTCTTTCCAATTAGATTCTTATGATCCAAGTCATGAGTCACCATCAAAATCGCCACCCCAGCCTCATTTAATTTTATAAGTTTCTTATAAAGATCGTTCTTTGATTTAAAATCTAAATTATTCGAAGGTTCGTCCAGGATCAACATTTTCCTCGTTGCAGCAAGGCCGCGTGCTAATAAAACTTTTTGCCTCTGGCCTCCTGATAAGTCCGCAAAATGTCTCTTTGCTAAGTTTAAAATCCCCAACTGCTTCATGCATTCTTCAGCCATATCTTTCTCGGTCTTCTTATAAAATGGCCGAAAACCGATCTGGTTTAGAGTTCCCGATCGCACAATCTCCTCCACCGAAGCTGGGAAGTTTTTATCAATCTTATTTTCCTGCGGCATATATCCGATAAATTTCTGTTTCAATCCATTGAAAATAATTTCACCCTTACTTGGCTTAATCTGTCCGAGTAAAGTCTTGATCAATGTCGACTTCCCTGCCCCATTTGGCCCCACGATACAGATAAAGTCCGCTGCAAAAATCTCGAAGCTTAAGTTCGAAAAAACTTTATGTCCTTCAAACTCCACCTGAAGTTTTTCGACACTAATCAACGGCACCTTCTCTGTATCCATTTTATTGCCCTAGTCGTTTAAAGCCTGCTTCAGAACTTCAAAGTTTCGTTCCATCAAATCAACATAAGTTACTCCAAAACCAAAATCGCGTTCTGAAATATTATGTGCAGACTGAAATTCCAAAATCTTAGCCCCAGTTTCTTTTGCTACTGTTTCAGCTATCAACCCATTCGATAGTTCAATCTTAAATACGGCTGGAATCTTATCTTCCTTCACTTTTTTCACGATAAAGCTTACGGTCTTTGTATTTGCCTCAGTCTGATCTGAACATCCAGGAAAGGCAGCATAATATTTTATACCGTAATCATCGACAAAGTATCTTAGTGGAAAACGATCGGCCACGATGATTTCTTTACGCTTAGCTACTTTCACCATATCAGCAATTTTCTTATCAGTTTCCTCGATCTTTGCCATATAGCTTTTTCCGTTCTCAGCCAACTTAGCTTCATCCTCACGATCAAAAGTTATCATTTCCTTCATGATCTTCTCGGTAATCACCTTGGCATTCTTCAAGCTTGTCCAAACATGCTCATCTACTTCCGCCTCATCGTCGTCTTTATGTTCATGTTTGTGCTCACCATGCTCGTGATCGTGGTCGTGGTGATGGTCATGGTTATTGTCATGGTTTTGGTGATGGTTATTGTCATGATCGTGATCATGTCCCTTATGTTCGTCTTCATGGTCATGTTCGTCATGATCATCATCTTCCATTCCCTCAACCAGCTCTTCATTCTTGGTCTTAACTAGATCAACTAATTTCATAACCTTTGTCTTTTTTGGATCAATTTCGGAAATAATTTTCTTAACCCATTCATCAGAGTCGCCCCCGACATAAACAAACAAGTTACTGTTTTTGATCGCCAAAATATCTTGAGGAGTCGGCTCAAAAGTATGTGACTCTGCTCCAGGCTTAAGTAGCATCTTTACATTTATATCTGTATTATTCCCAGCTACTGCCCTTGCAAAATCATAGCCCGGAAAACTCGTGCTGATCACCGAATATTTCTTTGTAACTTCTTTTTTCTTCGTTAGCTCGAGTAATTTAATCGAGCCGAACACTACGCCACACAGCACACCTGCTGCTAGCGCAATTTTAATAGCTTTTTTCATCTCTCTCCTTTGAGTCAATTATTTATACATTAAAAGTAAAAAATTTCTGTATAAATAAATTACTCAATCATCAAGTTGATCTTTTAAGCTTACCTGTGTCCAATCCTTCCTCAGAAGCACTCTTCGGCCAGTATTCAAAATACGACAAAAACATTCCGCACAGACTCCTGGCAAAACAATCGCATCCTGAGTCTCGTCACACCTCGACTTGACTAATTCGATCTTCCCACAGTGAGTACATCTAATATAAGTATTCGGCATCCTAGCCCCTTGGTGGTTCACCCTCTGGCTCATTAAGCAATTTCTTTGATTTAATCTCATAGCGTTTACCATTTACTGGTGAAACATAATAATCTTCATTTAAAAGATTCACGAACATCGTCAAATCCTTATCATCCATCACAATAATCTTACCGTCATCATCAGTCATTAAATCCAACTTCATCTCATCCGCATAATCGACTAATTGCTCTTGTGACATCTGTTCCTGAATATCCATATCCTGCAATTTCTTCACGAGTGGCTTTTTATCCTGCAACAATGCATTCAAGGTCAATCCTTCAGCAAATGACAATTGATATTTTTCCTCAATCTCACGTGCCTTTGCCTCGGCCAACATTTGTGCCTTATAGTCATACTGGAACAAAGCCTCAAATTTACTCTGATTAAAAATAACCACATTTTCGTCGATAATCGCAACCTGGTTATCATCAGGCATTTTCAAAGCCACCTCAGCGCTAAATGGTTCAAAACTCTCACCATTCAACTCCCAAGACGATTTCGCGCTCAAGGCTGAAGATGCCGAAATAGCCTTAGCAATATAAAATGTCTTCATCCCCTCTTCACCAGGATAAGTAAATTTTGCTAAAATCCCTTTTACTTTCTTAAACTGGTGCTCATTATCTGTGAAGTAATCAATATCCTTATATTCTTTTTCAACTAAACGAATTAAGCTTTCCGCCCTAATCACCTTATTTAAATCGGTACGATAAATCACTTTATTTTCGCCATCAGATTTTTCATATTCACGACACTCAAGCCCCTTATCCGCCTCTTTAATTACAAAGGCAGCAGCCTCCCCCATGAACATCTGCTTCACGGAATTAGTTAACTTTTCTGAATAGCGAATTTTAAATGGTGTGTAATTCTTATTAAACAAGAAAAGTTCACAAGAAACGTTATTTTTCACCTCATCAATTTCGTTCGCCCACAAAAAGACATCAAAGTCACTGATCTTCTTAATTTCTGAATTTGTAATTGCCGTTCCTCCGTCGGTTTCCATAGTTCCTCTCTTTTTCTATCTAGTGTAGCACAAAATAATCCGACTCGGCCACTTCTACGCTAATTCAGCATAGGTTTCTTTTACTCGATTCATCTCCCTGAGTCCAAAATTGTTTAATAAACTCTCCAATTCTTGTTGTGCGAGTTGCACACTTTCTCCATCATCAAGCTCAACCTCAACCTTAACAAAATCCTCATTCAACGTATCAATTCGGTCAAGATAAACCACAGTCCTCTCATTTATTCTAACATCTGCACGACGCCTAGGCACTTCTGCTTGAAGCTCAAAGCCTAATTGCAGCAAAATATTAGCCGCCTCAGCATAGTCCCTAACCTGTGTGCTATGCACAATTGTCACACCAGAATCCTCAATGTGACGTTTGCAAACTAGCTCGTATTTTGCAGGGCGGTTAACAGCTCGCATCTCTATCACCAGATTCATTCTTGGATAATTTTGATGATTCTTGTAATTTTTAGGTACAAAAACCCGGGTATTCTGCCAATACATTGGACCAAAATCAAAATCGAGGGACGAAAGCTTCCTCTCAAATTCATCACGATCTTTTATTTGAGTTTTATAAATAATTTTTCGCATTCTCCTTCTCCTATGTCCCTCTTTTTTATAAAATATGTGTTCAATATCTATGTTAAAGATTAACTGAATACATTTTTTATTCAGTTGAAACTAGCTCCACATCCACCCCAGGGGCCCCTTCGTTTTCCCTAGCCTTATTTGCCCAAAAATCTGTCAATTCATTCATTTCAATCCCGGCATGTCCTTTCACCCAAATCAATTCTACTTGCGATTTTGAGTACAGTTCGAACAATTCTTTTACTAGATTGAGATTTTTAATTGGACCAGTTTTCTTCTTCCAACCATTCCTTTCCCAGGTTGGAGCCCATTTTGTCAGAACATTAATCCAAAACTCAGAGTCTAAATGAATTTCCCCCTCTTCTCCATTCAAAAACAGCAAGCCTGCTCGCATCGCTGCCCCCTCCATCCTAATATTTGTTGAATTATCTTCTCTTCCGAGTCGCACTGGCTTGCCATCACAAATCACCGCAAATCCACCTGGTCCTGGATTTGGTGAAGCACTACCGTCCGTCCATAATTTTTTCATTTTTCTTCCTTACAAACTACTGCCTTGTACGTCATTCACAATGGCGTAAATTGGGAACAGTACAGCCATAATAATAAAGCCAACCATCACCGCCATCACCAGCATCAAAACCGGCTCAATCATTGTCGAAATCGTGCGGATCTGCTCTTCAAGCTCGTCTTCATATACCTGTGCTGCCTTCCCCAACATCTCATCAATTTTACCAGATTCCTCACCAATTGAGGCCATCTGCGGCAAAAGTGGCAAAATATAATCTAACCCTTTCAAAGAAGATGATAATGGTTTACCCTGCTTCACCTTTTCGGCGACCTCAACAATCTCTTTCTCCAGCACTACGTTATTTATTGCCTCCCCCGAAATTGACAGAGTATCCTGAATCGACACGCCGGAAGACATTAAGTTCGCGGCCGTCCTAGCAAAGCGAGAGTTATAAAGTCGCCAAAACATCGTCTTAAAAATCGGAACATTCAGCTTAATGGTTGCAGCCCACTCAATCCCCACAGTTGTTTTTCTAAACTGCCAGATGAAGTAGAGCGCCACACCAAGCACAATCGTCACTAGCCACCAAAATGCAATTAAGAAATTCGAAAAATCCACCATCACCGATGTCATCCAAGGTAGAGGCTTCTTTAAATCCTTATATAGTGACTGCACCTGCGGCACAATCAAGAGAATCATAAATACTAAAACAAGTAAAATTACAATCAAAATAATTGCTGGATAAATAAGAGCACCACGAATTTTGGTAATCATCGCATGATCCTTTTCCTGCTGCGCTGCGAGACGCTTCAAAGACGAATCCAAGCTACCAGAAGCTTCACCAGCCCTAAGTAATGCAATATAGACCTTGTCAAATACTTCCGGATATTTCTCACAAGCCTGCGTCAAGGTCTTACCAGCTTCCACGTCGACTAAAATCGATTCCACCACCTTTTGCATTGGCTTACTTTCAGTCTGCTCGATTACAGTACGTAATGAGTTTGAAAGCGGCAAACCCGCCCCAATTAAAGTTGCAAATTGTCTAGTAAAGACAATTTTATCTTTCATTGTAATCTTATTTTGAAAACGCTGAAATAGCCCCATATCTGAGCTATCTTCTTCGATTCGATCCGGTGTCATCCCCTGCTCAATCAGGAGTTTTCCCGCCGTCCTTTCGTTCTCAGCCTGAATCACCCCCTTCGACATCTGGCCAGTTTTACTATCGCGTGCCTTATATAAAAATCGTTTCATTAAATCCCCTTCACCAATCGTTCAAATTCACGCATATCCACAGCATAATCTCGCGCATCATCATAAGTTACCGTACCTTGCTGTACCAGTTTCGCCAAAGTTCGGTCCATCGTCTGCATCCCCTCATTCGCACCGGTCTGGATCGTTGTATCAAGTTGATGCGTCTTACCTTCACGAATAATTGAGCGTACTGCTGAGTTAGCAATCATGATTTCTGCGGCCACCACGCGCCCACCACCAATGGCTGGGATTAGACGCTGCGAACAAACCGCCATCAAAATACCTGCAAGCTGTGAACGGATCTGCGGCTGCTGTTCGGCTGGGAAAACATCAATCATACGATCAATCGACTGTGCTGCAGAGTTAGTGTGAAGAGTAGCAAACACCAAGTGTCCAGTTTCCGCAATCGTAATTGCTGATGAAATCGTTTCAAGGTCGCGCATCTCACCAAGTAATACCACATCCGGGTCTTCACGCAGCGCCGACTTCAAGGCCCTCGAGAATGAGAAGGTATCATAATGCACCTCACGCTGTGCCACTAGTGATCTTTTTGACTTATGAGTAAACTCAATTGGATCCTCGATTGTCAAAATATGCATCGCTTTTTCGGTATTAATCTTATTAATGATTGCCGCCAAAGTCGTCGACTTACCAGAACCAGTCGGACCAGTCACTAGCACTAAGCCACGTGGATAATCTGCAAAACTCGAAATCACCTGAGGCATCCCCAGCTCCTCAATCGTCGGCATTTTAGTTGGAATTAAACGAAAAGCTGCCGCTAAATTCCCCTTCTCATTGAAGGCATTCACACGAAAACGCGCAATTTCACCAAAGGAGAAAGAATAATCAAATTCTTTATCTTTGGATAATACCTCACGCTGCATTGAATCGAGCGTTGAAAAAATCAACTTATCAACCGCATCACTATTTAAAACCGGTGTATTTGGAATTGGAGTTAATGCACCATCAATCCTTAAAATTGGAGGTAAGCCAACCTGAATATGTAGGTCAGAGGCATTTCGCCTAATACATTCCTCAAGCAAGGTTTCGATTTTCACAGAGGTAGGCAAAGCTGTTGGCGTTGAAGCCGCTGCCGCTTGCTGCGCTGCCGTCGTCTTCACCGAAGTCTGCCCAGGCATCATCGGCGCTGCCGCCATCGGAGCACCCTGTGCGCCCGGCATCGTTGTCATATTTGCTTGTGGCTGTGTATTTCCCTGCATGTGTTTCCTCTCTCCTGCTATTTTAGCATAACCTTTATCAGTTTTATATATTAAGTCAAGTCCGAAGCTACTCGATTCACTTCACTTACGGTTGTAATCCCAGTCAAAGCCTTCATCATTCCATCTTGACGCATCGTTAAAGTCCCCTTTGTTCGCGCCAATTTCATAATCTCGCTCGAAGTCGCCCGTTTTGTAATCATTTTCTGAATATCATCATCAACTTCAATCGTCTCATAAAGACCGGCCCTCCCCTTATAGCCACCTGGTGTTTCCCGATCGTCAATCCCGCGCACCAGAGTATATCCATTCGGATTGACTACCGGCAACCCCGTGTATCCCAAATCCTCAGATACCATCGCCACCTGTTGTTGATTTTGTGGCAAAATGCTCCCCACCAAATCATTAATCTGTTTGGTCTCCATTTCATTTGAATGAACCGCCTCGCGTTTTGGCGCCACTCGTCGCACCAATCTCTGACCAATCACCGTATTCAATGTTGAAGCTAAAAGATATGGCTCAATCCCCATATCAAGAAGCCTTGGCAAAATACCAGCCGCTGAGTTAGTATGTAGTGTCGAAAATACCAAATGCCCAGTCAAGGCCGCCTGCACTGCCAAATTTGCAGTCTCCGCATCACGAATCTCCCCAACCATCACTACATCCGGGTCCTGTCGCAAAATACTTCTAAGCCCCGCCGCAAAAGTTAGTCCAGCATCCACATTCACCTGAATCTGGTTCACCCCATCCATTTTATACTCAACCGGGTCTTCCAAAGTCACAATATTAATTCCATCCGACTTAATTCGACGGATCAAAGAATAAAGCGTCGTCGACTTACCAGAACCAGTTGGTCCCGAAGTTAGAATCATTCCGTTCGGCTTCGACAAACCTCGCTCCACCATCTTAAGCGCATGCCCAGTCATTCCCATCTGTTCAATATCAAGCGTCGTCCCGCTCTTATCCAAAATACGAATCACCACCTGCTCACCCCAAATCACTGGCGAAATCGCAATACGTAAATCAATTTCCTTATTGTCCACCAAAACCGTAAATTGACCATCCTGTGGAATACGATGTTCATCAATTTTTAGGTTCGACAAAATCTTTACGCGCGACACCAAAGCTGGTTCAATCGTTTTTGGCAGCTCCATAACCTTCCTCAGCACCCCATCCACCCGGCAACGCACCACCAGACTTTTTTCCAGTGGTTCAATGTGAATATCCGAAGCCTTTGATTTAGCTGCAAAAGTTAGAATTGTTGACAACGCTTTTGAAATTGGTGAATCCTGTGTAATAATTTTCACGTCCGCACTATGCGAAACTTCACTTTCCTCACTTGTCTTGACTGCTCGTTCTACCGCCGTAAAATCACCACGATATTGCGCAATCGCCGATTTAATCCCTTCTTCCGAAGCCATCATAATCCGAATCGGCTTCTGGGTCAGCTGTGAAAGATAGTCTGTCTGCTGCACGTTCGACACATCCAGCATCGCCACATAAAGCTGTCCATTCTTCTCCCCTAGAGGCACCACCATCGTACGCGAAATCACATCAAGTGGCAAAAGCGCCAAAATCTCAGGGTCAAACAATACATTTTTCAAACTCACATACGGCACATTCATCACCACTGCAGTAGCGTGCGTTATCGTTTCTGCATCCGTAATCTTCCTAGCCGTCAAAGTTGCAAGAAGTGGCTGTTTGGTTTTTGCAACCTCCTCAACCACCTCTTGTACTTTCTCACGAGAAACTAACCCTTCCGAAATTAATAGGGCTACAACCTTTTCCTGTGCCTCATGAGTTAATAATGTCATCGTCCCACCTAATTATTCGTATTATTTGAAGTTCCTTCGTTTTGTGTGCTTGAAGTCGACTGGCCATTTGCATTACTTGAATCCGAGGCACCTGTAGAATTAGTTGATTCACTACTTGAGTTTTTTGATTCCTCGCCTGCCTTCTCTTCAGCAGCCTTCTTTGCCTCGTCCTCCGCCTTTTTCTTCTCTTCGTTCGCTTTTTCTTCTTCGGCAGCCTGTTCCGGCGTTGCCTTGCCACAAGCCACAAGCTCTGCTCGGTCCAAGATTCCATTCTGATCCACGTCTTCACACTGACCTACATAAACCTCAACTGTAGGATTTATCGCGTCTTGGTTGAAAGTTTCAGGATCAGGCGCCACAACTTCAGTCGTAATTGGTGAAATCGTCTTGTGTTTTAAACTTAGCTCATCCGGATTACCCAGCAAGGCGTTGGAGGCAAAAAATGCAGCAACCATCCCAATCGAAGCAATAATGATGATCGTAAAGATGTCTGATTGTTTCATTTTATTCCTCCTTCTCCTTATTTCTTGGTTGAGTTATTTGTGTTATTTGTGGTTTTTGTATTGTTTGTGGTATTTGTTTTTGATGCTCCGTTCTTACTCGTACCACCCGAGCCACCAGTTTTCTTCTTTTCCTCTTTTGCAGTGACAACCTCTGTCTTTTCCTGGACTGAAGTCTCCGCGCTGTAATATGCTACACCCTGCGCCAATAATTCGAGTTTTGAACTACCATCACTTGCATTGCTCCCCCACTTAATTTGTGCAGAGTTAATACTAAAGGCACGAATTGAGCGCTCGATATTTGAAATAATCGACATCGTCTCCGCCTCGTTTCTCTTCACGGTCAATGCAATTGGAATCGTCGAAACACCTTTGATTTTACTCTGCTTATAATTGGTACCTGGTGATAATTGTTCAGGTTCAAAGCCGGAAAGCAAGAAAATCTGATTTAAAGACGCAAGTAAAGCTTCATCATTCTTCTGTGCTGGCAAAGCATCTGGAATTACACGTAATGCCGAACACATTTTCATCATCTTCAGGTTATATGATCGCTCATCATCCGAAGTAGATTTTGAGTATGCAGCCGTAAAATCAACCCGCTTATGGTTATCATCATAACACTGCTTCTGGCTACTACGGCCAACCGACTCGAGATCCGTATTGTTTGCCATATTCACCATAACGTTATAACGTAAAGTACCAGGAATAGTTGAAACATCAATCGACTGTGGATTACATTTTTCCAAATCCTTATCCGAAAACCCTCCGTCTTTACTAGATGGCTTACAGATCCCCACATTTTTAATTGCTTGGTTATAGTTCACAATTGATTCATCACGTTTGCTAATCACCTTTGCGTTAAAACTCATATGCTTTAACAAATGGACCGACACCACAATACTTACACCAAGCACCAATGAGGCTCCTAGCACCGCCATCATCATCTGTTGCTGCAATTTACTAATCTTAAATCGCTTACCAACTGCCTTCGCTGCCATTATTTTTTACCCTCATTTCCTTTATTTGTGTCGTTTGTCTGTTTTGTGCTCGTATTGATACATTCAGAGTCATCCGCACGACAATCTTTCGCTGCCGCCGCAAACATACCCTTAATCTGCTGATATGAATCGGTCACATTCTGACCAGTAGGCCCAATCGTCATCACATGTTTTGTATTATATGCAAAAATCACAGGATCAACTGCAAGTACCGCAGTAAAACGTAGTACTAAGTTATTATTTGCATCACGTCCGTTCGAAGAATCTGTAATTTGTGTCCCTTCAGGTACCATCTTGCAATTATTTTCCGCACTCCACTTGATAGAGGTACCCTCACTCGTTGAAATTTCTTGGCCGCTATATTTAATACATTCACTTTCAAAATGTGGTACCCCAGCAATCTTCCCCTTCAGATCCATGCTTGGTTTATAAACATAGTTTTTCACATTCTTAATCGTTGTAGTATCAGTCTCTACACCATTTTCGGTTGTAGTTTTTGTTTCAGAACTAGACTTCAGATCATCGGCCACTCCATCTTCTGAAGTTCTCACTTCCGTGCCCTTACTCCAAATATCAAACTGTGGAGTACGCCAAATCTTTTCATCTGGCACTACAGTCTCTACCTTTGTCACTGTCTTCTTGGTAGCTTCTCCACCTTGCTTATCGCCAACCTGCCCAATTTGACCATTGTTTAAATTCGTATTCGACACCGAAGAGTCAACCTTCTTATCGTCTGTAATTTTATTTTCCTCAGCCTGGGTCGTTGCATGATCATTTCGCCCCGGATCACAATCAGTCGTTCCACGCTTCCAAATCACATAGACATTACCATTGTCAGATAAAAGATTACCGTTCTCATCAGTTTCTCTAATACAACGTGTTGGGATCAGATCTCCACTCGCCGTCACAAAGCGACCAAAATCGTACTTCATCATATTCACAGATTTCTTGAACGACTCAAGCACGCGATAATCAATCTTTGGATCCTCACCAGCATTTGCCTGTCCATCAAAATTCAAAGTTGATGTCTCAAGATTAACGTTAAGCTCAGACATTGTAATCGTATCGGCGCCGGTTGGGAAAAGATTTTTAAGAATTGGAAAGACCCTGGAAAGAACTGGACGATTCTTATTAATCTCAGACAACTTCTTTAATTGATCCTGAATCGTCAAAAAATCCGGCAGCTCCTTATATGTCGTCACCTTATCGCTCAACTTATTAATATGGTCCTCCTGCCCAGAAATCATAAGATCTTGTGTGCCCTTAATACCACCAAGTATCGCTACTGTCGAAACCGAAGCAATCGAGACCGCAATACAAATGAAGAACACTAAGTTACGCATTTTCTGCATCTTAATCATCTGTAGCTTCACATCTGGGACTAAGTTGACTTCATACTTTCCAGTCTGCCCCGTCATCATCGTATTATCATTTTTATCCCCCTCAAAAAGGCTCTTCACAAATGCTGGAATATCGGAAAAATTCATCGTCTTAAAATCAAATTTTTTCATTATTCATTACTCCTTTCCGCAAGTCCAATTGCCACCGCAAACTCCGACGCCACCGGCAAAAGCATTTGTTGTTGTGCTGGAGTCACTTTAACGTATTGCCATGGGTTACCCTGCGTAGTCGCTACGCCAGTTTGCATTTCAATATACTCAGCCATAAACGGAATAATTCCCGAAAAACCAGAGAGCACAATTCCACCGACTTGTGCCCCCACATAGCGGTTCTGGAAGAAACGCACCGACTTTGTCATCTCCATCGCAAAACCCTCAAGTGTCGATTTCAAGGCCTCAAAAACTTTGCCCTCAAGCTTATCTTGTGCTAAACCAAACTTTAAAATAAACTGTCGTGCCTGATCATCGCGCACCTTCAGAGAGTTTTCTACAGTTCTAACAAAACTTAGGAGTCCACCAGGAATCGAGCGCACCAATCTCGGAGATCCTTGATACATCACCACGAGGTCGGTCGAAGTCTCACCAAGATCAATAATCATCCTCGCATCCTGCACTCCAACTGGCGCCAAAGCTCTCACCATCGCAATCGGTTCTGGCTCCTGTGCAATCACATTAAGCCCCAACTGTTCTACACTTTCCATTACCGACTCAGCATATGCATTATCAGTTGAAGATAATAAAATCTCCGCCTTTTTTGCGTCATTAGGACTAATCCCCAGCACGGCAAAATCAATTTTCGCCTCGTCAACCGACATCGGAACATATTGATCCGCCTCATATTTTACGGTCTGTGTCAATTCTCGTTGAGGAGCATTCGGCACTTCAATGATCGCCGTGTAAGTCTTTCTCGCTGGCAGACCAATCGCAATATTCTTAGTTTTAATGCCAGCCTGTTCCCTAGCCCCCAAAATAATTTCACCGAGTTTCCTTTTTCCGGTCTCTGAATCATCTTTTGTAATTTTCTGATCAACTGGCACATAGGCAAACTTATCCAAAGTCCACCCCTTCTCGGCATTACCAGAAAGCTGGATCATCCTGATCGAATTAGTACCAATATCCAACGCGAAGAAATCGCCCACTCCATGCAATAGACTCATACTATATATGATTATAGCACAAGCATTATAAAATCTGTAAAGACTTTTCTACCTTTCTAAACTCCAGCTTTGAAACTTCATCAAATCGCTTCAATTCCCCCTCTGCCTGAATCTCAAAGCTAGCTGGATGTTCAAAAATGTATTTTGAAGCAGACACTTCATCTCCACTCACTTTTCCAAAAATCCCCTTCAACATAAACCCACTCACCCCCAGAAAGCTACCCAATCTTGCGCATCGTACTAAAAAGCTATTTCCAAGATAATATTCACCTCCACCAAGAATTCTTGCCATAGTCGCACCATTTAATGCGATCAAGTCCGAAACTCCTCCCCAAAAAAATCTCGGCTCAAAAATCTTTGACCCTAAAATCTTGCCATTATTACCAAGCGTCTCCATTCTAAATCTAAAGAACCACTGTTTTTTTCGATTTTCTATAAACCAAACGAATAAAATCCAAAGCGAGAATATCAAATTCTTTTTACGCCTTCTCAATCTCTCTCGATTTTTCTTTTCGTTAAAAATTTTGGTCGATTCCGCCAACATTCCCGCCGTAAAATAACACAAAGCATATCGAAAATGTTTCTCATTCACCAAGGCTTCCATCGCATACACTTTTTGGCCACGGGCTCGTTGCATAGTCCTTGCAATATCATTGAAATTTCCATAAGGAATCGAATAGAATTTTACCTTCTTCCCCGATAAAATTGCACCGTTCACCCCAATCGAAGCTGTACCATCTCCGCCAACAACCAGAATAATATCACCATCAAGTAAACAGCTCGCGAGCTTCTTCGCATTGTCATCAACATGTGTCGGCTGCACCTCATAACGAAACGTTGTAACATTTGAAACCAGTTTCTCCTCAAATATAAAACGGTTTAGCGGTTTTAAAATCTCGACTTCCGCTCGTTTTGCCTGGGTCGAACGCGGATTCAGTACCAGCACTAACCTCACTCGTCTTGCTTCCGATTCCTCCTGAAGCCTCTTTAAAAAATATTTCAATTCATCAAAAAAGCGGTTTTTCCTCAGCTCACGCCAAAAATCCTCACCGCTCTTCTTCATTTATATTAACCTATTCTAAAATTTAAGTGTTAAATCCTATCTCGCCGCCCCCACTACCTACCAGCGTAAATTCCCCCAGGTAGCAAGAAGTTTGCGACCCCCCAGAACATTGCATAAACCACAAGCCCAATCACAATGTGAAAAATTCTCGTCTTCACTTTCATAATTACAGCAGGCTCATTTTTCGAAGTCATGTATAAATAACCACACCAAATAAAACCAACCGTTGCAGCTGCCCCAATTCCAAGAGTAAAGATATTAAGCACCATCCCGAGAACTGAAAAAATCCCTTCTTTAGCATCCACGGCATTACATTGCAGTACTGCCGTATCCACGCCACCACACTTCTTACCGGTTGACGACGCCTCACCTTCCGCAAATACAGGATTCATCGTCAAGAGCGCACCAAACGAAGTCATAAAAAGCATCATGAATACCCCCAAATAAGCTTGTATACGACTTAAAATCTTCTTCTTCATGACCTGATTATATCCTGTTTCCTCTTACCTTACTAGATATTATTAAAGTTTGCTAGCTATCAATGTATATACTCGTGTAATTTCTTCGTATCTTTGTGTTTACGAAGCTTAGACAAAGCCTTTGCTTCAATCTGACGGATACGTTCCCTAGTCACAGCAAACTCCGCGCCCACTTCCTCGAGAGTATGTGGTCGTCCACCCCCAATTCCAAAGCGTAACTTGATCACTTTTTGCTCGCGCTCTGAAAGCGATCCTAAAATTTCGGCAATTTGCTCTTTTAGCATCTGCGCTGCCGCTGCATCCTCAGGAGAGACCCTACCCTCATCTTCGATAAAATCACCAAGAACAGAATCCTCATCTTCTCCATCNTGACCAACTGCCGCATCAAGCGAAGCAATATCCTGCTTGATCTTCATTACGTAGTCAACCTTATCCGGCTCCATCCCCATTTCTTTAGCCACTTCTTCAGTGGTCGGCTCGCGATTCAATTCGTTTGTCAATTTTCGAGTCGCACGCAAGACTTTATTAATGGTTTCCACCATGTGTACAGGAATACGAATCGTTCTTGCCTGATCAGCAATTGCGCGAGTGATCGCCTGACGAATCCACCAAGTAGCATAGGTCGAAAACTTGAATCCTTTATTCGGATCAAATTTCTCAACGGCGCGTAAAAGACCGGTATTTCCTTCCTGGATTAAATCCAGAAAATCAAGACCACGGCCAGAATAGCGTTTTGCAATTGACACCACGAGACGCATATTCGCCTCGACCATTTTATCTTTTGCTTTTTTCTCGCCCTTCACGATGCGATAGGCAAGGTCGGTTTCTTCTTCATTTGAGAGCAGTGGAATTTTTCCGATTTCCCTGAGATAAAGCCTAACTGAGTCATCAGCAAACTGATCTACGTTCTCCGCAGTAATCTCAAGATCCTCATCCGAGAGTTCATCGTCCTCAGAAAGATCATCTAATCCTGGCTCTTGCGGCCCAAAATCAGCATCACGAGGAGCAAATAATTCTTCATCATCGTTCATTTTATTATTCTCATCCACAATACTCTTTACCATCACATCAATTTATAACATAAACTGTCAAATAAGACAAATACTCCTCAGTTTTAAAATCCTGATTATTTTATCCTACACTAGATAGCGCGGTGCCTCATCAAATTGCGGAATAATCCACGTACTCTATTTTTTGCCCCGGACATAGTATGTATAAATTTTTGCTGGATTTCACCCTTCCCAACATTAAACCTCTTCGAATAGTACTCATCAAAAGTCGACATCATTTGTCTTACCATATCAGCCTGAACGTCTAATTCCGCTTTCTCATCACGTGAAGGCTCGTTTTCACCTTGAGTCATATGTCGCTTATAAATCGCATCAAGTTTTTTCCGAAGCTCAGTATGTATATAAGCACCCTCAAATTCCCGATCTGGTCCATTCAATTCTCTAGCGCTTCCCCTAAAAATATCGTCAAGATTTAACTTATCCATAGCCTGTCGAAGTCTTTCGTTATTCTCATACTGAAATTTCTGCCCCTCAGGATCAAGGTTCTTATCGGTCCTTGAAGACTCATAAATTTTCTTACCCATCATGAAATCTTTCCACCTAGTAGCATTATCCTTATTATAAAAACCGAGAACATAATCTTTTGCCAAATCACGGGACAATACATCAAACCTGTGTGCTTCTACTGATATATCGATTTTATGAGCCTCAGGAGTAGGCACACTATCTGCTTTATCGCCATTTTTACTCTTATTCATCTCCGCAACAAGCTTCTTGTATTCTTCACTCTTTGTCGACTCGCTTAGTTTTGTCTCAGCATCATTATAGCTCTTTAGATTATCACGCCCCTTAACCTTATCAAGGAAAACCTTAATCAAACCATCAATTACAGCTGTTCCGGTATTATATTCTTCTTCGGTTATTATAGATGGAATATTTTCATAAAGCTTTGGATCATATGCAACACCTTTCATTTTACTTTCATACTGCCCAGCTAGTTGTGGATTAAATTTCTTTAGTAATTGAAGGTGTGCCTTTCGAAGTTCTGCTCGCATATATGCATAGGTAGCATCCTCACCAAATTTCTTAACAAGGTCCTGTGTTCTTCCAATATTAATATCATTGATCACAGATTCGAACATATCGGCCCGCGCAAGTTTTTCTTCAAGGCCTTTAGTCTTCTCCTTAACATCGTCAGGCAATTCTTTTATATTCTTACATGCCCCCAATGTAAATTTTTCAGCAGCTTTTCGCTTCTTCTCGTCACCTTCAAGTGCTACTCTCTGACCTAAAAGTCCCATTGCAATTTTTGCAGAACGTTGCGCAAAAGAGTCCCCCTCACTAAGATTCTCAAAATAATCATTAA
>JAEHON010000027.1:8433-14961 GCA_016112465.1 Candidatus Saccharimonadota bacterium | reverse complement strand
GGCAGCGACATAATCTCTTGAGTACCAGCGAGACTTGCTACATATTCATAAAAATGGATACGTTTTGCACGAGCCATTGCCTTTGCAGTTGCCATCGAGACTGCGAGAATTGCATTCGCACCAAGATTTGATTTATTTTCGGTCCCGTCAAGATCAATCATCATCTGATCAACAGTATTTTGCTCAGCTGTGTTACCAACTAGGTGATCACGAATCTGGTGATTAATATTATGAACCGCCTTCAAAACACCNTTGCCGTTATAGTAATTAGAATCGCCGTCGCGAAGTTCCAAAGCCTCACCTGAACCAGTCGAAGCACCAGAAGGAACCATTGCGCGACCAACACTACCGTCAGACAGGAAAACGTCTGCTTCAACGGTTGGATTGCCGCGGCTATCTAGAATTTGTCTTGCTTTAATTTCTTTGATTGTTAGATTATCCATAAGCTCATTATAGCATTTATTGAATCACTTATGGTATGATGTATTAAAGAAATTTCTAATAACGAAAGGTGTATGATGCCAGAAGAAAAATATGGCGACATAGATGTGAATCCGATTGAAACTCAACTAGATGAGGATTTGGATTCAAAAATAACAACCTCTCAGGAAGCACCAGTAACTTCTGACGAAAAACCAGAATTAGATAACGTAGTTCCTGAAGTAGTGGTAGTAGAAGAGGTGGCTGAAGTAGTGGCCGATTCTAAACTCCTCGAAGAGTCAGCTGAAGTAGTAGCCGATCCTAAACTCCTTGAAGAGCAAGCTGAAGTGGCGGCCGATCCTAAACTTCTTGAAAAACCAGCTGAAACGGAAACTGTTTTGCTGGAGGCTACGACAGTCCAGGAAGATAAAAAAGCTCAATCGAAAAAGCCAAAGAGTAAAAAGGGGATTATCTTTGGAGCTATAGCTTTGACTGTGGTTGCTGGTTGTGGTGTCGCCGCCTATTTTTATAGTTTGCCAGAAAAAGTTGCTGCTGATGCTATTACTGGCTACATTAAACAGGCAAATAAGCAAATGCACATGTCTGGCAGTATAGAGATTAAACCACATCAGAATAACGAGTTGGCCAGTCTTCTTCAAAATATCCGTCTTGATTTTAAGTCCGACACGAACCATTTTAACAACAATGTCAGCGTGAATTTTAATCTGGCCATGCAGGGCGGCCAGAATATTAACTTTAGTCTTAATGCTTATGTTCAAGAGAATGGCGTTATCTATCTCAATGTCGACAAACTAAAAGATGCTTTTAATAAAGCCACAAGCTTCATGCCAATCGTTCCAGATGGACAAAATGGGACTCCGTCAATTCTTGGGCTCATGCAAAAAGCTATCGGCACCATAGAGGGGAAATGGTGGCGCATCAATGTCAACGAAACTGTTAATGCAATCGGTGACAACGAGCAAAAAATGAATCAAAAAGAGAAGGAAAAGGTTATCTCAAGATATAACTGTTTTGTTCGTGAAATCAAGAAGGATCTCGAGCAGACAGATAAAGTTGCTGACAGCTATCTCAAATCCCCGTTCCTTGCGGTCAAGCCAGCAAATGCAGATGATCTTAAAAATAACAGTACCGCAAACCGCGTCAAGGAAACCGGTATGCTCTATCAAGCCAGCATTGATTCTAATAAATTGCTTGAGTTCATACGAGACAAAAAACAGCTGGCTGAAAAAAGTGGCATCTCTAGCTGTTTTGAAGAGGAGAACAGTCAGAACGAGGATCCATCACTTGACGATTCTAGGGGCTCAGATAAAACAAAAGAAGATCATAAGCATAATGAAGAAGAAGTCAAGAAACTTGCAGAGAGCTTGAAGAATGTCTACCTTGGTGTTGATTTCTTCACTCATCAGTTAAAGAGCTTCTTCATCTATAACTCTGATAAAAACTATGAGTTCAGTGGTGCGATTAGTTTTGACCAAAATAAGGCCTTTGCCTTCAATGCCCCAAGCAACTCGCGATCAATCACTGATCTTGTGAATGATTTGACGAAAGATCTTGGCCAAGATATCGATAATCTTCTTCATGGAATTACTAAAGAGCAGTCAGAACTCTTTGGTAACTTCGGTACTGATGCCGAGGATGCTACAAATCAGCTTTAGTGCTACAATTATTGCGTGATTTCAGAAGAACTTAAAGCCAAACTAAAAACCTTGCCCTCTGCACCTGGAGTATATTTCCATAAAAACCAGCAGGGCGAGGTTATTTATGTTGGGAAAGCGGCGGTTTTGAAAAATCGCGTACGTCAGTATTTTCAAAATACTGAGAAAGATCCCAAAACCGAGGCGCTAGTTTCCGAAATTTTTGATACCGACTGGATTGTGGTGGATACAGAGATGGATGCACTCTTCCTTGAATCGGAAATGATTAAGCGCTACATGCCACAATGGAATATTCTGCTAAGAGACGACAAAACCGTTAGCTATGTTCGTATCGATATGAAAAGTGAGGTGCCATATGTCACAACTACTCGTAATCCACTTGACGATGGGGCCGTCTATGTTGGTCCGTTTTATGCTAAAAATACAATTATCAAAGCCCTTCGGGTGCTTCGCAAAATTTTTCCATTCTATGAAAAGCCTTATGATGGCAAGAAAAATTTGAATACCGACCTTGGGCTCACTCCTGGTATTGAAGTTGGTAGAACTACACCAAAAGACTATAAAAAGAACTTGCGATTCCTTATCAGATATCTCAATGGCGACCGTGAAAAACTAATTTTAGACCTTGAAAAACAGATGAAAACTGCGGCTTCTCTGGGTGATTTTGAAGAGGCCGCAAAATTACGTGATGAATATTTTGGCTTGAAGGGACTAAAGCGCAAAATTATTTTTTCCGACAAGGAATTTATGGACTTATCGTCGGATAAGGCACTATCTGAACTCCAGCAGCTCTTGAATCTTAAAGAGCCACCACGTCGCATCGAGGGTTATGACATCTCGCATATTTCCGGTACCAATACCGTTGCTAGTATGGTGGTTTTTCAAAACGGCGCCTCGGATCGCACCGCCTACCGCAAGTTTAAGATTAGAAGTAGTAAAAATGACGATACTGCCAGTATGTATGAGGTGATTTTCCGCCGTCTCAAGCATCCAGAATGGCCGTTCCCGGATCTAGTCCTGCTTGATGGAGGCACTCAGCAATTAAATGCGGTTCTCCCGCTCCTCTCCACCAATCTCCCGGTGCTTGGGCGAAATAAATCTGGCGACCATACGAGGAACGCTGATGTTAACTTGATTATTCCCATCAGGGAACCAAGCGGTGAGTTTCGTTTCGAGTCAAAACTTTATTCAAATGATTCGCATCTTGCCAAACTCATCACCAGGATCGATGAAGAATCTCATCGTTTTGCCATCACTTACCATCGTCAGCTCCGCAGTAAAGACCTATTCAAACGTTAAGTTTGTGCTATAATTCGATTATGATTAAAAAACAACTTTCCGTCTTTCTCTTCCGTTGGCTAGTTTCTTCTGCTGGTATGTGGCTCTGTATTAATGCCTTCGGCAGTATTGATCAAGGCGCTAATAGTTTTTGGCTCTATCTCTCGGCTGGACTTGTGATGTCTCTAGTTAATGCCGTGGTTAAGCCAATCGCCACTCTCCTAAGTCTCCCCCTAATTATCTTTTCCATGGGAATTTTTACGCTCATCCTAAATATCCTAATGATCGCCCTAGTCGTCTGGCTCGTGCCACATGTTCATATGGGAACGATAGGGGTAATTCTATCTTGGCTTCTGATGAGCGGGATAAATAGTCTTGTGAATTTTCTAGTCCCATCATATAATTAATCTATGAATATTGGAAATCTTTTAGAAACCTCGACACTCGTTTCTGCTGTACTTTGTATTTTATTGATTCTTTTGCAACAACGTGGCGCCTCGCTTGGTGCTGGCTTTGGCGCTTCCGGTGAACTCTATACTACTCGCCGTGGCCTTGACCGCTCTCTCTTTAATGTTACAATCTTCTTCTCTTTGGTCTTCGTATTCTCAATCCTAGGATTACTTTTGATTCCATCATAATTTTGTATCATGAATAAAATTTTCAAAAAGAGTGGGCGCAAAATAGCAAAGAAAATCTCCCTTTTTTCTAAAAAGGTTAATGAAGATGGTCGTGAACACATTAAAGAAAATTTGATTGGCCATATTTCGCATATCAAAAATGTCCGACTTTATATTGTCGAGTGGCTTCTGATGGTCTCTGTGGTGATATTGCTCTCCATCGCTCAGGCTTATTGGTATCTAAATACTTTTGCTGTAGAGACTTATACTAGTGGCGGTACTTATACTGAGGCGACTCTAGGGAAGATTAATTCCTTTAATCCACTTTTCACCTCTACTAGCTCCGAGGAAACTCTTTCTCGTCTCCTTTTTGCCACTCTCAGTGCCACGGATTATTCTGGACACACCGGATTGGGGTTAGCCGAGTCCATCCATGCAAACGATACTGGTGATGTTTGGACCGTTAAACTCCGTAAAAATCTTAAGTGGTCTGATGGTGAACCGATCACTAATAAGGATATTTTATATACCATTAAAACCATCCAGAGTCCTCGTATTAAGACTAATTTTGCCTCCAAGCTTGTCGGTGTTACGGCTGCAGAAAATGAGCAGGGGGAAATTGTCTTTACTCTCACTTCTCCAAACGCCTTCTTTGAGAGTTCGCTTGATCTACCAATCCTTCCGTCACATATTCTCGGTGATGTGGCGCCTGAGCTTCTGCTCGAAAATAAATTCTCCAGCCGTCCGGTCACTTCTGGCGCCTTTACGGTGAACGCGACTCAGAATATCGGTAATGAAGGTGAGAAAATTGTCTACCTCACAGCCAATCCAAAATATTATAAAAATAAACCGCTGCTCGATAGTTTTTCTATTCATGCATTCCTAAATCTGACGGACATCAAGAACGCCGTTAAGAATGGCACGGTGACTGCTACGGCTGATCTGCCATCAAAATTTGCCACCGAAGTAAGTTCGAGTAATGTCAATGAGTACCAAAGTTCCGTGAATTATGGTGTGTTTGCCTTCTTTAATACTGAGAGTAACCTCCTAAAAGACAAGGCCTTACGTCAGGCCATTCGTCTAGGCCTCAATTTAAACAATCTCCGTACTGGTCTCAGTGGGGAATTGCCGCTTGACTATCCGATCTTGGAATCTCAAATCGAATCGATTACTTTTCCAAGTATTCCAAAAACTGATGTCACCACGGCCAAGGCTGAAATCGAAAAACTAAAGGCTGCAAACTCCGCACTTACAACTGAAAAGATCAAGATTATTACCATCAAGGGCGATAATTATCTTGAAGAATTTGCTAACCGCATCGCTTCTCAGCTGGAAAGTCTCGGCCTCGGCGCCACCGTCTCAGTCTATGATTCCAACCAGGACTTTAGGCTCAACATCCTACGTCCTCGTGCCTATGATTTATTAATTTACGAAATTGGTCTCGGTCCAGATCCAGATGTTATTGCTTATTATCACAGTCTCGAGGCTAGCGAGAATGGTCATAATCTTAGTAACTATAAAAACTCAGTGGTGAATGACCTTCTGCTTAGCGCCCGTTCAAACATGGATGCCGGACTGCGTGCTGCTAAGTATCAAAAATTCCTCGAGCGCTGGGTGGATGATGTGCCAGCCATTGGTTTATACCAGACTACGCTGCCATATTTCGTGAATCGCAACGTACGCGCCTTTTCTCAGGAAAATCGCTTGGTCACATCTACTGATCGTTTTGTCGATATCGAAAACTGGGCCACCAAAAAGACCGTCAAAAACCGCACACCGTAATAAGTTAAACGAAAAAGGATTATGAAATTATATCTTGCATCATACACCATGGTTTCTATGGCAAAAATCATCAAGCATGAGGGGCGTGATTTTGCCGGAAAGAAAGCAATTTTTATTCCAACCGCCGGTGACCCATATGATAATAAGGATTTTGTTGAGGCTGACAGAATTGCGCTCGAAAAGTATGGCCTTGATGTTATCGAGATGGATATAAAAAATAAAAATGTAGAAGAAATTCGAAAAGCTATTGTTGGTGCCAAAATCGTCTTGGTCGCGGGCGGGGATACATTTTATTTAATGGAAAAACTTAAAGAAAGTGGAGCGGATAAGATTATAAAAGAATTCGTAGCAAGTGATGGAATATATATTGGTTCCAGCGCTGGTTCCATTATTTGCTGTTCAACTATCGAGGGGGCAGAAGAATTTGATAATCCAAGTCTGGCACCAAAATTAGATAATTTTAATGGGCTGGGAATTTTTAGGAATGTGATAATTCCACATGCACAGAAAGAAAAATATTTTGAGCGCATAAGAAGGGCAACTGAACGATTGGAGTCTAAGGGCTTTAAAGTATATCCTTTAACCGATGATGATGTCCTATTTTTTGACGGACATTCTTATATAATCTTGTAAGACTCTAGGTACAAAAGGGAAAAAAATAAATATTTTATATGGTGCACCTGTTTGCCCCTTGGGACGCTCCAGGTGTGTAAAAAAAGAACTCCGTTAGGAGTTAATTTTATATGGTGCACCTG
>JAEHON010000027.1:6518-8333 GCA_016112465.1 Candidatus Saccharimonadota bacterium | reverse complement strand
TCCAGGTGTGTAAAAAAAGAACTCCGTTAGGAGTTAATTTTATATGGTGCACCTGACTAGACTCGAACTAGCACACCCGAAGGCACTACCACCTCAAGGTAGCGTGTATACCAATTTCACCACAGGTGCATACCTGAATTATACCACAAAACTGCCCTGAATCAATCCCAGATTTCTAAAAAACAATAAATTCTCGACGATTATTAGTACTATATTTTGAGTAAGATCAAATATATGCCACAATAAGTATTAAATAGATCCAAATGCATATTGCAACAAGTATGAAATAGATTTAAGCATGTACCTAAATAAATATAAAATCGATGCTGTGTATATAAAAACTACACGAGGTTATATTAAAAATAACAGGGGTAAAAACGTAGTAAATATTACAATTAAAAACATAAACAATTTGAAGAAAATGTGTTGACTAAACTGCTTTTGTTTAATATACTTATATCAACTTGAGGTCATACAAAATTCAGGTTAACAAAAAAATAAAAAACATAAAAGTAAAGGAAATTTATGTCAAAATATGCAAAAATCGTAGCAACTCTCGGTGTTATCACTGGTTTAGGTATTGCTTCTCTCCCAGTCGCAACCTTCGCTGCCCCAATCGCTCTTGATGGTTCAGTCCCAGCAACCCAGAACGTTGTAGTTCAGCTTACCGTAGGTGACGCTGTTGCTGTTTCAGCTGACAACGGTACCGCAAATGGTGGTAACGCAGCTCCAAACCAGGCAAAGAACGCTACTTCAGGCATTTCCTACGCAACTAACGCTGCTAATGGTATGGTAGTAAACGTTAAGGACGTCGATGAAGATACCAATATGACCGTTTCTGGTCACACTGGTACTGTCGCTGGTACTGATGTTATCGCTGCCGGCACTACTGGTTCAACTGCTGGTTCAGGTTCCTGGAGCATTAAGGGTGGACTTCTCACTGCAGATACCGCTATGGTAAAACAAAGCGAAACCGCTCTCAAAGTTGCAGAATCCAATGGCCCAGTTAATACTAATCTTAATATGACCTACAACATCGCAACTGGTGGTTCACAGCTTCCTGGTACTTACCAAGACACTATCGTCTACACTGTCGTTGCTAAATAATTAAGCATAAGAATAGACAAACCTAAAATAGCCGCAAAAAGCGGCTATTTTTTCTATTAATTTAGCTTCAAGTCAGGGGAATCAAAAACCTAAAATATATACTCAAGGATTATTAAAAATTAACCATAATCATTATTAAAATGATTGACATACATATCATGCTTAAGCTATAATATAAGCACAAAAGGTTATATCAATAAAACAAAAAAAGGAGACTTATGTCCAAGATTAAAAGTGTCGTGTTGGGATTAGGCTTAACAACCGCCCTCGGCATCGCTTCACTCCCAGTAGCGACTTTTGCTGCAACTAGCAGCCAGAGTGTTGCTGTTAAAGTAAACGTTAGCTCAGTTATCGCACTTTCAGCTGACAACCTTTCAACTGAAGTCACCATGACTCCAAGTGCTCTTGACACTACCACCCTAAAAACTAAATTAACAGTTGCAACCAACAGCAAAAACGGTTACAAGCTCACCGTTAAAGACGCCGATCCAACTACTGCGATGACTTCTGCCGATACTACTGAGACTATCCCAGCTCAAGCCGGCAACCTCGTTGCTGGTACTGCAGGCTGGAATCTCTCTGGCGGTGACCTAACTAAGGCTGCTATCGCTACAACCGACCAGGTAGTTAAAACCAATCCAAACACTGCCCACACTGGTATTCAGGAAGACATTCAGATGACCTACGGCGTTGCAACTGGTACTGCAC
>JAEHON010000027.1:0-6423 GCA_016112465.1 Candidatus Saccharimonadota bacterium | reverse complement strand
ANNNTAATGGTGAAATTAATCGTTGTACTAGGATTTTAGAGAATAAATTACCATCATTCCTCTTTAATCCTCCAATCTTTGGTGAAAGTCGTGTTGAAAACTGTGGTAACGTCGACGCCGAATTAAGTGTAAGCCTTAAGGTTTATCCATTCTTCTCAAACGAAGAAATCTATACAAACGAAGAGAAGCCAACCATCCTCAATACCCTACCTGCCACTAAGCGCTACCATAAAGAGCTTTGGGCTAACTCGCCAGCTATCGGTATTTTCAATGTAGAGCAAATTATTAAATACGGTTCGGAAACCAAAACTGAGCGCAAACTAGTTATCGTCTGCCCAGTCTGGCTCATTGTGCTCATTGTTCTCTTTATTCTATCTGTTATTTTCTGGCTTGTTGCAAGAAATCGCGAGCGTAAAACCAATTCACGTGCTTAATATTAATAGGAAAACCGGGATAAATCATGTTAGCAAAATCTAAAATTACTTCAACCCAAAAGAATCTTACTCGTTTCTTAAACAAAGCAATAGCTGTCTGTCTCCTAGCTGTCGGAGTAGTTGCAGGTGCCACATTTTATCCCGAAACCCCTGTTGTCCATGCCGAAGAGACCGAAAAGCCAGCCATGCGCATTCAGGTCTCTCCGACCGATAACCGCGTTTTGTTAAACAAGGGCGAGACTAACGAATATTCATTCAATGTCGATAACACTGGCACTGACTCTTATGATTTTAAGGTCTATGTCACCCCATATTCAGTTACTAACGAAAAATACAGTCCAAACTTCTCCAATGAGACAAGTCACACCATGCTTCGTCGCTGGATTGATTTCAAAAACGAAGCAGGTGAATATGTGAAGGAAAATACCTACACAGTTGAACCTGGCCAGCGCAAAGAGGTCCACTATCGCATCACCGTCCCAGCCGACATTCCAGGCGGCGGTCAGTATGCTATGATCTTTGTTGAAGCAATTCCAAAAACCGACAATAACACTGGTGGAATCCGCACGATTTCTAGACTCGGCTACCGCGTCTTCGGTCGCACCAATGGCGAAACCAAAGAATCGGCAGAGATCCTCAATCACAATATGGATAGTTTCTATACTTCCGGCAAGGTTAAGATGACTGGCTCTGTAAAAAACGATGGTAACGCGGATTTTAATGCTATCTTTAAAATTAAAGTTGAAAAAATCTTTGGTGGCGTCGTCTATGAAGACAGCAAAGGCTATGACGTACTTCCAGAGACCACTCGCACTATCGAAATGCTTTGGGAAGATACGCCAGCTTTCGGAATTTATCGCATCACATCCAGTATGAACGCACTAGATAAATCGAGTAGTACAACAAAAATTGTTCTCATTATTCCGATCTTTATGATTGTAATCCTGCTTATGCTATTGACAATCACAATTGCCTGGTTTATAATTCTCTACAGAAAGCGACAAGCCCAGAAATCGAAGCTTATTATCTAATCGCGAGGATAATAAGTTAAGAAGAAGGGGACGGTGCAAGTCGTCAAGCGTTCAAAATAAAAATAAAAAAAGCGAGTGTGAAAAATGAAGAAAAAAGGAATAATCGGTCTATTCGGTATAGCCTCCTTAGCTATGGCCGGATTAACCGTTCAGGCTGCATTACCTACCTATGCAGCAAATAGTACTAATGTTACCGTCCAACTAACGGTGCTTCCAAGTGGTGAAGCTCTCCAGATTGAGCTCCCAACAGATGGAAATGCCTTTACCTCAGACAAGGTGACCGTCAGGCAACAGTATGCCGAAGCTAAGGATATTCAGTGGCGCATTGTCTATAAAGATGATGCAGGTACTGAAACGACCTATCCAATGCCTCAGATTTCCGTGGCTGATCCACACGGTAATGCCACTTCTGGTACTCACGAAGACCAAGTTGACCTTACCGCATTAAACGGTGGAAAATATGGTTCATATAAAATCATTTCAATGATCAACAATAAACCATCAACCGAAGATGTTGTGACTTTTGAATATCGTGCATTAAAAATCAAAGACAACGGAACTGATCCAAATAACAATAATCCTCAGGTAATTATTGATCACGGTCCAAATGTCGACCATGTCAATGTTCAGATCTATGATCAGAATGGTAACCCAGTTCTCCCAGCTCCAATCAATGTGCCAACCACTGACACCACTGGCGGACACGGTGGTTCAACTAACTGGACTGTACCTGTAACAGAGAACAATCTTAAAGATGGTCACTACTGTGTAGTCTTTACCGCCTATGATAATTTAGGTAATATTCTCGATCGTAACGCCAAGTACTGCTTCGATTACACCTCAAAGAAAGCTCCGCTCGTGCCAGATACTGGTGGATCAATCTTCGCTGGTACAAACTTTACTAACGCAGATTACATCTCAACTTCACTCGCCGTCTTCTTTGTTGCAGCATTCTTCGCGCTTATGGTATTAAAGCGCAATCGCAAAGCAAAACGTCGCTAAAAGAATCAAGAGAATAAAAACACGCGCTACCAGAGCGAAAGCTCAAAAAATAGACTCAGATGGGTCTATTTTTTATTTTTAAGAACCAAATCTAGTGTGCTGTTTTTTCTACTCAAAAACCTTTTTCTACTCCAAAACCTATTTTCTTGTATATTTTAAAAAATCATGCTAAGATAAAATTACTGGACGATTAGCTCAGTTGGCTAGAGCGCGTCTTTGACGTAGACGAGGTCAGAGGTTCGAGTCCTCTATCGTCCACCAGTATAGAACATCCGACAGGATGTTTTTTGTTTTGTCATTATGCTACAATACTAATAATTAAACAAAAGGGAAATATGAGAGACTTCACAAATAAAATCAATAACTTTCTAAATGCTGCAATCAACACTACGATTTTGATGATTGCAATCGGAACTTTTCTAGCCTTTTTCCCGACCTTGAGCCTCGAAATTACTAGATGGATTTTTATTATTGCTTTAGTCTCTGCCGGACTTAGTATGATTACTGCGGATCTCACTGGTAAAAAACGTGGCGGCATTATTTCCGGTACCGTGCTCGGTTCCTTTAATCTACTTCTCGGTCTCATAATCCTTATTAACCCTGAGGTCCTCAGCATTATTCCGATTGCTGTCGGTTTCTATGTCGTAATCTCAAGCTTAATAAAATTACGTATGACATTAGCTCTTAAAGAAATCTCAAATTCCGCCTTCACCGCCTCTATTCTTATGAATATCATTTCCGTAGTTTCCGGCTTTATAATTATCTTTCAGCCTATCACCTCAACAGCCGTAGCCGTCATGCTGCTTGGTACTATGCTTATTGTCTATGGTGTCTCTGATCTAATTAATATAGTTATCCTAAAAAGCCATGTTAGTGAATTTTCGTCAAAAATGAAATCTGCCAAGAAGTATCTTACCGACGACGTCCAAGAAGCAGAAGTCATTGAGAAAAGGAAAAAATAAACCCACTTCCATCGGTGTATTAAAATAAGACGTCTCAAAACCCATTTAAACACTAGCTATTTATAAAATCCTTATGCTATAATCAATACAATACATTTATATGTAGTGGAGTTAAATAAAGTGAAATTAAATAAAGGACTAAAACAGTCTGGCCTTCGAGTGTGGCCAGAAATGCTAGCCCGGGGCTCAAGGTGGGTCTTTGGTTTATTGTGGGCACTCCCAGTACTTGCCTCCATGGCTTTTGGTAGCCCAGTTTATGCAGCTCCCACTATTAGTTTGACCGTGCCGGCTACTTCCGTAGAACTTGACTTTTCTATGGCTGAAATGCGAGCCTCGGCCTTCAAGAAAAGCACTGCTATTCAGCCGGTCGTCACCACCGATAATCCGCAAGGTTATAGCCTTTACGTCTCAAGTATTGATGAGAACACTTCGTTAGATAACGGCACCTATGACCATATTAACTCGATTTCCTCTAGTCTCAATGAAACCGCCTTTACGGCAAGAACATGGGGATACTCGCTTGATAACACTAACTTTAAACCTATTCCAAAAGCCAGCAATCCTGATAAAATCGCCGAATCGCAGCTTCCAGCAACCGCTGCTACTCCTGCCTCGGTTAATTTTGGTGTAAAGGTTGCTCCAGACCTCTATGAAGGTACCTACCAGAAGGAGATTGTTTTTACTGCAGTTACCAATACCGTTAAGACTGTTAGTTATATGGGTAACGGCTGGGATACAATAACCCGCTTGCAATGGCTGGCGAACGCTAATGCTGGTCACGATATTACAATCAAGCGCGGAAATTCCATCCCCTACCCAGGCTTTTGTGGAGCTCATGAATATGAAAATAAGTGTTTTGGGCATGCGGACTTAGGAACTACCACGGATCCTTTTGAAACTCTTCTCTGGACCGATACCGATACTCATACCATCTATTTTTACAGCGAAAAAGACACTATCTATGTAAATGAGAATGCACAGGGCATGTTTAATAACATAATGGAACACGCCGGTTCTGGTAATCTCACTATTGATCTTACAGGGCTTGATTTTTCCAAGGCAAAAAATCTAAAAAACTTGTTTGCAAAAGATAAGATCAAGTCCATAGAGTGGGGTAATTTTAATATCGAGAGCGCTGAGACAGTCGAAGGAATGTTCCGTGATATGAAATTGACTGATCCAGATAATTTCTCTATAGATTTTACAAAATTCAATACCCGAAACGCTACGGATTTTTCCTATATGTTTAGCGGCTCAAATTTATCCTCGCTTAATTTATCTGGCATCGACACCAGAAATGCTACAAACATGTCCGGTATGTTTTCTAGTATGATTAACCTCTCTACATTAGATGTCGCGCCGCTCAATACGTCTAATGTCACGGATATGTCAAAGATGTTTGCAAGTATGAATATCCTTACCAATCTTCAAAACCTTTCAAGCTTAGATACCTCAAAAGTAGAGAATATGTCGAGTATGTTCTCAGATATGGGCAGTATAACTAGTCTTGATCTCTCTCACCTCAATACCTCTTTGGTAACTGATATGTCATATATGTTTTCCTCTTCTGTAGCAATTACAGATTTGGATCTTACGAGCTTTGATACACATGCAGTAGGAAATATGTCGGGGATGTTTTATGGTATGTCAAATCTTGCTAATCTCAATATGTCAGGCTTTGATACTTCTAGTGTAACTGATATGTCATCTATGTTTTTTGGTCTTGATGGAATGACAACCATAGATTTGAGCCCCCTTAATACTTCTTCTGTAACTGATATGACTTCAATGTTTCAGGACTCACATAATCTCACCCATCTTGATCTGTCAGGTTTTGACACGACTCAGGTTGGAAATTTTATGAGTATGTTTGAAGGTAACAGTAGTATAGCTACTCTTGATCTCACTAGTTTCCATACACCTCAAGCAATGGACATGTCTAATATGTTTAAGGATATGTCGTCGCTCACAAATCTAATAATGCCAAATTTTGATACTTCCAATGTTACTAATATGTCGTATATGTTTAGTGGCCTTACTAGCATGACAAGCCTAAATCTTTCCCACTTTAATACCAGTTCAGTCGATAACATGGGTTCAATGTTCCAAAACACCCCACAACTTTCAAATCTCAATCTCAGTTCATTCAATACCTCACAAGTCACAGATATGTCTTCGATGTTTGAGGATGCTATGACAGATAATAGTACGCTGGATTTATCAAGTTTTGATACTTCACAGGTAATTTCTATCTACAATATGTTTGGCAATACTCGATCTCGCACTATCTATGCTTCTAATACATTTGTCCTTGATAACGTAGATGAGGCTGATGAATTATTCTCTGGCAATGATAATCTTATTGGTGGTAATGGCACTGCTTTTTCCGCCAGCAACCCAACCAACAAAACCTATGCTCGTATCGACGCACCAGGCACCCCAGGCTACTTTACTCAGAAGTAAAAATAATTATGGTATAATCTACCTAAGTAATTTGGAACTTTTATGCAAAATCTAACCAATAAAATTAATAACTTTCTCAACGCAGCAATCAACACAACTGTCCTGATGGTTTGTGTCGGATCTTTTCTCGCACTCTTCCCAACCCTGAGTCTTGAAATCACGCGTTGGATTTTTATCATCGCGCTCATTTCGGCTGGTATTAGTATGATTAGCGCCGATCTCGCCGGCAAGCGTCAAACTGGCCTCCTCTCTGGAACCGTCTTCGGCTCCTTCATTATCTTGCTTGGTTTAATTATTCTGACTAACCCAGGCGTGCTTAGTATTATTCCAATTGCCATTGGCTTCTATGTCGTCATCTCCAGCTTGATTAAAATCCGCATGACTCTTGCCTTGCGTGAAATTTCCAATTCCGCCTTTACTGCCTCGATTTTAATGAACCTTATTTCTGTAGTTTCCGGTTGCGTGATTATCTTCCAGCCTATCACCTCCACGGCAGTTGCTATTATGATCGTTGGTGTTATGTTAGTAGTA
>JAEHON010000009.1:7118-12366 GCA_016112465.1 Candidatus Saccharimonadota bacterium | reverse complement strand
GCCTTTATCAATTCTACCCTGATCATAAAGAGATTGAATTGAACTACGCATACTATCATATCGTTTTGTATCAATTAACTTCTTGGAAGTTTCTT
Organism: Candidatus Saccharimonadota bacterium; assembly: GCA_016112465.1. Lineage (GTDB taxonomy): Bacteria > Patescibacteriota > Saccharimonadia > Saccharimonadales > Saccharimonadaceae > Nanosyncoccus. The sequence continues at coordinate 12,271 of JAEHON010000009.1, read as the reverse complement.
CTTTAATTGAATCGATCTTTGTCTCTGCAGTAGCCTTTATACCGATATTTTCACCAATTGCCTTATTAATATTTGCAAGGAAGACCTTTTCTCCATGTTTCCTATCTTCCATAGACTCCTCTGGAGCAGCCTCTTTCGTTGGCACGAAGTCTTCATCCATTCCTTTTGACATCTTCTTGGCTTCATCACCAGACACGCGTACCTTGCTCTGATTATTTTTCTCTCGAAAATATTTTTCTTCTTCATCCCGCAAGAAGTCAGCCATTGAACGGGATTCTTTCCCGGCATCTCTACTATCCATCAGGCCAAGTCCGACCATCTGTTTCAAAGCAGCTTCATTCTCTTCACGAATATAATCAAGAATATCCTTACGGTTATTCCTTCCGTTATTTCCGAGATCCTTAGCTTCAATCTTTAAGCCTTTCTCTTCCGGCTTCTTCTCCTGATTCCCCTTATTCTCAACCACTGGCGCTGGATTACTCTCTGCAGCATTATTTTTATTACCAATTCTTTCCATTTTTTATCCCTATCTTACAAGTATTGTCATATCTTTATTATCTTAAGCCAAGAAACTTTCTCTAAAGTTGATCAGTGCATTTTTTGTAATCGTCTCAGTATCTATTCCAGACTCTCGCACAATACCCTCAATCAATTCCTCACTAGCAGTATTCTCGTCATATGCAGCATTTATTTTATCTAAAAGATAATCCGGTAGATTCATTAGAATTTCAGTCATCACCGTGTCACTCACTTTTTCCATAAGCTCAGCACGTAGTCGATCAGTCTTATTGATGCCTTTCTCATCAATCAACTGATCAACAAAATGCTCGAGCATTGCTTTATCAGATGCGGCAAAACTATTACCAGCGTCTTCCATACTACACCCTTTCAATTTTAAAAATATGACTTTTATGTAACTATACCGCTAATCCTTATAAATGTCCAGTTTTCCCAAAGTCCATTCGCTATTCTTTTCGCTACTCTTTTCGCTATTCTTTTCTCAACTGTTCAATCTGCTTCAAAATTTCCATAGTCTTTTCTTCATCACTCTCAACCTGCGTTAGTTGCTCGGTCAGCTCCGAAATCTTCCGCTTCCTCAGCTCTTCCCTATATCGCGCATTCAAATTCATCGTTTCCTTCTTCAGCGCATCCTCACTCATCCCCGCATATTTTTCATCAAAAATCAAAGACAGTTCCTCAAGCCTTGTTTCATCTTCTGGAATCTCCAGTCCGATTTCCTGTCCCACCGCACCCCCATACACCAAAATCGCCTGCAAACTATCCTCCAAAGTCTTCAGCGTATTTAGTATCTCACTCCCCTCATCAAAAACTTCACCTTGCCCCTTTGTTACCACAGGTTTCAAGCGCACTGTCTCCACCTGGATCTTTTTCGCCTGCAAATCCTCAACCGTCACGTCCAATTTTCTGGCCACCATTTGTTCATAATGTTTCTTTTCTACCGGGTCCTCAATATAAGAAATGATCTTCATTGCCAAATCCGAGTACTCTTTCTTCCCCGGCCCAGTCATTAAATTCAGCTTCGTTTCATATTTTTTCAAAATCCAATCCACCGCCGGCATCCGGTCTTCCACGCATTTTTGCCAAAGCTTCGGATCAATTTTAATTAACTCATCTGGGTCCTTTGCCTGCCCATATCCAGAAATCACTGACAATGAAATACCAATTTTCCCAGCCAGCATAATTGCACGCTCTGCTGCTTTGACCCCTGCCTCATCTCCATCATAGGCCAATCGAATATCCGAAGTTAGCCTCGACAAAATCTTCAGGTGATTTTCCGTCATCGCAGTTCCAGAAGTTGCCACCGCCTCCTTCACCCCTGCCTGGTGCGACGAAATTACATCCATATTCCCCTCAACAATCACCACAAAATTGCTCTTTCGAATCGCTTCTTTTGCCTGCGCCAAACCAAAAATAAATCTCCCCTTATTAAATAACCTCGTCTCCGGCGTATTCAAATATTTCGGCTCGCCCTTATCGATAATCCTCCCCGTAAATCCAATCACGTCACCACTATTTGCATCCACAAACGGAATCATCATTCTCCCCTTAAATAAATCACCATCAAAACGATTCACAAGGCCCGCCTCTTTCAGTTCCGCCAAGGAATACCCGCGTTTTTCTAAAAACTGCACCAAGCTATTCTTACTATTTGGCGCATATCCCACACGAAAATCCACGATCGTCGGCCGATTCAATTCACGTTTATAAAATACGTATTCACAAACCGCCTTATTTTTCGCCAAACACACCTGAAAATATTTGCAAGCCAGCTCCAAGGCCTCCTTTGCTCGCATTTTTAATCTTGCATTTACCTCGTCACTGCGATCATATTTTTTTAACTCTACTCCAGCCTGGGCTGCCAATTTTTCCAGCGCCTCTCGGAAACTTATCCCCTCCACTTCCATAATAAAACTAAAAATGTCACCGCCCTTATTCGCCGAAAAATCATGCCAAATCCCCTTTTCTGGCGACACCATAAACGACGGCGTTTTATCCACACCCCAAGGTGAGCGCCCCTTCAGCGTCCTACCAGCCCGTTTTAGTTCGATGTATTGTGAGACTACATCTTCAATCGGGAGTCTTGCTCGTATTTCCTCTTTAGCATCCTGCACTAAAGCTCTTCCTCCACTTGTATCTCATTTCTTAAATTATAGCATCTCAAATCTGTTATGCTATAATATTCTCATGGATAAGATGGCTTACTTGCAACAGATCGCAAGCGAAAATAAAAATCATAGCAAAACTCCAAATGGCGGTTTTGACTTTCCTAAATATCTCACTCTAAAAAATATTGCAATTTTCGTAGTATCTCTATTTTTCCTTATTGGCGCCAGTACACTTCTCAATGCCAAAAAGACCATAGATACCCGCGACCGCGATTACTTAATTCGCAGCTACTTCATGGCTAAATATCTCAATGAGGAAACTCTAGGTAAATATTCAGATCTTTTAAAATCCTCTGACCTCCGTGCCTATAGTTCGTCCCTAAAAGGTGTTCTTCATGAACTCATGCTCACCGAGAAAAAATCCCTCACTGAGGAATTTGGTATAGAGGATGTTGACTCGCTCTCAGAGGAGCCAATTGCGACTGATGAAAAAGATAAGAATAATAAACTAAATTCTGCCCTCGAAACCGCCCGCATCTCAGCCCATCTCGATCGTGTTTTGGCTCGCGAATTTACTTTACAACTAGCCTATCTCATTAACTACCAAACCGAAACCAATCAGCGCACCCAAAAGTCAGCCGCTAAATCCGCTACAGAAACAGAAATTAAAAATCTCACTAACCTTAAAGAAAATTTTGAAAATTTTAATATCAAAGCCGTCTAGTCTTCCTTCAACTCACACAAAAGCTATATCGAGAGAATATAAAATTGTACAAAGACTAATCCCCCACTAGGCTATCCCTGCTATACCAGAAATATTTTATAAGGTATAATAGCCTCATGAAAAATCCAGATTTAAAAAAGCTCAAGAAAAGTATCAAAAAAATGAATCCGATTCTCAAAGAATTTCGCGACTTCATCAACCGTGGCAATGTCATCGACCTCGCCGTTGGCGTCATCATCGGTGGTGCGTTCAATAAAATTATCAGCTCCCTCGTCAATGACCTCATTATGCCAGTTGTTGGCATCATCCTCGGTGGTATCGATTTTACCAATCTCGAAATTACCATCCCTAACTTCCTTGGCGGCTCCAGTGCAGCTCACCTTCGCTATGGAAACTTCATCCAAAATGTCGTAGATTTCCTCATCGTTGCCTTCTGTGTCTTTATCTTCATTCGCATTATTAATAAATTCACTGCAAAGAAAGAAGCTGAAGCAGCCACAGAACCAACTACTGATGAGAAAATTCTCACCGTTCTTGAAGAAATCCGCGACCAGCGCAAGAAATAATATTTTAGTTCAAATAAATACAAGAATTAATTTCGATAGCATAATTCTAGGTAAAACTAATTATCAAATAAAAAACTGCAGTCATCTGCAGTTTTTTAGAACAAATTATTTACTCAAACTAAATTTTTATTCAAGCTCTTTTGAAAGATTGTAACTCAATCTCGCCATATCATAAATTTCATCAAGCGACATCTGTCCAGACATCACCACCTCAATTCCCCCATTACCAAAATAACGCGATATCATCACCGATTCATATTGCTCTCTTAATAATCTCGACAAATTCTTGTCAGTTCTCACTTCAATTGTATTCTTTCTCTGAACTAGAAACACCTTCCCATTCGGCGCTAAAAATAGCTCCCCCTCGTGCTCACCTTTCTTTGACAGAAATTCCTTCTCGTTATATTCTCCAATCCCGGTCAAATCCTCAATTCTAAATTCCATTCTAACTTCGATCCTTCTTCACGTAACCTAAATAATACTTAATTTCTTCAATTGAACCTTCAATATCATCTAAGGCACGGTGATTTTCCCGTTTAGTAAACTTAATTTTTAAAGCATTCTCAAAATAAATCTTCCAAGCAGACACGTCAAACATTCGATAATGTAATCTTGCGTCCAATCTTGGCCACTCCTTCACAATAAATCTCTTGTCCTGGTGAATTGAATTACCTGCAAGATATACTTCCTTACCAAAATTCTTCTCAATAAAATCTAAGATTTTATCTTCCACGACCTCAGCATCTTCCCCATTCTCATTCTGAGTAACCAATGAATTGTACGATTCGGGATTAGCCTCCCAGAATTCCCCCACCATACGCTCCTCGATTAGCTTCTTCGGTACTTTCACAACTGCTGTCATCCGGTCAATTTCATTGAACTGCCAATCTGTGGCAATTGCCGCTACCTCGAGAATCTTATCCTTCTCAGGATCAAGTCCTGTCATTTCTAAATCCACCCAAAGTAATTTAGCTTTTTTCATTTTACCTACATCTTCTCTGGGACTTCAATCCCTAACAGACTAAGCCCATGTGTTAATACTTTTAGATACGCAAGAACGATTTCACCACGTTCAACTTCAAAATCACTCCCCACAACCTGTACATTTTCGTAAAACCTACTAAATTCCTGCGCAATTTCATAAAGATAAGTACAAATCTTGCTAGGAGCCAATTCCTTTACCGCCTCTTCAAGTACTGATTTATACTGCATAACTTTTTTGATCAAACTCTTCTC
>JAEHON010000009.1:0-7018 GCA_016112465.1 Candidatus Saccharimonadota bacterium | reverse complement strand
ATAATCACAGATTTGTCAAAGTGGTAATCAGCCCATTTTGTAAAGATTAAACCAACGTCTTTTGCCTCATAGGTTGGCAACCCATTTTTATTAATAAATACACGGGTGTGCAGACCATACTTCTCGCCCTTAAATACCACTGCGCCGTCTGACTCCTCATAGACACCATTTTTAAGCTCTCGCCTTACAACCTCAAGGCCTTTTCCCGCCACCGTCGATTCTGGATAATATCGATCAAATTTCACGCCAATATTTCTATAAAAATCTTCAAAATATTGATAACTAGCTTTGCGTCCCCAGTAATAAACTTTTGCAATCAAAAGATCTTTCCCAACATTACCCCTCGCACTCCCCTCGCTGGATTCAAGCTCTTCCTCAAGCTTTGCAACGATCTCTTCTCCTGCAGCAGCAATTTTATAAATCTTTTGATTTATTTCAACAATTTCTTGCTTAGCTTTTTCGTCCTCTTCATAGGCCGTTGAGCCTTCAACATATGACTCAGCCATAAGCTCAGCCTTCTCAGTCGGTGTCATTTCATCCGAAATACTGTCAACATGTTGTAAAAGTGCATACATATTTTTTGCCACATGTAGCCCCACGTCGCCACCGAAGTTTGCTCGCACAACTTTTCCGCCAGCGAACTCAATGATTCTCGACATTGCATCCCCAACCATCGAAGTATAAAGATGGCCCACGTGCAAAATTTTAAACGGGTTTGGATCGGAAAACTCACATATCACAGTTTTATCCAAATATTCATGCTGTGATATATTGTTCAAGAAATCTTTTTGATATTTTGCAATCTCAGCCTTATAAAACCCGTCACCAAGCTTAATATTAATAAAACCAGGCTTCGCAACTTCCACATTATCAACAATTCCATTTTCTGACTCAGCCTGCCTCAATAGTTCACCACGGATTTCTTCAGCAATCTCAAGTGGATTCCGCTTCAAAGTTTTTGTCAAACTCATTGCGATATTCGTTGCAAAATCCGCACCAGTATCCTTTGGCGCTGCAACCACATTAGCCTCAACCTCCACTCCATAAAGAGTAGAGATCACTAATTTAAGTAATTGTTTAATCTTCTCCATACCTATATTTTAGCACAAAGAAGTTTTATCTCTGTAAACAAAATCTAGACCAAGGAGTCCATAAAGGCTTGGAACAAAGGATGTACACTTAGTGGGCGAGATTTAAACTCTGGATGGGCCTGTGTCCCTTGGAAGAATTTCAGCCCAGGTGCTTCCACAAATTCAACCAATTTTCCGTTTGGAGAAGTACCAGACACTTCAATGCCACCCTTTGAAATTGCATCCAAAAATTTCTGGTTCACTTCAAAGCGATGACGATGGCGCTCAACCACTTCAGTTGTTCCGTAAATCTTGGCAGTCTGACTATCCTTCATAAGCTTCGCTTTGTAATCCCCCAACCTCATCGTTCCGCCAGTCGACTCCTTCCCCTTCTGATCATCCATAATATAGATCACGTTTTCAGGCGTCTCTTCGTCAAACTCCTCAGAGTTTGCTCTTCTAAGCCCGGCTCTTCGCGCTGCTGCAATACAAGCTACCTGCATGCCAAGGCAGAGACCAAGATATGGCTTATTATTTTCAAGAGCAAACTCAGCTGCACGAATCTTCCCTTCAACGCCTCTTGCACCAAATCCACCAGGCACCACTAATCCGTCCACGGCCGCAAAATCTTTATCCTCAGCCTTCTCAGCATTTATCCATTTAATTTCTAGATTAACCCCACTCCATGCCGCAGCTGCTTTTAAGGCCTCCGTCACACAAATATAAGTGTCTTCATTTCCAACATATTTTGCAACCAATCCCACCTTCACGGTTTTTTCATACTTCTCCGCTCGGCGCTTCGAAAATTCTAGCCATCTAGACATATCAGGCTCGCTAGTATCCCCGACGAAATCATTCAAAATTTCAAGCACACCAGATTTCAAAACATTAAATGGCACATCATACACCGAATTAATATCTGGCAAATTTAATACTGCAGTATCAGAAATCCCTGAAAAACGTGCAATCTTTTCACAAATTTCACGAGGTGCTGGATTCTCCGTACGACAGACCACAACGTCCGGAATAATCCCAAAACCGCGCAAGTCCTTCAAAGCATTTTGTGCCGGTTTTGTTTTCAATTCCTTCGAAGTATTAATCCAAGGCACATAGACCACGCTCACATAGAGACAATTTCGACGTCCCACTTTATTAGCAAAAAGCCTAATCGCCTCGATAAATGACAGCCCCTCGTAATCACCAACCGTGCCGCCAATTTCAACAATATGAATATCTGAATCTTTCGAAGCCTTCTCAATTTTTTCCTGCACCAGATTTGTAAAATGTGGCACCAGCTGTACGGTCTTACCATGAAAACCGCCAGCACGTTCTTTTTCAATTAATTCTTTGAAAATTGAACCCGACAAAGTTATCGAGTAGCGATTTGTCTCAAAATCCAAAAAACGTTCATAATGGCCTAAGTCCAAATCAGTCTCCACGCCATCATGTGTCACAAAACATTCACCATGCTCAACTGGATTTAATAATCCTGCATCAACATTTAAGTATGGGTCACACTTTTGCATGGTCACTTTGTAGCCCTTCGCCTTCAAAATCGCCCCCATCGAAGCTGCAGTAATTCCCTTACCAACGCCAGATAGCACGCCGCCAGTCACAAAAATATACTTGCACGGCTTCCCTGGATTTTTTCTCGACCCCTCAGTTTTTGTTTCAATATTTTTATTTACCATGGGACACCTCTCCTTTCGCCCACGCCTTAATTTATTTAACAAGATTCACCTCTGAATCAATAACTTCATTTTAGCATAAACATTAAAAATAGCTAGCGCTAGCTAGCTATTTTTATGATTTCTTTATCGAAAACACCTCACCGCAATTTCCGCAATGGAAATTATACTTTTCATCCGAAGCAAAATAGCCCAAAATTGCACCCAAAAGTCCCATCACCATCTTCCCAAAAATCATACGTTCCGCTGCAGAACTACCACTCTTCCCCATCGGAGTTACATTTGTGCTTCCGCAGTTCGGACAAGTCACTTTATTCGACGTTACAAATTGTGCACACATTTTAAGCCTTTCTTAGAAGATTATAGCACGCAAAATATCCTCGAGCCTATATCTTTTTATTTCCCCTTTTTCACTAGACTCTTCTCTTTTAGCTGATATACTACATCCGCAGATTTCGCAAGCTGATCGCTATGCGTCACTACAATCACGCATTTATGATCCTTGTGTGCTGCCTCTTTCAATATTTCTATAATATCCCCGGTTGTTTCCTCATCTAGGTTCCCCGTAGGCTCATCTGCCAAGATTATTGGCGCTTTCGAAACCAGCGCTCGCCCAATTGCCACCCTCTGTTGTTGTCCACCAGAAAGCTGCATAATATTTCGATTATGAATCGACTCCTCTAGACCCATTCTTTTAAGTACCTCATTACTCGCCTGAGAATTAACTAGCTTCAAATTTTCCATTGGAGTTAGATAATCAATCAGATTATAGCTCTGAAATACTAACGCAATATTATTCTTCCGGTGATATGAATACCCCATCGCCGCAATATCAAATTTATCTACTAGAATTTCTCCAGTTGTCGGAGTATCTAGTCCCGCCAGGAGCCCCAAGAATGTTGATTTACCAGAGCCAGATTTTCCCACCACTGCATAGAATTTCCCTGATTCAAATTCAATATTCACATTTTTCAAAACCTCCACACCTGTATTGTCATATTTGAATCCAATATTTTTCATACTTAATACCGTCATATTCCTCCTATTTCATCTTTGTTAAAATTTGTTTTGGCGTCAGCCTCATCGTTGAAATTGACGCACCACCAGTTGCAAGCAAAATCACCCCCACTCCCAAACTCATTACTGCTACATAATCGTTCACATTAAGTTCTTTACGTTTCACATTAATTTCATCTACGCCCCTCATTTCCGCCGAGTCTGCCTGCTCTAAAATTGTTTTAGTCATTGTGTCTGAAGTTAAGTTACTTACAAACATTGCTGGAATAAAGCTCACCGTCGCAATAATTAAAAGTTCAATCACAACTTGCAAGAACACCTCCAGCTTAGTCTTTCCTATTGCGAGCAATGTGCCAATTTCATGTATCCTACCCCTGAACCAAAACATCAATACAAAACCAAGTACTAACATGCTCGCTACAGAGATTGCGGCCAACATCATATTCAGCATCTTCTCTACACCCTCAACCGTTTGATAAAGGTCCTTATTCTTTTCGAAGTTATTTTCGATCGCTAAGTTCTCCCAAGGCAGATTCATTGTTTTAACTTCCACAATTACCTCTTCAATTGTTTTTGGATCACTTACAAAATAACTAACTTGTTGCAATCGCAAATCCCTCGAAACATTCTCGAGTGTCTTAAAGCTAACAAATAGCCGATTTTGAGCTTCAGACGCAAAACCATTCATTTGAGCATCCTTACCCGTAAAAATGCCCACCACCACAAGTTTAATTTTTCTACCATGCATCTTGAAACTTAATTCATCGCCAAGTTTTAAATGATTTTTCTCAGCAAACTCCTCGTGTATTAGTACTTTATCTTTTCCTCCACGCAAAACTCCGCGCCCCTGTTTTATTTCATATCGTCCATTTAAGAACTCTGGAAAAAGCTGACTATCATCTACAAATGTTGCAGTAAAATTAGATCTCGCTCCATCAAGTTTCACCCCACCGCGTGCATCTTCTACCGGCTGGTATTTATCACTTGCAACAACTTCATTCTGTATAAAATTTACTGACTCAATTCCCTTAACTTCCTTAACTGACTCTGCCTGCTTCAAAGTTAACCCACCAAGATTTATTCCACTTTGTGTCTTCTCAACGCCCATGCCGCCATCAGTCTCTACCCCGCCAGCAGCTACCCCCCTAATAGCTGCACCACCGGCGCTCATTCCCTTAGTGCTAATTACGAAACCAGCTTTAAAATTCCGATCAAGCCTTCCCTTCAGGTCGCCAATTGAATTTCTCACCACTGCACCAGAAATTAATGCCGTAAAAATCAATATCATTAGCACTAATAAAATCAAGCTTCTTGAAGGTTTTCTTAAAACTGCAATAATTGCTCTCGAAAATACATTCATTTTATTCTAGTTCCATCAATAGCTGTTTTGGTTTTAATCTAAGAATCGGTGATGCCCCAATTAGAACTGCCACCACGATCACCCCCATCGCAAATCCAAAAGTCCATATCAGAAGTTCTGGCCTCACCGTCACATCAATGTGATCAATTGTTTTTGTTGTCACCGACGAATCCGCATCCGCGCCAAAACTTCCATTCAAAGATTTATTAATTTCTTTCGTCGTATTTTTTGAAGCTTGAGACACTAAATTGTCACCGATTTTCTGAGACACGCTGCCAGCCACAAAGAATGAAAGAAGAAAACTCACTACAAAAATCATTAGGACTTCAGCCACAAACTGTAAAACAATCTTTACTTTTGAAACTCCGATCGAAAGCAGTACCCCCACTTCTTTCTTACGCTCATTAATCCAGAGAAATAGCACCAATGACAATACGCCGACCCCAAGAATCATCCCGAACATCATCACTCCAAATACTAATCCATAAATTCCACCTAGTGTACTCGTAATTCCAGCTAATTCCTGTTCACTTTTTGTTAACTGATACATTTTCCAGTCAATCGGTAACTTCTTTGCTTGCTCTAAAATCCTTGACATGGCATTCACATCCTTCGCAAAGAATGTCACATTCTGATAGATCTCATTATCGTAATTTACCTTGTTCGTCTTCCGTGTAGTTGCAAGATCAGTGTAGAAAATATTCTCAAATAACTCCGATCGAACTGATGCCCTTCTTGAATTCTTTCCACTAAATATCCCCACAACTTCTACCTCCGCAGACTCGTGAGACTTTTGTAAATTATCTGGATCATGTGGATTTGCCTGCACCTTGATCTTACTCCCTAGCTTCAGGTTATTTAACTTCGCAAAATCCTCATGTATTAAGACCTTAAATTTATCATCACTTTTAATATGTCGCCCTGATACTAGCTTAAAGGTTTCTGTCCTAAATTTTAATTCTTGCGCCGAATCATTTACCCCCATAAAATTCACTGCCTCGCCATAATCTTTTTCTTTTTTCGCATCGTAATCTTTAGTACCATCCGGTAGTCTCGCTTGTTTTACATTTTTCAGATCAACCAAAGAATCCATCCGCCTCACACTGCCAGTCACCCCATCAAGCTTAGCAATCTGCTCAATATCTTTATTCTTCACAGTGCCAGCACCTCTTGGAGTCCCCATATTATACCTAGCATTATTTTCTAAAACAAAGGCGCTCTGAACCTTTTTCCCAATTTCCCCCGCCGCCTGATCTGTCGCATTCTTAATTGCAAGACCTGACAAAATCATTGTCGACATTAAAAGCAAAATAAACGCCAAAACTATCGACTTCATTCTCTTACGCGTAACAAACCGCCACGCACGTAGTATTACTTCCATATTTTTCCTTTCCCCACTAAAATACTACGTCAATGTGAAACTAATATGAAATTATTTCATTTTAACAATTCAAAAATTTCATCATAATCAACTTCCATAGAGATACTTTTATCAAATAAATCAACCTCGTTATTTGTTTCAAAAACATTTAGATACTTTTTATACTCACTAGATCCGTTCCAGTGGACTCCTTCACTAGCTAAAGTCTTATAATAGGCAAGAAAATCCGGCTGAAACTTATAGTGTAATAAAATATGTCTGAGCGAAGTATTATTTAACTCATATGGAAAGATAAAATGATCATTAGCAATAAATTCATTACCAGTGTATTTAAATAATGATATTTTTTGAATACTAGACTTAATCCCGAACGCCCTTGTTCTCATTCCACCATAAAATCGTAAGAAATCACCAGGCTTCGACTCGCAACAATATCCATACATATCCACATATCTCCACTCGTCCAGGTTCCTTTTTGATAAAATATTACCCTTAGGATAAA
>JAEHON010000023.1:13860-15398 GCA_016112465.1 Candidatus Saccharimonadota bacterium | reverse complement strand
TCCACTAATTGAAATTGTTTCAATGCCGGACATCCACTCGGCCCGCGACGCTCATGATTATTGTAAGGAACTTTGGCGTCTCATGACTTTTGCGGGTGTCTGTTTTGGCGATCTTTATAATGGAAATATGCGTTTTGACGTAAATATTTCGCTTGCCGAAAAGGGGAGCAAAACCCTTGGTAAGCGTGCAGAAATCAAGAACCTCAACTCCTTCCGATCGGTTGAGCGTGCCATCGAGTACGAATATGAACGACAGAGCAAAATGCTAGATAATGGCGAAGTGATCGTTCAGGAAACTCGTGGTTGGAATGATGCCACCGGCAAGACCACTTCCCAACGTTCTAAAGAGGAGGCACAGGATTATCGCTATATGCCGGAACCTGATCTTCCGCCAATTCGTCTAACTGCTGAGCAGGTAAAGAAAGAACAGGAGAATATGCCACTTCTCCCAGCCGACTATCGCGCCACTCTTGGTATGATAGTACCTCAGGACATCTTGGAAATCCTCCTTGATTATAAGCAACTTGTTGATAAATTAGCTGAGCTTAAGACTGAATATGATATTCAGGGAGTCAGTAAGGAAGTCAGCAAAAACTCGATCCTCAAGATCTCCAACCTCTTTACTTCTGTGCTTTTGGCTGAAGAAAATAGTAGTCTCCTAAATGACCCACTCCCAAGCGCCAAGCAGCTAATCGACCTCTGTAATATGATTGCAAAAAATGAGCTCTCAAGCACCAGTGTCAAAGAGGTCTTCCTCCGTTTCTTCGATCAAGAAATGCGTTTTAAAGATACTCGCACCATTGCTAAAGAGCTGAATCTGATTCAGGAAAACGACCTTGGTGCCGTTGAGAAAATCGTTGATGATGTACTCGCCGATTCTAACAATGCGCAAGCTGTCGCTGATTTTAAGGCCGGTTCAGAGAAAGTCCTCGGATTCCTTGTTGGACAAGTTATGAAAGCTTCACGTGGTAAGGCAAACCCTGGTATGGCACAAGAAATTCTCCGCAAAAAACTCGCCTAAACCATAAGAGTTATGCTAGAATAGTAATACAAAAATTCAAGACCACAAGAAAGAATAAAATGAAACTATATACAAATGAAATTGTTTTTCGTGGTCATCCTGATAAAGTTTGTGATCAAATCAGCGACGCTCTACTCGACGCGTTTTTGGCGGGCGATAAAACTTCCCGCTGTGGTATCGAAGTAATGGGTGGCAAGGGAAAAATCTTTATTACCGGTGAAGTTACCACGAGTTCTGAAGTAAATGTTGAAGAAGTTGTCAGGCGCGTACTTAAAGATGTCGGCTATATTGATCAGAATAACCGGGCGATCAATGTCGTTGAATCTGGTAATCCCGATGAGATTGAAATCGTCAATAATCTCGGCAAACAGAGCCACGATATTGCGCTGGGTACTAACGACGAGGTTGGTGGTGCTGGCGACCAGGGCATGATGTTTGGCTTTGCTTGTGACGAGACTTCCGACTATAAGCCAATCGCCATGCAATTACTCCAAGACTTTTCCAGGTTTTACGATGA
>JAEHON010000023.1:9009-13761 GCA_016112465.1 Candidatus Saccharimonadota bacterium | reverse complement strand
AGTACAACTTTCTTATGCTATTGGAATTGCTGAGCCATTAGCTATTTATATTGTTGGTGACGGCAAGAATATTGATCCAAAACCAGAACTTTATACTGAATGTACACCAAAGCAGATGATTTCTGATTTAGATTTACTAAATAAACGCTTTGAAGAAACCGCTAAATTCGGTCATTTCTAGAAAAGCAACTTTATTTTTGACAGAGAGCATGGTAAAATATCACCAACGTCTTTTTGCCGTATTTTAATTAATAAAATATGGTAATACACCGCAAGGAGACAAATAATACTAACTAAATAAGGAAATTCATGGCTACTGAAAATCATGATTTAGCAAAGCTTCGCAATATCGGTATTATTGCCCATATTGACGCAGGTAAGACCACGACCTCCGAGGCAATTCTTTACCGTACAGGTTTGAAACACAAAATCGACCTCGTTAAGGGTGATACTGGTGGTGCAACTACTGACTGGATGGAACAGGAAAAGGAACGCGGTATTACTATTACTTCCGCAGCTGTCACTGCCCACTGGAAAGGCTACAAGATTAACATTATCGATACCCCAGGTCACATCGACTTCACCGCTGAGGTGGAGCGTTCTCTTCGTGTTCTCGATGGTGCTATCACCGTTTTCGACGGCAAGATGGGTGTCGAGGCTCAGTCTGAAACCGTTTGGCGCCAGGCTACTAAATACGGCGTCCCACGCATCTGTTTTATTAACAAAATCAACCAGATCGGTGGTGATTTTTACAAATCTCTTGAATCAATTCACAAACGTCTTTCAAAAAATGCCGTAGCAATTCATTTGCCAATCGGTTTCGAAAAAGACATCTGCGGTGTTGTTGATCTTGTCGACATGAAGGCTTACACCTACAAGGAATATGCTGACCACTCACTCACTGTTGGCGAAATTCCAGCTGACATGCTCGACAAAGCAAAGAAGGCTCGTGCTATTCTCGTTGAGGAAGCCGTTTCTGCTGATGAAGAACTGATGAATAAGTACTTCAACCAAGGTGAAGAAGCTATCACTGAGGCTGAACTTAAGGCCGCTCTTCGTAAACGCGTTCTTGATGGTGACTTCTTCCTCGTTACTGGTGGTGATGGTCGTGGTGTGATCGTTGAAAAGGTTCTCGACCTCTGTGTTGACTATCTTCCATCCCCACTTGATCGTGATCTTGGTCAGACCGTTGGTACTGATCCAAAAACTGGCGACCAGGTAATTCGTAAAGCTGACGTCTCTCAGCCACTCACCGCACTCGCCTTCAAGATTGCTTCCGACCCATTTGTTGGTAAGCTTGTCTTCGTACGTGTTTACTCAGGTATCCTAAAATCAGGTTCCTACATCTATAATGCTACTACTGGAAACAAGGAGCGCGTTGGTCGTCTTGTCCGTATGTTTGCTGATAAACGTGAAGAAATTACTGAAGTTGCTGCAGGCGATATTGCCGCCATCGTCGGTCTTAAGGAAACCACTACTGGTACCACTCTCTGTGATCCAGCCCACCCAATTCTTCTTGAATCTATTGAGTTCCCAGAACCTCCAGTCTCTATCGCTGTCGAGCCAAAAACTAAGGCCGATCAGGAAAAAATGGGCCTCGGTCTCGCTAAGCTTGCTGAGGAAGATCCAACCTTCCGTGTTCACACCGATGAAGAAACCGGCCAGACTATCATTTCTGGTATGGGTGAGTTGCACCTTGAAATCATCATCGACCGTTTGAAACGTGAGCACAACGTTGAAGCAAATACCGGTGCTCCACAGGTTGCCTACCGTGAAACTATTCGTGGTACCGCTGAAGCTCAGGGTAAACACATTAAGCAGTCTGGTGGTCGTGGTCAGTACGGTGACGTTTGGATTAAGTTTGAGCCAAATGAGCCAGGTAAGGGCTTCGAGTTTATCGACATGATTAAAGGTGGTGTGGTTCCTCAGGAATACCGCAAACCAGTTCAGCAAGGTGTCGAAGAAACTCTTAACGGTGGTGTTATCGCCGGCTACCCAGTTGTAGACGTTAAGGCCACTCTCTATGATGGTTCCTACCACGATGTCGACTCTTCCGAGCTCGCCTTCAAACTTGCTGGTAGCCTTGCAACTCGTGAAGGTATTAAGCGTGCCAAACCAGTGCTTCTCGAGCCAGTCATGAAACTTGAAGTAACCACTCCTGAAGAATTCATGGGTGATGTCATTGGTGATGTCAACTCCCGCCGTGGTCGCATTGAATCTATGGAAGATCTCCAGGGTGGCGCAAAGCTCATTACTGCTTTTGCTCCTCTTGCTAACCTCTTTGGTTACACCTCTGATCTCCGTTCAATGAGCCAAGGTCGTGCTGCATCCTCCATGGAGCTCTCACAATATGAGGAAGTTCCACCTAACGTTGCACAAGAGATTATCGAAAAACGTAACAGTTCTAAATAATCTGAAAACTAAAAAGAGACTAGTCCCGCTAGTCTCTTTTTGTTTCGAAAAGGAAGTAATATAATAACACTAAGCATAAACAAGGAGTAATGATATGCAAACCACTTTTCTCTGGCTTAAATCGAATACTTTTGGATTATATTTTAATTTTCTTGACTATGCAGAACTACTCGTCTTTGTTGTAATATTTTTAACTACCATTATAGCTTGTATACTCCTCCTACTAGCCAATGAAGTAAAGAGCGCAATAAAAGTATTTCTAATAGGAGCCTTGTCAATAATTCTGCCAGTGGCTTTACTCTATGACGCCCGTTACATATTGTTGATATCCCCTATGCGGGATGTTGCTTGGTATCTGGCCACAAACGGAGCGGCAGTGGCTGTAATTCTTTGTTTTATACCCATGTTTATCTTTTTCCCGTATACTGCATATATGACAATAGTAGCCTTAAAGAAAATAATCAAAAACCGTCGTCATAATAAAAACTAGAACAGTATTTTACTCTTTACTTTAGCTAGAGTTTCGTCTAAAATATAAGATATAGACTTTTGGGCTGGTTAATATTAGTGCCTGAAAGAAATTAATATTAAAGGAGAAAAATTTAGAATGGCAAATTTCGACCGTTCCAAGCCACACATCAACGTTGGTACCATGGGTCACGTTGATCACGGTAAAACAACTCTTACTGCTGCTATTACAACAGTTCTATCAAAGCGTCTTCCATCAGATGTAAACAAATCTGTCGCTTATGATCAGATCGATAACGCTCCAGAAGAAAAAGCACGTGGTATTACCATTGCTACTTCTCACCAGGAGTACGAATCTGAAAAGCGTCACTACGCTCACGTTGATATGCCAGGCCACGCCGACTACATCAAGAACATGATTACCGGTGCTGCTCAGATTGATGGTGCTATCCTCGTAGTTGCTGCTAACGATGGTCCACTTCCACAGACTCGTGAGCACGTTCTTCTTGCTCACCAGGTGAACGTTCCAAAAATCATCGTCTTCCTCAACAAGATGGACCTTGCTGATCCAGAACTTGTTGAGCTCGTTGAGATGGATGTCCGTGAACTTCTTAACAAATACGGCTTCGATGGTGACAACGCTCCAATCATCAAGGGTTCTGCTCTTAAGGCTCTTGAAGGTGACACCGAAATGGAAGATCGTATCATGGATCTCGTCCACGCTATGGATGAATACTTTGATATTCCAGAACACGATCTTGACAAACCATTCCTCATGCCTATCGAAGACGTCTTCTCCATCAAGGGTCGTGGTACTGTTGCCACTGGTCGTATCGAACAGGGTGTAGTCAAACTTAACGACGAAGTTGAAATCGTTGGTATTCACCCAACCCAGAAATCAGTCGTTACTGGTATCGAAGCTTTCCACAAGACCCTTAACGAAGGTGAAGCTGGTGATAACGCAGGTCTATTACTCCGTGGTATTGAGCGTGATCAAATTGAACGTGGTCAGGTTATTGCTAAACCAGGTTCCATCACCCCACATACTGAATTTGAGGCTCAGGTTTACATCCTTAAGAAAGAAGAAGGTGGTCGCCACACTCCATTCTCAAAGGGTTATAAGCCACAGTTCTACTTCCGTACTACCGATGTTACTGGTGAAGTCGAACTCCCAGAAGGTAAAGAAATCGTCATGCCTGGTGATACTGTTACCTTCACCGTTAAGCTTCTTGCACCTATCGCTATGAACAACAACGACCGTTTTGCTATCCGTGAAGGTGGCCGTACTGTCGGTTCTGGTGTTGTTACCAAGATTGTTAAATAATTAAATTCTTAGTTATTTAAATAGGAAAATTGGACTAGGGAACTAGTCCAATTTTTATTGCTCTCTTGACGTTGTAAGAAAAATATATTATGATTCAAATATATAAATTAATTGAGCTCTAAAAACTCATCGACACACTGTCTAGGTGTATCTGAAGTTATAGGGCTAGAAGGAATCAAATGGTTGAAGCCAAAAATGAAGGTCTCAAGATTCGTATTCGTCTTAAGGCCTACGATCATCGTGTGATTGATCAAAGCGCAAAACAAATCGTTGACACCGCCATCCGTACCGGTGCTAATGTTTCAGGTCCAGTACCTCTTCCAACTAAGCGCAGTACCTTTACTGTCGTCAAATCCCCACACGTCTACAAGACCGGTGGTGAAGCTTTCGAGATGAAAATCCACAAGCGCTTAATCGATATCACTAACGCAACCCCAAAAACTATTGATGCATTGCAGAATCTTTCACTTCCTGCAGGCGTTGATGCAGAAATCAAGATGTAATTAATCATCTAAAATTAAAATAATAGCCTTCGGGCTATTATTTTT
>JAEHON010000023.1:0-8912 GCA_016112465.1 Candidatus Saccharimonadota bacterium | reverse complement strand
TTTCAGAAAATCGCTTATGTAAATTATAGAAAAGTTGTATACTAGAAGTATGAAAAAGGGCGGCCAAAAAATACATAAAATAATCTCAATTTTTTTAAGCCTACTTTATTTTGGCGCCGTCTCCTGGATGTTTTATGATATTATGCATCGTGAAACCGTGGTTTCACACAACGCTAACGTTTTAGTGATGGGCACTAACGCAACTTTTAAACCATTTGAATATAAAGAGGGAGATAAGGTTGTTGGTTTTGATGTTGAACTAGCCTCTGAAATTGCTAAAGAGATGGGGGCAGAACTAAAGATCGAAGATATGTCATTTGACGGACTATTGCCAGCTCTTGAAAGCGGCCAAATTGACCTAGCGGTGGCTGGTATGTCGGTCACCGAAGAACGTGCCAAGAATGCACTCTTTTCAGACTCTTATTATGTGGCCTCCCAGCAAATCATCGTAAAAGAAGAAAGTCTCATTCGTAACCGTTATGAATTAGTTGGTAAGAAGATCGGCGTTCAGCTCGGCACAACTGGCGATCAGATGGCGCAGCAAATCAATGGCGCAAAAGTTATCCAGTTCCCAACCGCACCAAGCGTCCTGCAGGAACTAGTGTCAGGTCGCGTGGATGCTGCTATTCTTGATAATGCTCCGGCCGCACAATATGTTGCCAGTTTTTCAAACCTAAAAATTCTCAGTAGTCCACTCAGTCGTGAACCCTATGCCATTGCAATGAAAAAAGGAAATCAGAAACTCCAAGAAGCCGTCAATAACACTATCACAAAGATGAAAGAGGACGGTCGTATGCAAAAGTTGCTTATGAAACATTTTGGCACCGCGGAGGGACAAGTCTAATGGATTTTTTTGAAGTAATTTTCGGGAACGGTCGCTGGGTTTATTTCTGGCACGGCTTTGAAGTGACCATGGTACTTACCACCATTGCCGTTATTGCCGGCCTGATTCTAGGATTACTACTTGCTCTCCTGCGCACCTCCATCACAAAACCATTTAAACTCCTCAAGAAATTGCCAAAATATTCAAAATCCAAGTTTTTGCAAAAACTCGCCGAGTTTAATCCCCTTCAAGCCTTTGCTAAGCTCTACATTGGTATCATCCGCGGTACACCAGCTCTTGTACAGCTCCTTATTATGTACTATGTAGTTTTTGGCTCCATCCGAACTATGCCAAAACTTATCGTTGCCGCAATCGCTTTTGCAATTAATAGTTCAGCCTACATCGCAGAGATTATTCGCGGTGGCATTGAGAGCGTTGATAAAGGACAACTTGAGGCAGCTCGCTCTCTTGGATTTTCACATTTTAAAGCTATGTATTATGTTGTCCTTCCGCAAGCAATGAAAAATGCTATGCCAGGACTAATCGGCGAAGGAGTCACCATGTTTAAGGAAACCTCCATCGTTGGCTGGATTGGACTTGGTGATATTATGCGCGGGGCTGACGATATTCGCTCACTTACCGCCACTGCTTTCCAGTCGCTCTTTGCCGCCGCCATTTTATATCTCGTCATTACAACCGTCTTTTCTAATCTAATGTTCCGGCTTGAAAAGAAAATTAGTAAGGAGGAAAATTGATGTCCATTGAAGCGAAAAATATTTATAAAACCTTTGATAATATGCATGTCCTAAAAGGCATTAATCTCAAAGTAAATGACGGTGAGGTGGTAGTTCTAGTAGGGGCTAGTGGATCCGGTAAGTCAACCTTTCTGAGATGTCTAAATCTTCTCGCTGCACCAACTTCAGGAAGTGTCCTTATTGATGGCGTAGATATTACTGATCCGTCAGTTGATCTAAATCAAATTCGTCGCAAAGTTGGTATGGTCTTTCAGAGTTTTAATTTATTTGAGAATATGACGGTCATTGAAAATATTAAATTAGCCCCGAAAAAACTGTTACACATAAGCGATGCGGCAGCCGAAAAAGAGGCGAGACAATTATTGAAGCGGGTTGGCTTATTAGATAAAGCCGATATGATGCCAAAATATCTCTCAGGTGGCCAAAAACAGCGCATCGCTATTGCCAGGGCACTAGCTATGCATCCGGAAGCTATACTTTTTGATGAGCCGACTTCTGCGCTAGATCCGGAAATGATTGGTGAGGTACTTGACGTAATCCGCGACCTGGCAAAAGACGGCCTTACCATGGTAATCGTTACTCACGAGATGAGCTTTGCTAGAGAGGTTGGCACGCGCATGATCTTCTTAGATCGTGGAAAAATTATTGAAGATGGCACGCCAAAACAGGTCATGGATCATCCAAAAACTGAACGCGCCGCACGCTTTTTTGCCATGGCGAAATAAATAACAACATTTTAAAAATCCTTTAAACTAACTAAAAATCGCCAAATAGCATCATTTTAAAAACCTTTAAACTAGCTAAAAGTCGCCCAGTCTATAATCTGTTCTAAAAATTTCTATCACTATCTATTCGCTTTATGTTAAAATTAAGGTATGACTCCAGTGATGAAATTTAAGAAAAAATTCTACTTTATTGTCGCCTCCTACTTTCGCTTCTTCGCTAATTTTGCTTTTCGTCGCTGGCATCCTCGCGTAATTGCAATTACCGGATCAGTTGGTAAAACAACGATGTTAAATCTCGTTGAATGCACTTTGGGAAACAAAGCACACTATTCTCATGACGCCAATTCCGCCTATGGTATTGCTTTTGATATGGTTAATTTGCGTGGTATCACCGGTTCGAAACTCCGTTGGTTCTATTTATTCCTCGCCGTTCCAATAAAATCACTTTTTTATAGACACAAAGAGGAGTTCTATGTTGTTGAGATTGACGGTGAAAGACCACATGAAGCTGAATTTTTAGCCTCCTGGCTAAGACCTGAGGTCACACTCTGGGTTTCCCTAGGTCTTTCCCATGCCTGTCAATTTGAGCAACAGGTGAAAGACGGCCTGTTTTCAAGTCTTGATAAGGCAATTACTCATGAATTTGCTATGCTTCCGCAATATACTCAAAAACTAGTAATTATCGACGGCGAGGTGGATCTGATGAATCGCGCACTCGACAGTATTAAGCAGAAAAATCTCACCAAAGCTACCGTTATCAGGTGTTCTAAGGACGCGGTGAAGACTTATAAGGTTGAACCAAATCACACAAGTTTTATCTTGCAGGGGACAGCGGATGGTGTTTCACATGAGTATGAATTTAATCGCCCAATGTCTAAGGATATTGCCATCCAGCTAACCATGCTCGAAACATTAGTGAATTATCTTAAAGTTATGCCACGCTATGATTTTTCTAACCTCAAATTAGCTCCAGGTCGTAACTCATACTTTGATGGAAAAAACGGACTTAGGATTATCGATAGTAGCTATAACGCACATCTTATTTCCGTAAAGTCTATCCTAGAAATGTATAAAGCCATGCATGTCCCGCATAAGTGGCTGGTGATTGGCGATATTGTTGACCAGGGAAGTATAGAGGGGCAAGAACACGCAAAACTAGCTGATGAAATTATCAAGGTTAAACCTGAGCAAGTCATCCTAATTGGTCGGCGCACTAAGAAATATACCGCGCCAATACTAGAAAAAGCCGGGCTGAATATCTACACGACACTTGACCCGCGTGAAGCACTTAAATTTCTAGAACAGAACCTCACTGGCCAGGAAACACTACTCTTTAAAGGATCGCAATATCTTGAATGGCTAATTGAAAAACTTCTAAAAAATCCTGAAGAAGCAAAATATCTACCAAGACGTGAAAAAGCTGCAATAAAACGAAGACAGAAGCGAGGATTAAACTAATGACTAAAACTTTATACATCATTCATGGCTGGACTTACTCAACTGAGCCATGGGTGAAAACCATTAAGCTACTTAATGATAAATATCACATTAAAGTGGAAATGCTAAATGTGCCGGGCCTTACTGATCCAAGCAAAAAAATCTGGAATATTAAAGAATATGTAAAATGGGCAGATTCCTTAATCCCAGACGGCGCGATTGCACTTGGGCATAGTAACGGGGGACGTATTTTGATGAATCTCCTCGTTAAGAAACCGGAAAAACTCTCTCACCTAATCCTCCTCGATGCAGCTGGTGTTTATGAACCATCAAGAAAATGCGATATCCTGAAAAAACTCAGTCGAATCTTGTCGCCACTAAAACAAATCAGACCCCTCCGAAAAATTCTTCACAAAATAATTGGCGCTTCTGATTATGAACGCGCTCCTGAAAATATGAAGAAAACACTCTCAAACATGTTGGAGTCGGATAAGGATCTCGATTATACAAAAATCGAGGTTAAAACAGATATCTTGTGGGGTGAAATGGATAAGATTACTCCAGTCAGGCAGGCAAAGAAGCTTCATGCTGGAATTAAGGGAAGCCGCATCAAGATTTTCCCAAACTGGACTCATGCCCCATATATCGCTGATCCAGAAGGCCTCGCCCGCGCCATAAGTCAAGTCCTAAAGGATAAAAAATAGTGAAAAAACATTATTTTCTAGGTCAAGCCGCAAGCTTCCGTGTTAAAAAAACTTTTCGTTTCCTCTTTAGTTTTGGTACACGCCAGGATTTTGATGAACTAAAACAAGACCTAGCAGAAAAATATCAAGTCAAAAAATCGCAAGTTTATTTATTCCACTCAGGACGCACTGCCATTACTCTTGCCCTACTTTCACAGATTCCAAAAGAGTTAAAACAGGATTCAAAAAATCCCAAAGAACAACCAGCGGTTGCCATCACCTCGCTCACTTGCTTTGCTGTGGTGCAGGCTGTAAAAACTGCTGGATATCAGCCAGTTTTTCTTGATATTGATCCAAAAACCTTACATTTTAATGCCGAAGCTCTAGAAAAATCTCTAAAGCAACATCCAAATATCCAGGCCGTCATCGTGCAGAATAACCTCGGTCTGCCATGTGACATGAAGAATATTCAGGCAGTTGCAAAGGCACATAAATTATTCCTAATTGAGGACCTCGCACATTCGCTAGATATTGAATACTCAGACGGCGTCACCGCTGGTAGTCTCGGCGATGCGGTAATTTTATCATTTGGAAAAGGTAAATCGCTTGACGCTAGTTCTGGTGGCGCCTTGGTTTTACGAAAATCCAGTAAAAATCAGCTACTATCTGATCCTCAAATTGGAAGTTCACGCCCGAAACTGTCAGACTCCCTCAGAGATCGTTTCTATCCATTTTTTGGCCTCCTCTCTCGCACTTTGTCGTATCTTCCGGCAGGCAAATATAACCTTGGCCAGCGCCTAATGGGCGTATTAGTGAAATTAAATTTTGTACATCGTTCTGCAGATGCCGAGCTCGACTTCTATCACCGCATGACTTATTGGCAGGCAAAATATATTCGCCAGGAATTGAAAAACTTTCACGCTCCGCGCGGACTTCTTCGTGTGCCGTACTTTGTTCAAGATCAGCGTAAGACTCTTCATAAATTACAAAAAGCCGGCTTCTATTTTGATGAGGTTTGGTATGATACTCCTGTTGCTCCGAAGCGCCATTTTAATAAATCTGGCTTTATTCCTGCGGATTGCCCAGTTGCAACGGTCGTCGCAAAACATCTTGTTAACTTACCAGTTTATTATTCAATGCAGGAGCTGAGCCTCGCTCGTCAAATCATTTATCAAGATGAGGTGGATATTAAATTAGATAAAAAAATGCAGCCACAGGTTACTAAAATTGAACAGCAGACTCAAAATCCATCTCATTCTACGTCATGGCAAAATGATTGGAATCTGGCCATCAAAAAATTCGAGCTAGCGAATTTTCTTCAGTCGCCAAAATGGCAGAAATTCAATGAAATACTTGGACGAAAAACCCTCCATCAAACAATTAGTGATGAAGCGCAAGTATTGATGGTAGTTCGTGATGCTAAACGTGGCCGGTTCCTGGAAATCTCTAATGGCCCCCTCCTTGATTGGTCGGACCCAGATCTTGTGAATATTGTTTTTTCTGAAATTTACAAAGCCGCGATTAAATTTAAATGCGTATTCATTCGTTTTCGTCCAGCCATAGAAGATTCGGCAGAGAATCAAGCAATTATGCAAAGGCTAGGTGCGATCAAAGCTTCCTTCCATCTTAATGCTGAGCATACGGTTATGATTGATCTTACAAAAACCGAAGAAGAACTTTTGTCTGATTTTCGTAGACAAACAAGATATGAAGTCCGTCGAGCTGAAAAACTCAAAATCAAAGTTATTGACGAGACAAACTCTCCTGATATTATTCAAGAATTTCACAACGTGCAGCTGCAAACCGCAAAAAGACAACACTTTATTCCTCCAACCTTACGTGAACTAGAAGCGCTAAAACAGAGTTTCGGGTCAGATTTTAAGATTTACACAGCCTATGATGTAGAAAATAATGCAATTGCCTACGGACTGATCCTCATTGATGGTAAAGAAGCAGACTATTATGAAGCTGCCAGTACGCCCCTAAATCGCAAATTGCCTGGCGCCTATGCTTTGCAATGGCAAGTCATGCGTGATCTCAAAAAACTTGGCGTCAAACGTTATAATTTATGGGGTATCGCACCTGAAGGTCAGACCAATCATCGTTACTCTGGTGTCACCACCTTCAAAACCGGTTTCTCTAATGAACGATTTACCTATGTAAGCGCACAGGATATTCCAATTTGCAAATTCCGCTATAAAATCAATCGTATCATTGAGAACTTACGCAAAAAACACCGACATTTAAGCTAGAAAAATATCAATAAACCATATACGAAATAATAAACAATAGAGGAGTTTAAAATGGCCAATGAAGCGAAATATCAAATTCTCGACGCCGATTCTAAAGAAGAATGGGATGAATTTGTCACTAAGCATAAGGATTCAAACTTTCTTCAATCTTGGGATTTCTATGTTTTCTACCAAGACCTTGGTCGACAAGTTGTCAGACGCGTCATAAAACAGAATAGTAAGATCGTTGCAGCTTATGCAGGTGAGGTCGAACCGGCTAAGCGTGGCCGTCATCTAGCTATTGCCGGTGGACCGACCCTTGACTGGCAAAATCAAAAATTGGTCAAGCTAATATTCGAAGATATGGCAAAAGTCGGCAAAAAACTCCACTGTGTCTTTGTGCGCGTTCGCCCGCAACTCGAATTAAATAATGAGTCTGAGCAGATTTTTAAGAACGCTGGTTTTAGAAAAGCTCCAATGTATCTTTCTGTGGAGTTTGCTGGTGTTTTGGATCTTAATAGGTCCGAAGATGAAATTCTTGCCGGTATGAGACAACGCCTCCGTCGCGCCCTCAGAAAAGCTGAGAAGAATGAAATTACCATTGAAAAATCCGCTGATCCTTCCGCAATTAAAGATTTTTATGAAATTGAACTACAAACCGCCAAGCGGCACTCCTTCTTTGCTTTTTCCGAAAAATTTCTTACCAAACAGTTTGCCGCCTTTGCCAAAAATAATGAAGCGGTACTCTATATCGCAAAGAAAGACGGTGAGATTCTAGCCGAAAATTTCATGATTTTTTACGGCAATGAGGCTTCATATCACTATGGCGTCTCCTCTGAGCTCGGTACGAAATACTCAGGTGCACCATTACTTCACATGGAAGCAATGCGAGATGCGAGAAAGCGCGGCATTACGCGCTATAACTTCTGGGGTATTGTTGGCGAAGAAGAAACCAAACATCGCTTCTATGGCGTCTCAGTATTTAAACGCGGTTTTGGTGTTACAGAGCTAAAATATCTTCCAGCACAGGATCTAGTTCTCGATAAAATTAAGTACTACACTACAACTTTTCCGATCGAATCCTTGCGCCGCAAAATTCGACACGTCTAAAAAGCTCAGGCGTAAACCCTATCTTTAATCCTGCTGTATATTTCTATTATAAATTCTCTATTATAAACTCTGTATTTAGGGTTTGATAATATTCATTAAAATTCATGTATTAAAAATCAAAATGTAGTATAATCATAACCAGAATGGATGAGAATATTGGTCGACCAGGAGAAAATAGCTTTGGCAATCAAGCTTTTTCTGACTCAAGCAATAATTCTTCACCTAAAAATTCTAATGATTCGGGGATGAATTCTGAGGACGCTTGGGGAAATAATCAGGCCAAGAAGATTGAAGATCAAAAAGCTGCACAAAAAGAGGCACGCGAAGCTGAATCCGCCGCCACCGAAAATGGCACAAATCCAAATAATGCTTTAGCCGCGGAGCAGACCCCTAATGCCGTAGAGTCTCTCTATAAAAAGGGCGACTCTTATGATAAAAAGAAGAAAAATATTAAGGCAAAAATTAAAAAAGCTAAAATAGTTGGTGCAGCCCTAGGTGTTATTGTCTCAATGCTGGTTGCCTTTTCAGCTTCTACTCCACTAGCGCCGTTTGCGCTCCTAGCTAACGGACTCGAGGCTTATAATACGCTTCGCTATAGTATGAATGCCCGCTCAAAGTATCAGATTCCGCGATTATTAAATGGTAAACTTAACCATAATATTGTAAATAGGAGTATTTTGCGGGGTGAAGAGAGGTTTAACCTTAAGCATGCCACCGGCCTCAAGAAGCGTCTCCAAAAACAGGGTATCACTTATGTTGAAACTACTGGAACAGACGGGCAACCGCTTAACCTGCTAGTCTATGAGGATGGCCCAAATGGTAAGCCAATGGCTGTTACAGCTTATGAGGGCGACAAGGCAAGGATTCCGGCTAGTGTTGAATTGACAGGCCTGGATGCTTCTGGTAATCAAACCCCGAGGACTATTGCTCTTGATTCAGATAATCATTTTTCGTACAAAGAAGCAACTACAAGTAAGATCACTAGTGGCTTTGCTGACGCCGAAGATAAGGCTACAAGGACACTAAGGGGGCATATTGCTGGCTGGTTTGATTCTTCTGCTGAGTTAAATGATAAAAAATTAAANAACCACGGTCGTAATCGTCAGGGCGATACCTCAGATGACCCATCCGATGAGGAAATTCAGAAA
>JAEHON010000012.1:0-14567 GCA_016112465.1 Candidatus Saccharimonadota bacterium | reverse complement strand
TGATTATTGGCGGCGAAAAGGCTCCTGCCTTCTCCGCTACTACCCTAAATATTCCAAAAGCCCCAACCGATAATCTTGACGAAATTATCGAAAGTTCACGCAATCTCTACTCAAGGCCTCGCGCTGACGTGGAAGCCGAAATTCGCGCCAATATTGAACAAAGTGAGAAATACAAAAAAGATCTCTCCGACTCTGGCCGCGGTGAAAATAGTGCGCCCAAAACCCCTAAATTTGAATTCTCTAAAAATGCACCAAAACTAGAGTTTATCGCCCCTGAAACTGGACGTGTAGTTGATCCAAAAAAGGTTTCCCCAAACGCCATCTCCGGTAAAAATTCTTTGACTCTAAAAGACCTCGGCGCCGCCATCAAAAAAGCCAAAAACGAGGCCTCTACGGCAACTACTTCAGCGAATTCGTCTAATTCGTCTAATTCGTCTACTTCAGCTGCTTCAGCCGCTTCACATACTTCAGCTATTTCATCCGTCTCATCAGCCTCATCCACTCCATCCATCTCATCAGCCTCATCCGCGCCATCTACTTCGACAACCTCATCTATTTCATCCGCCTCGACTGCCTCCTCTGTTTCGACCATTAGTAATGTCAAGCAACCTTCAACCATAAACAAACAGGGAACTACCTCTGTTAAACCCCTTAGCTTTGCTGACAAATTAAATAATCAGCTCAAGAAAGCACCAGAAAGTTTTGCGAACAAGTTAGCCAATCAGGTCAAGAATAACTCAACAAATAATCCAGAAAAAACCGCTGAAAAGGCCGCAGGATTAAATCAAAACCAAAAACAGCAGGGAAATACTAATTCTGATAATTCAGCCACTAAAACGTCTATAAATGCGTCACAGAGGCAAAATAATTTCAATCAAAACCAGAATAAACCTCAAGGACACCAAGAACAGGGAAATACCGATCGAAATTCTAAAAACAAGAACCGCAAAAATAAGAAGAGAGGCAACTCTTCCCCTAATAATCAATCCGGTAATTCCCCTACCCCTGTTAATTCTTCTTCCACCCCTGTAAATCCACAGACCAATCTCTCTCATCAAAAGCCAGTCAATAATTCCTCCACCCCTGTTAAATCCCCAGTTTCTACCTCTGTTCCTACACGTCAGACTAATTATGCCTCTGACCTTCACGACGGTCGTCCAGGCTTCTCTACCAGCCAAAATCTCCCTAAAGATCATCAATTGGGACAAAATGGATTTCGCCAGAACATCCAAGGCCAACAGAGCTCAGCTGACAACGGATATCTGAGTATTCATCACTAAAATATCGCTCCTAGACCCCCCTAGGAGCGATTCTGATATTTAGAGGGGGAAATTACTCATAAGACAATAAAAGACATTACTACGTGGCTATAAACTCGAATTAGCAGCAAATTCGAGTCGGTCCACTATTTTTTCTAAATTACCAACGTATATTCAANCGTCTTTTGTCGATATTTACAATGTCGCACAATAACTATTTTACGACNCACTAGAGGAGAAAGCCTACATAGACAATAAAGTCGTCAATCACCCCACCAAGACCCTATAACCCTATACGCCCACATCGTTCCACTATTCATAACCTCTAATAAATCATCTTAAGACCCTCTTAATAGATATAAATCCTAAACCCGTAACATCTACCATCTTATTTTTTCTAAAAAATCAGCAGAGAAATACTGAATTAATCATAGATATCACCACTTTAAGGAGTAAATACACCTCAAATCTCATCCTTTGCCTATAATAATGCGTACAATTCCGAGCAATTCTGAAAATTCGGAGAAGAGCTTCGGAATTACTCAAAAATTCCACCCCTGTAAAAGTCATCCGTACGCATATTTTTGCCCGTGAAATCTCAATTTTAGCTAAATTTCACGGATTTTTAGCCAAAATTTACCGGATTTGCTCTTTCCCTTATTCCCCTCTTCCCACCCCTGTTGTCGTACTAATCCCACCTCGCTCCAGCCCTAGTAAGATTGTCGTACACTTCCCAAAAAAATCGCTTTTTGTTTGTTTCCCTATTTCCGAACAAAAACCGAACTAGCATATTTATATCTAATCTAAAGGATATTTTTCATAAACACTCTCACAAAAATCTGAAGGATATTTATTATTTTAAAAACTATACACTCTCACAAGAGATCTGAAGGATATTTATTATTTTAAAAACTATATACTCTCACAAAAAGCTGAAGGATATTTATTGTTTTGAAAACTATAAGCTTGGCCAAACGGCCTTGAGTGTGTTTTCAAAACATAAATATCTTCAGATCTTTCAGCCTTGAGTGTGTTTTTAAAAAATAAATATCTTCAGATCCAATATTTTAGAGCTTCTTCTTACGCAATTCCCTTGTAAAGAATTTTACACGGTCACTAAGCTCAATCACCAGCTTCTTCTCAAGATTAAAGGCGATACCACCAGTCTCACCAGCCACCAACTCAGTCACCTGAATCTTCTCTTTTTGTACTGAATCTACTGAAACCTCGCCAATCAGTTCCTTATTGCGATAAACGCGTCCCAGCATACCAGCGCCAACGCGTCCAGTTAGCACCTCACCACCAGCAATAATTGCCGTACGTTCAGTCCTAAATACGCCCTTGATTTTCATTTCACCAGTCTCCTCCTCGACAACCTCATCATCAAGTAGGTTCTCCATCGAGGCCTTAGCATCATCCAAAAGCTCGTAAATCACGCGATAATTACGAATCTCCACCCCGTCTCTAGCTGCTAGCTTCACAATATTAGTTGGCACACTTACATTAAAGCCATACACCACAGTATTATCACCCTCTGCCATGTAGACGTCATTTTCGGTCACATCACCCACGCCAGAAGATACAATATTTAGAGAAATCTCGCCCTTTGTATCAATCATCTTCAAAGAATCGATTACGGATGTCACGGAGCCAAGTACATCACCTTTAATAATCACATTAAAGACCTTTGAATTATCCGCCGTATTCATCATACGAAGAAGGTCCGTAGAAGTTACATTTGCTGAAGCCGTCTCTGAAGCCTCCACTTGAGCGTTCAGTAGTGCCTGCTTTCTCGCAGTCTTTTCATCCTTTACCTCAATAAAACGGTCACCGAAGTTAGGCAATTCCTTAAAGCCAGTTACAGTCACTGGAGTCGACGGAGTCGCTTTCCCCTTTGGCTTACCGCGGAAGTCCATCATCGTACGAATCTTACCATAAGCGCTTCCAGCCACCACAAATTTACCAGTCTTTAGCTCACCGCCAGTTACCAGCAAATTCACCACAGAACCTTTTCCAACCTCCATATGAGATTCAATCACAAGCCCCTCAGCTGGGATTTCCACATCTGCCTTCAACTCTTCAAGATCAGCCGTAAGTAAAATCATATCCAGTAATTTCTCAAGGTTATCCCCGCGCTTTGCTGAAATCGGCACCATTGTAATATCGCCACCCCACTCCTCAGGCTGCAAACCGTGTTGCGCCAAATCCGCCATAGTACGCGGAATATCTGCTCCTTCACGATCAATCTTATTAATTGCCACGATAATCTTCGCGTTTGCGCTCTGAGCAAACTTAATTGCCTCCACAGTCTGTGGTTTCACACCATCATCTGCTGCTACTACAATCACCACAATATCTGTCAACATCGCACCGTGTTGACGAATCGCCGCAAAGGCCTCATGTCCAGGAGTATCTAGGAACGTAATTAGGCGGTCATCATGTTTCAACTGATAAGCCGAGATATGTTGAGTAATCCCACCAGCCTCACCTTCAACCGTCTTTTTGTGCAGTAACGAGTCAAGTAAAGTTGTCTTACCGTGATCAACGTGCCCCATCACCGCCACCACTGGTGGTCGCAGCACGGCCTTCTCTGATAATTCCCTATGAAAATTCGAAGTCTTAGTCGCCGTATTCTTACGTTCAAGTTTTACGTTCTCAATTTTTAGCTCATCGATAATCAAGCTTGCAGTATCAAAATCTAGGCGCTGATTAATTGTCGCCATAATTCCCTGCTTAAAAAGTTCGCCAATCAATGCGGTTACCGAAAGCCCGAGTGCCTCCGCCAATTCATCTACCGTGATTGAGCCTGCGATCTGAATAATCTTCTCTTGGGTCTCCGCCATTTTTCTCCTTCCCTGTTTTGCCCATCCTAGAAACAGGCTTAATGCGTAAAAATTACTCCTATTTTACCATATTTATAGAGAATAAGAAATTGTTAGCGTTAATTACGATAGTAACAAGAATCACTCAGTCAATAATATTTATTCTTCAAAATTAGTCAGCATAGCCAGCAACCTGTGCGGTCTCCATATTGGCCGCCACTGTTGACTTCGCATTCTTTGCAATCGAGTTCAATCTCGCCTGCTCAACTTTTAAATCGTCACGCTCGGCTTCCAAGTTTGCAATTTGTGTATCAATCTTGTTCATATTGTAATCATAACTAGTCACATTGCCCTGTTGAGAGACGTAAAAAAGTCCGATTGTAAAAATCTCAATAACCAAAATAGCAATTGCTGAAAAACGACCGATTCCACGTGCTTGATGTCGCACCGTATTACGATTGCGTGAATAACCAGAACTTACAGAATTAGCTAAATAGCTAGTTTGGGGACGATCATTGATACCGCGCATGCCATTAAAACCGCCAAAACTCTGTTGGCGCATAGTTCTTGCTCCACTCTGCATTATTTTCCTCGCTTTACGTAAACTCTCGCTAAAATCTTCTCAGCAAAAATAAAGATTTTAATTAGAGTTTAACCTGAATTTATGTTTATATTGTTTTTGTTGTTTGTTTTATTTGTGTATCTTGGTCGGTGCGCCTTCGTTTAGCGAATTTGCCCCGTAATCATAGTCCGAAAGCTCTTATTAGCCGCACCACCGCATCGCTAATAAGGGCTTCCGGGAAGGTCATATCTTTTTTATTAAACACGTTTCCCAGTTGACTTTACAACCGTGTCGGGACTCCGTCGTTTCCGAAAGCTTCCCGATAGCAGGCCCTAAGGCCTGATACATTCAAAATCAGGAGATTTACATCAACCTAGATTTAGAATTAACTTTCTCTAGCGAAAATTAACTTTGATTTTCTG
Organism: Candidatus Saccharimonadota bacterium; assembly: GCA_016112465.1. Taxonomy (GTDB): domain Bacteria; phylum Patescibacteriota; class Saccharimonadia; order Saccharimonadales; family Saccharimonadaceae; genus Nanosyncoccus. The sequence goes on along the minus strand of JAEHON010000012.1, from coordinate 9,502 downwards.
TGCTCGAGAAGCGTTTTTTACAATGATTTGCTTTGGCATATAGCCTCCTTTTTTATTTTTATTTTTATCATCCCAAAAACCTTCAGCACTCCCGTTCAAGCTATTTTTAGTCTAATTTCTTATCCTAAATTTTTCTAGCTGCTCTCAGTTTTGCGCTTCTTGCTCTTGGATTGATAACTAATTCATCCATTCCCGCAACAATTGGACTTTTTGTCAGAATTTCCAGTTCAGACTCTTCTCCAAGTGAACTCACCTGCTTAAAATACTGCTTCACCAACCTATCCTCTAGGCTATGAAAAGTAATAATCGCAATGCGTCCATTTGGTTTCAGTAGTTTCGGAATCAACGGTAGAGTATTCTCGATAATCGAAAGTTCCTCGTTTACTGCAATACGAATTGCTTGAAAAACCTTGGTTGCTGGGTGCTTCCCAAACCATCCTTTCGGACTTAAAGCATCCGCAAGCTCTTTAGTAGTTTTCCATGGTCTGTTATATACGATTTCTCTCGCATGTTTTCTTGCCAGTCCCGATGATTCCTCACCATATCGTTCGAAGATTTCAATCAGTTTCTTCTCCGACCAATGATTCACAATCGTTTCCGCTGACAACTCCTGCGTTTGATCCATTCGCATATCCAGTTCCCCTTCGTGCATAAATGAAAAACCTCGCTCTGAATTATCCAGTTGCGGTGAAGATACTCCAAAATCAGCTAATATTATATCAAAAGTTTTTCCACACTCGATTAAAGACTGCGCCGCATTATAAAAATCTTCGTGCAACATTTCAAGTCCGAATTCACCATCTGGGTACTTCTTCGATAGAAAATTGATTGCATTAATATCTCGATCCACTAAGATCGACTCTTTATAATTCCGCGTAACCGCCAAAATCTTTCCCGCATGACCCGCATAACCTGCCGTCAAGTCTAAATACGACTCGCCCGCGCTAGGCTGCAAAATCTCGAGAACTTCTGATAGTAACACTGGCTTATGAAGCTCTTCCATACCTCTATTATATCAAAGATTTTCATCTCTGTTATATAGAAGCTTTTTAGTTTGAGATCGCTCAACTAGAAATTTTAGCGTGTTTGTTTTTGTATGTTTTTTGTTTGTTAATTAAGATTTATTACTGCAATTTCTTAATTGTTTTTCTATACAATAAATGCTGCTATAGTTTCATCCAATGCAAGACTGAATATATGACTATAACCGTTGAGAGACTTATTGTGTAGGTTGTTTGTTGAGTTAATTGGGAGGTGTTTATAGATGTGCTAGTGGTTTTGATGACGCGTTTCCTAAACGCGCGCCAAGACTCCTAGTTGACCGACCTCAAACATTTTTTAATGTGCCAAAAAGATACCTTTTTAACTGCCGCTCTTCTTCACCAAGCGAATTACTTCGTAATCCATTTCTTCTTTCGTTGTTTTTGTCGCTTGATTATTCATATTTAATCTTTTTGTTTGTGGGTTTTTGTTTTGTTATCCACTGACATTAGTTTAGCGCCATTACGCACATAATGCAAGTGCTTTTTCACATTTTTTCGGACATTTTTCAACAAACTTTTCCACATGTTCACATATAATGCAAATCTCCCCCGTTATGTATGTATATATAAGGACTAATCCCACCCCTGTTATTTTAAAACAATTATTTTATACAGTTTTCCACAACTGTGTAAAACTTTTTGTCTGTATCTATAAAAAATTTAATACTATAATTATTCCCTTCTTGCGTTTTTATTATTTCATTTTCTAAATAACCGAACAGAACACACTTGAAAAATCTAATCTCTCCAAGTTATTTTTATTGCAAGTACCCTACTTTTATTTTTTAATAAATACAGCTATTTTTTAACAAACATACGTATTTTTTATTAAAAATCCGCCCTCCGTCAAAAAACCAAATCTTTTTCTGCAGCTCTCCTTATTTTAAAAACCGAACAAACCGAACAGGCAGAACCAAATCCAGCCCATCTTTAATACAGGACTTAGCAGTCTCGCATAACCCTAAAAAATTCCCGGTCACCCGGGAATTAATTAATTTATTTATTCATTTTTTATCTATTAGTTCTACACACTATTTTGCCTTATAATATGCTCGCCCCTCAAGCCTCACATCCACATATCCTGCCATCACTCCCTGTTTTTTGAAGTATCCGATCATCCTCACGATATCTTCAACCGTTTCAGCCGTCCCCCTATCTAAATTGCATTTATAATACTCATCCCTACCCTCCAGATAAATATCCACCTCTCGTGCCCTACCAGCGGGAATAATCGCCTTCGTTACTCTCATTCCCACATCCTTTACATCTTTTTCCATTAGAGCCACGTACTGTTTAATGCGTTCTGTAATCATATTCGAAGTGTCTTCATCAATGATTTCTACAGTTGGCGTATATTTTTCCACCTCCACTCGCTTCTGGTTTACTGTTGGCGTTTTTTGCAGAGCCCCACGGACTATTAAAGTTCCAGATACTACAGTCGCCACAATTACCGCACCCAACAAAATCAACTGTAATCGTTTTTTTCGTTCACGCTTCTCAATAAATTTTTGTCGTACCAAATCGCTCTCGACTGCCTCACGACCACCCGCAATCGTTCTTCCTAATTTCATCTACGCTTCCTATTTTTTGTTTCCATTATAATTTCCATCATTCGTACAGACGCATCAGACTTCGCAATTTTCTTTAAACTAAAAGCTAACCCCGCGCGCTTCTCATCATCACCTAGCAGTTCCTTAATCTTTGAAAGTAGTAACTCTGGCTTTTCCTCCATTTTTGCGTCCGAAACCACTTCCACAGCCCCAGCTTTCTGTAGCCTCTCCGCATTTTTCGCTTGATGACCACCCGGTAACTTCTCAAAAGGCACTAAAATTACAGGCTTCTCCAGCGCCGCCAGCTCAGAAATCGTCGTAGCCCCTGCTCTTGAAACTACCAAATCCGCTGCCCCCAATATCTCGTGCATTTTTGGCGAAAAACTCCACATTCGAAAATCTGAATCCAGCTTCGCTCTATTCCATTTTTCAAAATCCTTTAATTCTAGCATCTCATCATAATACTTACGACCAGCAATCAGCCCCACGCTTGCATCTTCAAGTAGTCTTTCCAGAATCTCCCTCGTTGCGGTATTTAAATGCTCCGAACCCTGAGATCCGCCAGTAATCACCACTAATTTCTTTCTTGAATTAAAGCCAAGTTCTCTCTTTAGCTCACTCTGCAAAGATGAACTAACCGGCGCAAACTCCGGTGCCACTGGAATCCCTACCCATTCAATCTTAGAGGCAATTTCCGCCCCATATTTTTCCGCCTGTACTGGCACCCCAGTAGCAATCTTAGCTGCCTTCTTCATTAAAATACGATTAGTCAACCCAAATACCGCGTCAGATTCATGAATCACGTATGGAATTTTCAAAAATCCAGCCACCATCCCCACCGGCAAGCCCACAAATCCACCTTTCAAAAAAATTACATCTGGACGGTTTTTCTTACCTAATAACCTCAAAAAGCTCTGCACTATCCCCAACAAAAACCCAAACGCCCCCACTAAGTTTCCAAACACTACATCGAAAAATGTTTTTGCCCCATTATCGAAATAATCCTTAATTTTCAAACCATGATAGCGCCTAAATTTTCCCGCAAAAATCTTACGCACTCTAATATATTGCTTATTTTTTCGACTCACCCCTTCTTCTTCGCCCCACGAAACCGCCATTTCGTTTGCTAGATTGGAAATATTCTTATAATACTTTCGATCGGTCCAAAATTCCACTTGCGTATTTGGATACTTATGAAAAATTTCACGAATCACTGACATAGCTGGCGTAATATGTCCGCCCGAACCACCACCAACAATTAAGATTTTCACTTTATTTTTCTCCTTTCAGCATCCAAAACATCTGCTCTCATTGTATATTGTGAAATATTTAAAACCAAGCCTATGATTGCCATATTCATAATCAAACTCGTTCCACCTTTCGAGAGTAGCGGTAGCGGAATACCAGTTACCGGAGCTAAGCCCGTCATTGCAGCTATATTCACCACCACATGTCCAGCTAGCCAAGCAAATACCCCAATCGTCACCAGTTGGTAATAGCTATCCTTCGTACAATCCGCCACTTTCAGCATCCTCGAAAGCAACATATAGTAGAAAAACAGCACCACCAAAATCCCCACAAATCCGATCGTTTCCCCAATCACGGCAAACATCGAGTCGGTAATTGATTCTGGCAAATATCCAGCCGTCTGTACGTTATTGCCGATTCCCACTCCAAATAATCCTCCTGATCCAATCGCGATCAAAGCATTATTAATATGATAAGTTTCAGCATCCTTGTTTTTATCTTCCGAAGTTGTTGATTCACTACTAGTTACCTTGCCACTAAAGAAGGTCTTCAGGCGCTCCCTACGGTGTGGTACTAATACCATCGAAAATACAGCTAGTGTTAACCCCACAGCAACCACCATCACAAAAGTTTTAAACCTCACTCCACTGACTAAAAGCATTGCAAAGACCATCGCTGCCAGAGGTAAACCAGAGCCCAAATCCTTCTGTGCAATCACAATAAAGTATTCAGCTGCCGCAAAAGGCACCAAAAATTTCACCCAAAAGGCCCAGCCATCTTTTTGAGCCTTAAATGCCTCAATTCTTTTTCGTATCAGTTTAAAATCAAGTCTCCTATCTACGATTAGCATATACAGAACCGTACCGGGCTTTAAAAATCTCCCAAGTCTTCTCGCATTTTGCTTTCCACCTCTCGTTCCATAGCCACCAAAGTTACGTCCGTTGTTACTATAGCCACTAGAGAACTCTACACGGCTACTATTCTTCGCACTCACGTTAGTCATCACTCGCTGCATTCCACTACGTCCAGCTTTCTTACCATCAAACCCACCGGCATTTCTACAATCCGTACAGACCTTTGCTAAATAAAAAATCGCACTAAATTTCACTAATTCTGCCACCTGTAGCGGAATCGGACCAATATTCAGCCACCTACATCCACCCAGTGCACATCTTACAAAAGGCACCCCTGGAATCATCATGATTGCACAGATAATTAAGCTACTAAGCATCATAATACCCGGCAGATGTTCAAATACTCCAGCAAATGTCCGCCAAAATTTCGAGTTCTTCTTCCTTTCATTACGCTCTACCGAGCCCCTTAGCGGCATTTTTAAAAGCGCCATCATCGCAATAAAAGCTAACACTACAAACAAAATCTGGCTCTTAATTGTCGAGCTCGGATCATCATTTTTACCATAAGAAATATTCTGGATATTCGTATAGGATGGTCCAATAATGCTCACCATAATCGTTCCGATTAATACCAGAACAAAGGTTGCAATAAAGATATTCTTATCTGTCTGATGTTTACGCATAAACCCTACACCACCTTATTGCGGGATGATTCCCCCTGACATTGCAATAAATATTCCGATAATCCCCATTACCCCAGCAATTACCCAAAAACGCATGACAATTTTTGCCTCCCCCCATCCACTTGCTTCAAGATGATGGTGAATTGGTGCCGATAAAAAGATTTTCCTATGAAACAACTGTTTTGAGGTCATCTGAATTANGGACGAACCAGCCTCAACCACAAACAATAAGCCAATTACCGGTAGCAGAAAGAATGAGTTTGTCATCATCGACACCACACCAAGACCAGATCCTAGAGCAAAAGACCCCACGTCGCCCATCATGAAACGAGCTGGTGGAACATTAAACCACACATAAGAGAGTAACCACCCAACCACGGTCATACAAAATGCGAATAGTGCAATTTGACCCCGAAATAACGCAATTACCCCAAAAGATCCGTATGCCACCATCGCCAGCCCTCCGGCCAAACCATCTAGCCCGTCCGAAATATTAACTGCATTTGAAGTTGCCACTACAGAGAAGGCAAACAACAACATCATCGGAATTGCGCCCAGTTCAAAGTCTCCATGAAATGGCAAGTGAATACCGGTCCAGCCTAATTTATATGTAAAAAACCAGCCCAACATCAAGCCAACAATCGTAATCATTGAAAACTTCACTGGTGCTCTTAAGCCTGCCGCCCCGGCTCCCGTACCAAAGACGTTAATCAGATCATCAATCAATCCTACCAGCGAACCACCTAAGAAGCCTGCAAACGGCAGCCAAGTCTCCGCACGATTCCAGTTACAAAACCAGGTTACCACTGCCACCACGACTACTCCAATAATTCCCGCCATCGTTGGAAAAACTCGCTTAAATTTATGCGCATGCAGCTTTGTCATAATCGGCAAAGCATCGCCCTGTACCGTAGTTTTCTTCTGTTTTTTCCAAAAATGATATTTATAGGCTAAATTTGTATAAAAAGGCGTCAAAAACATTGCGAATAAAAAGCTACCCAGCGCCAGCAGTAATCCATATAGAGCATTTCCATCCAAATTATTCTGCACAGTTTTTACCTCCTCATCTTTAAATAGTTTACCATAAACTGACTAATCTCATCAAAAATTGGCTTGGCATTCATCCCACCGTCTAGTCTTCGATTGTCTTCCCAAACTTTTGTCATAATCACATATTCAGGATAATCCGTCTCTGATCTAGCCCCATAACCAATATAAGTCGCAATCGTCTCATCAAAGGTGTATTTACCGTTTTTTACCACCTGCGCCGTACCTGTCTTACCGCCGACATAAACCCCCTCATCATAATATTTCACATTTGGAAAAACCAATCTCGCAGTATGCAGCATCTTTCGCATTGTCTCACTAGTTGACGATTCAATCGCCTGATGATCACGCTCCTTCAAGACATTACGCACAAACTCTCCATTTTTGATCTCTCCCGCCACCAATGTTGGCGTGTAATAGTCACCACCATTCACCACCGCCGAAAAAGCCGTTGCCACTTGAATCATCGTCAAATCCAAACTCTGACCAAACGTCATATTCGCATAACGTGCATTCGTACCATCAATATCCGTAGGTGGAATCACTGTACCTTTAGATTCTGCTAGCTCAATTCCAGTATATTTTCCCAGTCCAAACCTATTATAGTAATAATCATAAAGCTTTTCTTTGCCCTGATAAGTGATCTCCGTCTCCGAGCCGCCAAGTAACCTCAAAGCCTGAATCGAGCCAGTATTCAAAGAATACGTCAACACCTCTTGCATTGAAATGTTCCCAGTATGCCCCTTAATCGCATTCTGAATCGGCCAACCGTCAATCGTTACAAGATCAGTATTATTGTAAGTTGTCTCTGGTGTCATCACGCCACTATCCACCGCCGCCGCCAATGCAAATGTCTTGCAAACTGAGGCCGGATTAAAAGCCGACATCGTCACGTCCGTCTGAAATGCACGCGCATCCGTTACCTTTGCATATTCAGCCGGATTATAGGTTGGAGTCCCCGCCATCGCCAAAATCTGGCCATTTCTTGGATTCATCACCACTGCCGAAGCATTTGTTACATGAAATTTTTCTATAGTAGCCTTAATTGCATCTTCAGTTTTCTTCTGGATATTACGATCAATCGACAATACTACGTTTTTTCCATCCTGCGCTGGCACACGTACGTTATTTTTTCCAATTGTTAGTGGAATATTATTGACATCTTTTACTGTTTTTAAGATACCATTTACGCCAGTTAATTCCTTATTTAAGCTTCCCTCAATTCCATATTGCCCTTTTCCATCAGCATTCACAAACCCCAACACTTGTGCCGCCAAATCCCCCTCCGGATACACTCGCTTAGTTGAGCCCTGCGCATAAACACCCGTAATTTTTGCTTCTTTAATCTGCTTTGCTCTTTCATATGGCACATTTTTTGCAATCACAGCATATCGCGACGCCTCATTTGCGAACACTTTATCCCAAGTATTTACCGCATACCCTTGCACCAGCTGATCAATTTTTGCCTCATCTTCCTTTAACTCCTGCCCACCCTCACTGCGCAATAAAAATGGATCCACCGAAATCGTATAAACCTTCTCGTTCATCACCACTGGCGTAGTATTATCCCCATCCATCATATAGATTTCGCCACGTTTTGCGAAAATTGTATTCTGCATCGTCTGTTGCGACATCGCCAGGTCAACATATTTTTGATGCGATATAATCTGTAGGTTATACATCCTCGCAACAATCAAAATAAAACAAAGCGCAAGCAGTACCCTAATCAAGTCCGTTCGTTTCCGCATTTGCTTAACTTTCATTTAATTCTGATTATATCATAAGCGACATCTTTTTTACTGAGTTTATAGAGATGAATTAACAAAAAAGTAAGCTAAAGCTTCTTCCTTTCCACTTAGCTTACTTTTTATTTTTTTATTAATTTAACTATTTTTATTCCGCTATTGCTTTTTCTTTGAACCCATTATTGACTCAAAAGTTTTACCTAGTTGCTGTTTAATTTTCGCCCTTGCATGTGGTGTAATAATTTTATCCAACCAGCTCGGCCTCACCATTTGATTCTTACTTGTAATGATTTCCACTACATCGCCACTTTTTAATTTTGTGTTCAAATTAGATAATTTACCATTAATCTTTGCTCCCATCACATGTCCACCCAGCTCCGAATGCAGTCTGTACGCAAAATCAAGTGGCAAAGCCCCCATCGGAAGGTCGATAATGTCACCTTTTGGTGTATATACAAAGATTTTATCTGCAAAAAGATTCAATTTCAGCTTCTTTAAGTCAATTTGTTTGCCATCTCTAAGTTTTGCTGCCGCCATCTGTAGTTCTGAAATCCACAATAAGTTAGTTGGCAAATGCTGAATCTTCCCTGTTTTATAGCTCTCCGTCAGCTTCTGCTCATTATAATAGAAGCTCGCCGCAAGCCCTCTCTCGGCATATTCATGCATATCCTTTGTGCGAATCTGAAACTCCACAATCCTCTTATCNGGGGTGATCACCGTCGTATGTAGCGATTGATAACCATTTTGTTTTGGCACCGCCACATAATCCTTAATTCTCCCCGTCATGGGCGTATATAACGAATGAATTAAGCCTAAAACTAGGTAACAGCTCGTAATATCATCCACAATCACCCTTAAGGCTGTTAAATCATACACTTCATCGATATTTTGATTGTATTTTGCCAACTTCTTATGTAGAGAATAGACCGATTTCACTCGTCCGTTTATCTCAAAATTGATTTTTTCGCGTGTCAGTACAGTACTGACCTCATTTTTTATCCTTTTTAAGGCCTTCTCGGCAGACTGATTCCGCTTCTCAATGATTTCCTTTAGTTCTTTATATCTCTTTGGATCCACGTACGAAAAGGCAATATCAGACATTTCCACCCTAAGTTTCCCCATATTCAATCTATCTGCAAGTGGCGCAAAAATTTCCAGGCTTTCCTTGGCAATTTTCTTCTGTTTTTCCGGCGAAAGCGCTGAAAGTGTCCTTAAATTATGCAATCTATCCGCAAGCTTAATAATCAGAACTCGAATATCCGCCCCTGTTGCGACTAATAATCTTAATAAATTATCNNTGGTAGCTGGTAAATAGGTGTCAATATCTCGCAT
>JAEHON010000019.1:0-15091 GCA_016112465.1 Candidatus Saccharimonadota bacterium | reverse complement strand
GGCCACTACGCTCACACTCTCCATATCGGCCCCCTCGACCGCACCCGCGCAATCATCAAAGAAAAATATCCAGATTTTCTGCCGGAATTTAATCGTTTAAAAACTCGCCGTTCTGCCCACATGTTCAACATCTTTATTTTTAAAAAACCGCTGTTTGAAGAATANTGCGAATTCCTTTTTGGCATTCTTTTCGCCCTTGAATCCTCCCTCACCAAAGAGGAGCTCACTCGGTATGACGGTTTTCANGCTCGTTTCTTTGGCCGCATCTCAGAACTCCTTCTTGATGTCTTTCTATATACTAAATTCCCAGACCTCGACAAACGTTCAGACGTTTTAGAGCTACAGGTTCTCGAGCTCGAGCCAGTCAACTGGATTGAGAAGATCAGCAACTTCCTCCTCGCCAAATTTTTCGGCAAAAAATACAAGAAAAGCTGTTAGAACAGGTGTTATAAGATATGAAAACACCACAAAAAAGCACAACTTCGCTTACAGAGAATCAATCAGAAATTCAACAAGAAATCCAGCCAAAAACTCAATCAGAAATTCAACTAGAAGATCAATCAGAAATTCAGTCAGAAATTCAGCTCAAAAATCAGCCGCCAGCACTTCCACTCATTTCTATTATTATTCCTGTTTACAATGCAGCAAAATTCCTAGACCAGACCATCACCTCCTGTCTCAAACAAGACTATCCTCATCTTGAGATCATCCTCATCAACGATGGTTCAACTGATGATTCAAAAATCATTTGTGAAAAATACCAAAAAGCCTCAGCCGCCGCACCCTCATCCTCCATTCTATTTTTTGACCGCCCACATCAAGGTGTCAGTGCCACCAGGAACTTTGGTCTCGATCATTTTTCTGGCGAATATTTCTGCTTCCTCGACGCTGACGATCTCCTGGCAGAAAATTTTGTTTCCACACTTTATACTTTAGCCAAGAAAAATAATCTCGACTACATCACCTCTGGTTATCAACGTTTTGTTGGAAATTTTCCTACATCAGAACCTCAAAATCTAGCATCCGCAAGATCAAGCAAGGAAGAGACTCAAAAACCAGAGTCTGTAAAATCAAGCAAGAAAAAACCTCGAAAGCCGAAATCCACAAAATCAAGCAGGGAATTACTACGAATCTACGACAGATCAGATTTCTACAAACAACTACTCGATCTCAATTCTGGCTTTAATTTCTGCCATATGAAGATTATGAGCAAATCACTTCGCCACATTCGCTTCGACGAATCGCTCAGTGTTGCCGAGGATGCGCTCTATAATTTTAAAATACTCAACGAACTAAATTCTTTTGGCGCCACCCCCGCTCCACTATATCTCTACCGCGTCCACCAGAATTCCACTGTCCGCACATTTTCTGAGGATTATATTGAAAAATACCGTAAATCCCTCCAAAAAATTGGAAATTTTTTGCAAGAAAATCAAGGTGATCTATATCAAAAATACCAAAACTATTTTTACGCCTTTGTCGCCACTCACCTTTTCTTCATCCTTGCCAATTTCTGTTGCCATAAAGATAACAAAGATCCGCAAAAGTCCATTAAATCTCTCTATCAAATCCCACTTTTTGCTCGCGCCATTTATCTCACACCACTCCGCTTATTTCCACCACAAAAAGCTCTCGTCCTCTTCTGCTTTAAATTCAAATTCATCTTCTTCCTGAGCCTGATTGGCCACTTGCGTGCCAAGCAAAACTCCAAATAATTCAAATTTCGAGTAAAATATAGATATGAAGGAAAAATTTGACCTCAAAAAACTGCTCGACATGCGCTTCTTTAAAACTCTCGCTCATCCCGCGACAGATTTTTTGTTTTTCCTCGCAGCTACAACCCTACCTTTTGAAAACCTCTTTTTTGCACCGTCTTCCGGCTGGGCAACTGTCACACCGTTAATTCTTTTTCTTTATGCCATTCTAAATCTTCACTATCTCCGCCCGCATTTTCCCCTCATCAAAAAGATTTTTCTCTTCTTCCTCGGATTCAGTATTCTCGGCACCCTTACCATGCTCTTCTTTCACGGTCGATTCGATGACTATATTGCAGCCTTTGTTCCACTTATTCTCGGATTCACCTGTCTCCTTAGTTTTCTGGAATTTTACACCAAACAAGGCTCTAAATTTAAACAAAAACTCAACCTTCTCACCTCTATCATTATTGCCAGCTATTTAATTAGTCTCCTGATTGGCCTTGCCGAATATTTTGCCTTAAAGTACAACCTCTCCGGCATTTCCGACGTTCTAGGTTTTCTTTTTAAGCGTAACTATCTTGCCAAAAACCGAGTCCAATTCTTCTTCACCGAGCCATCTTTTATCGGTATGCATCTTTTTGGCATCCTTTTACCACTTTTCTGGCTCACGAAGCGCCACGCTCTGCTTTTTCTTATTGTCCTCTATTCCTATTCTGCCATCCTTTTTGGTGCTGGCGTTCGCATCATACTCGACATCTTCCTTATCGCCATCATCTTAAGTTTTTATTACTTGAGAAAGATCAAAGATAAGTTTTTTATCCCCCTCGGCATTGTCGCAATTATCCTTTTTATCACCAGTGTCTCTGCCGTTAATGGTCGTTTTCATAAAATCTTTTTCGGATTCCTAAATAGTCCAGAAATCAGCCTCGACTGCGAACTAGAAGAGAATCAAAATACTGAAGAATGTCTCGCCCTTCTTCGAAAATCCGGCATCAACTCCGACGGATCCTTTGCTAGCCGCGTTTTTCGCATCAAGAGCACCATTTTTGGTTACACAAAATCACCTATCGGTTTTCTAACTGGATACGGTCTTGGTAATTCAATTCATCCAGCCCGCCTCGGTCACGCCCAGGCCAAAAAAGATTATAAAAGTAGCTACATGAAAGAAGTCAACGACCTCGCCAACCCAGAGTATCACGACGACAGTATCTCCTACTGTCTTTACACTCGCATCATCAGTGAGTTTGGTATCTTCGCTCTCCTTCTTGGACTATTTTTCCTCTATAATCTCGCCAGAAAATCCACATTGGATTACAAATATCACTATCTTTTAATCCTCCTTTACCTCTATCTTCAGTTTGAATCACTCAGTTTTTATGCCATTTGGCTCTATATTGCCATCATGTATCTTAATACCTCAAAGAGGGAACTAAGTGTCTAATTTATCCCAGATCAAAAAGAATACCTTTTGGTTAGTTGTCTTTCAGCTCGCTAAAATGGTTTTTCCATTTTTGATCCTACCCGTTCTCACTAGACGACTTTCAGTCGAAGTCTATGGCGATCTCACCTATGTCAAAACCGTCATGAATTTTATGCAAATCTTTGTCGATTTTGGCTTCATGCTTTCCGCCACCAAGGAACTCGCAAAAATTAATCAACAGAAATTAAACACTCGAAAAACTATTCAAGAAGCAGCCGCACGGAAATCAACCGTACAGGAAGCAACCGCACAAGAATCAGCCACACAAAAACCAGCTACACAAAAACTAAACGAAAAATTCGAACAAGTCATCACCAATACTCTTTTCGCTCGCATCCTCCTCGGCCTCACGGGGCTATTTATTACTCTTATTCTCTGTATTTTTATTCCAATTCTACATAGAAACCTCCTTTTTACCTTACTTTCTTATCTAGCCGTCTTTCTCTCAATCTTTCTCTTTGACTTTCTCTTTAGGGGACTCGAAATCATCCACATCATGACCATTCGTTTCATCCTCATGAAAACAGTTTCCACACTTCTCACTATTTTCTTTGTTAAACAAGATAATCAGCTCCTTTATATCCCGCTCTTTGATATTTTTTCCTCCATTCTCGCCATTCTCCTGGTTCTATTTGAGCTAAAAAAACTTGGCCTCAAATTTCAGCGCCCAAATCTAAAAGCCAGCCTCGCCTCTCTAAAGACCAGCTTTATTTATTTTCTTTCAGACATCTCCGCCACCGCCTTTAATGCCATCAGCACCATCATTATTGGTCTCGTTTTTTCATCCTCAGAAGTCGCCTTTTTTGGTCTCTCCATCCAAATTATTGGCGCCATCCAGTCACTCCTCGGTCAGTTATCTAGCGGCATCTACCCAGAAATGGTCCGTCAAAAAAGCTACCAATTTGTTAGTCAAATCTTTCGAAAAACCTTCATCTACGTTTTAATCTTTACCATAGCCGTCATCCTCCTTAGTCCGCTCGGTTTACAGATTCTTGTTGGCAACAAATACCTCACCGCCATACCAATCATTCAAATCCTCGCCATCACCATTTTTTTCAGCTATTGCAATACGCTCCTTGGCTGGCCAACTCTTGGCGTAATCAATCATCAAGCTGAAGTTACCACCTCCACTGTCGCTTCAACCATCTTTAATCTCGCCGCACTCCTCGCAATGTTTTTCCTAGATCAACTTTCTCTGATCTCCGTTGCTATCATTCGCGTCATCACGGAATTTATCCTTTTTCTTATCCGGTTCCATTATTTCCGCAAATTCCGCCAAGAATTTAATAAATAATCCAAACATCCTATCATAAAAAAGAACGCACCATACGTTCCTATATAAACTTTTATCTAGACAAGCGGTAATTTACCTAGAACAAATTACCATAGTGGCAGGGGCGCACGGAATCGAACCATGATCTACGGTTTTGGAGACCGCTATACTAACCGTTGTACTACGCCCCTATCCTCCTCATTATATCATACCAAAAAGCTAAACTACATTTTTCTTCTCAAATCAGTTATACTTAATCTATTCATGAATAGCCCCATTCACACCTCGCTCCTACGCCGTGTCCTCTCCAGCCTCAGCTTCTGGATTACTCTCTGGGCGCTAATGTTTATCTATTTCTTCATCATTGGTTTGCTTCATCTTATCTTTGACTCGAAGCTCATCCCTGAGCCCCTCCTCTTCTCCACAACCATCGTTAAAGTCTCCACCATCCTCACCTGTTTTATCTATTCCTGCTTCTTCTCCCCCAAGGATTACCTCCTAAAAAGCGCCCTCCTCTTCACCTTTCTCGCTGACATCGTCCTAGCTATCAATAATATCTCCACCACTGGCGTCATCCTCTTCTGCTTCGCCCAATATTTTCACACCGCCCGCTACGCCGACCTCAGTCCCTTTTTCTTTATTACCTGGACTCTCTTTCTCGTCCTCCTCTTTACTTTTGTTAGCTTCTATCAAGTCCCGCTCGTGATCGGCGCCGGTTTCGCCTACGCCAGTACCCTTACTCTAAACCTCGCCCTCGCTACCAAATGGCTCAAACGCAAAACTCCAGAAGTGCGCCGCGCCTGCATCTGTAATTTTCTAGGTTTCATCTTCTTTATCTGCTGCGACCTTACCGTCCTCATCTCCTATTTTTCCCGCATCCACATCCTGCCACCCTTCTTCTATAATCCCGCCAATTTCATCTGTTGGCTCTTCTACTTTCCATCCCAAATTCTCCTCGCCAACTCCTCGATTCTCACCATCAAGGACTATGCGCCTTTCGATTCCAAACTCAAATCCCTTGCCACCAAGTCCAAACTTATTGATCAACTGTAATTTTATTTGATACATAGATTACTTCATGATACAATATCTGCAATATGGAAGATCGAAAGAAAACAAAACCGCGCGCTATTCTGGTTTTTGGTGCACCATGCAGTGGTAAGACGACTTTCTGTGAAAAGTTTTCTTTACGTTTTAAAGCTCCTTATTATAATTTGCAGTCATTACGCGAAGAAGCCGATTTCACCGAAAAACAAATTCACGTGGTCCTAGAAGCAATCTCTAAAACAGGACAAAACATCGTCATTGAAGGTGGCCTTGATACTGAAAACGAACGCAACGCGGTGCGCAAACTTCTTAAAGTCTGCGGTTATAACCCAACTCTCGTCTGGATTCAGACCGATATTAATACTATCAAAGCTCGCCTCAAGCTCAAATTCCGCTCTGTCGCTCGTGCTAAGGAAGAATACGAATCCCGCATCCGCGCCATGGAAGCTCCCGCCGAAACCGAAAAGCCAATCATTCTCTCCGGCAAACACACCTTCGAGACTCAGCTTTCCCATGTCCTCTCTCAGCTCTCTTAAGTTTCTTCAAGCTCTCTAAGTACACTTTATCAATCTTCTAATATGTTAAACGACCCTGAATTTGGTGAGGTAATTATTAAAAAAAACGCACGTAGTCGCACGGTAAGTTTTTCAATTTCCACTTCTGGCCGCCTGCAAGCTACTGTCCCTAGTTTCACCTCTGAGCGCACCGTCAAAAATACTTTAGATAAGCTCCGCGATCAGATTCGTGACAAACTCAAAGTTAAAGATCCAAGTACTCAACGTGCCCGCGATGCCAAGAAAAAACTCCTGATGAAACAGGCCAAAGAATATCTGCCTTATCGCCTCGAATATTTCGCCAAACGCTACGGCTATCATTACGACAAAGTTGTCTTATCTCATGCCAGTAGTCGCTGGGGTTCCTGCACCCACCGCAAAACTTCCATTCTCGCCCCCACCACCATCACCATTTCACTCAATATCGGCCTCATGCAAGTTCCCGAATCTCAACGCGACTATGTAATCTTGCACGAACTAGCCCACATCAATCACCCAGACCACTCCAAAGAATTCTGGGCCGAAGTTGAATCCCACGACCCAAATTATCGCGCTCACCGCGAGCTCCTCAATACCCACACTCCAGGCGTCTAAAATTAAACCGCACTCTATTATCCCAGCTTACGCCATTTATGATATAATCGTTTTATGAAAGAGAACCAAGATTTTCTCAAACTCCTTGACCTAAACAAGATTCACACTTCGGTGTTTGAACGTAAGTTTATGTATCTTTCTGATGTAATTGACCCAATTTATCGTGAATACGTCATTCGTCTCGAGCGCGCCGGCTATACTCTCGACCTCGATGTTCTTCGACCGAAACATCAAGTTGAAAACTTTCTACCTCTAACAAAAATCATCGTCACCTATCTTAATCAGGTTCTCAAAAACCCTAGCAAAGGGAACATCGTCATCTCCATGAATTCTGCCGGCGATTCACTTGCTGATATCCGTCCAATCTCAAATTTCATCACTATTAAAGACGATTCTTCAATCATCACCGTTGAACAGCGCGAACAATATGCCATACTTGGCGCAAAAGTCAAGTCACGCCTTGGCTTTGGTACCACCATCCAGATCCCTATTAGCGAGCCATACGACAAACTATAGCCCTCTTGCAAAATATTAAGTTTTATTGTATAATATATACAACTATTTTTAGAGTACCTTAATGTACTCTATCTTTTTTCAGGAGGGAAACCATGAGAAAGCAGATTTTTGTCGCAACTGTCGCAACTGTCACCGCAGCAACCGTCCTTTTTTCTGGATGCGGAAGCAAGAGCAAGAAAACTGCAAATGCTACCGTCATCGACCTGGCAGACACCGAAGGTAAGACCATTCTCACCCCCGGTGGATCCAACACGGATGAAGAATCCGAGTCCTCACTCGAGGAATCTGGCGCAACCATCACGGAAGCCGAAAACAGCACGGATACAGCCAAGGATTCCGTAAATACCACGGATACGATCAAGGAAACCGCAAAGATTCTGGAAATGATCAAAGAATCCGCAAAAACTCCGGATACGATCAAGGAAACCGCAAAAACTCCGGAAACACCTGTAGGTGAAACTGGAGCAGCTTCAAAACAGCCCGAAACCGCCGACGAGCACAAGAACATGCCGGAAAATAACGGCAACACCGAAAGTGCTGGCGGCCAGGCCAAGCAGAATGTTAATACTGGCTTTCCGGAGGGATCGAAACCCTACCAGCAGTACCTGTCGAGAACCA
Organism: Candidatus Saccharimonadota bacterium; assembly: GCA_016112465.1. Taxonomy (GTDB): domain Bacteria; phylum Patescibacteriota; class Saccharimonadia; order Saccharimonadales; family Saccharimonadaceae; genus Nanosyncoccus. The sequence goes on along the minus strand of JAEHON010000019.1, from coordinate 7,312 downwards.
ACGATCCTGATCCGACCAACATTCAGTACAATATGGATTTCGAGCGGTTTTTGAGAGATCATGGTGCCACCGAAATTGTCTATAGCGACAATCTCGAAGGCGGCATCAATGCTTACGTCAGCTACAAGAACAACATTATCGTGAAACTCGAATTTCACGAGCGCATCCCCTATACTATGCATTATGCGTGGAGCGGCGGAGTGATCTTCGCAAACAGCCGTGGGCCCTATACCACAGTGGGTGACGGCTACGGTGAATCAGATTGGGGAAAAACGTACTCCATGGACCGCCGGCCTTATGATGAAATGGACTACAATGACTATTTTCAGATCAGCCCTGATGACGCTTTCTATACCACGTGGGAAGAAGGTTCTGTTACGCCGACCGGCATCAATAGACCGCCGCTATCTCTGGAGAGACGCTTCTATGAGAACTACATGAAATACATTGATCCGTACACCACGCTCAGTAGCTATTCCATGCAGACCGATCCGCTGAATTAAGGAGAAAAATCATGAAACACGTCAAACTTGGTATTGCCTTAGCTACCGCATCTGTTGCAATTCTGTTTGCAGGCTGTGGCGCTAACTCAAGCGCAAAGTCTACTGCGTCCAACGCAAAAGTAGAAGCCACCACAGAAGCTACGGATACGTCAGTCGAATCCACCGAGAAGGCAGCAGAAATCTCTGAGACAACAATCGAGACTATTGCAGAGGGGAATGCTACGGAAGAAGCCTCGAACAGTGTCGAAACGACCGAAGTTACCAACAACTCCGAGAGTTCCAAGACCTATGTCTCTGAAGGCAGCAGTTACCCCAATACTGCAAACTTTGATTTCGCCGCTTTTCTGCGCCGCAAAGGTGCCATCGAGATCAAACAGGTGGTATATGACAACCCGCTCGAAGGCGCAATAGTCTATGCTAGATTCAAAAATGGCCTGATTGCCGAATTTGACTTTTTCTATCCGCAGGATGACCGTTTTGCTTTGAATTGCATTAATTGCTTTCCTGCGCCGCTAGACTATCCGATTGATGGAGATTACCCCTATGAGAATGGGTGGTATGTTCACAGCATCCGGGGACAACTTGATCCCGATGAATATTTCGCGTTCAAGCTCCAGGGCGATATCGTCCGGCCGGATGGCGGTGATAACACAGCTCGACTCCTCATTTATAAAAACCTCGAGGAGGAGTTCGACTACAGTTTCAGCGTCTATTTAAAGCCGGAAGTCCTCTCCATCGACCACAGACCTTTGGATGTTAATTAATAGAGTACAAGAAAGACCCCACCCCGGGGTCTTTTTTAAATAAAATCAAAAACCACAACCTTAGATCGTTTTTTAACAAAAATAAAACCATCACCTCGACTCCTTTCTCAGTTGTATTTTTATAAAAATATTATATAATTATATTGCAGGTTCAAGTTCACTCGTTGTCACTGTCAACCTAGATCTTTTTCAGAAAAGGAGAAAAAAATGAAATCTAGAACGAATCATTCCACGAAGCCCCATTTTCTCAGCCCGGACTATCAGTTGTCCATAGTTCAGAGCGTCCTCCTCATTGCCGGATGCATGATGCTTTTCCTGTTTATGAACGTTTCCTTCAATTTTCCGTTCAGTACCACACCGACCCCCCAGACCGACTCCAGCTTCAGCGTTGAGCTGAACACGCAGTCCCCCTACATCCACCCCGCAAAGACAAAGAGACATAAGAAAACCACCGTCAAGCAGAATAAGCACACCAGTGAAGCAACAAGTTCCAAGAAAACTGCAAGTACTAAGAAAACCTCTGAGACGATCCTCAAAGTTGAGCCCGCACCTATCAGTGCAGAAGCTATTCATGCAGAAACCGACGTCAAAGTCGTCCAGCCGGCTGAGCCTATCAACCAGGCTCCCAAGATTGATTACGACATCGAGAATTTTGTCATCCCCCAGGTCTTTGATCTGAAGAATTACATGATGCAATTCGTTGCGCAGAATCCTGACTACACTATCGAGTTTGACTCCCAGCATCATTATATGCGCCTTCAGAGAGACCCCTCTCTTGAAAATCAGGCCGGAGTGCAGTCTATGATGATTTCGTTTCGTGATGATCTCGAGACGAACAATCCCAACCCTATCTCGATTTCCATCCGCGGCGTCTGCTCCAGTGAAAATCCCAGCCTGAAATACAGACGAGATTTTTACATGCCCACAGTTTGGGGCGAGCTGATTCGTATTGATGGTTGCGATGAATACTTCTATACCGCTCAGGCCGTCGTCTTGAAAGACGTTTTGGCCGCCATGGTTGAGCATCCGACCGGAGACGACATTACCGAAAGCGGCACCAGTCCGCTCTATTCCAGTCTTCGTTCTTCAAAATTTCAGGAATAATTAATCTGCAGAAAACATAGATCTGCCAAGATTAATCCACTCCTTTTACATAGCGCGCCCCTTCCTGGGGCGCTTTTTTATTTCAAGATTACACTATTTTTTCATCCAGCTTATGCTATAATAGAACCACAAAAGGTCGTTGGGAGATTAATGATATGCAAATCAAAAGGCATTTTTCGCATATTTTCATAACCATACTCTGCATGGTTTTTCTTGCTGGGTTTCTCTATTTTGGCATGCAGCCACAAACTGTTGAAGCAAACTCCAGCCTGATTCTTGAAGCCCCTACAATCAGTCTCACCTCCCCGATTCGCGTCATCGAATTGAACGACGACTACACTTTAACTTCCCCAGATCGCATCACTGGACTCTATTGGGCCGCCACAAATAATACCTTCCTGATTGGCCACTCAACCACTATTTTTTCGAATCTCAAGAATCTTAAAATTGGCGACCGCCTCACACTTGATAATAAAAATTATGTGATAAAAACCTACAAAATTAAGAAGAAATCCGAGATTAGTATGTCAAAAGTTCTTGAGGCAAAGCTCACCCCAACTCTCACCCTCATGACCTGTCACGGCGAGAAAATTTCTGGACACGATTACACTGAGCGTATTATCATCACTGCTGAACTAGAAAAATAATTTTCTTAATACCCGCGCACTAGGCGAATCGCAACACCACCGCCCGCGGCCAGCCAAATGTCAAGAAGTTCCGTCCTATCAATCACGCGTTTCTCAATCTCAATATCTAAAGGATTCTCTCGATAGTCCGCTGCCCCGCCATCGCGGTATATATAAGCTGTATACTTAATTCCATCCTCCAAAAATTCCAAGTTTAGATTTACGCGTCTCGCAAACTCGTTTGTCACCCCACCAATATACCAATCCGAGGAGTCTCGATCTTGTCTAGCCACTACAAAATATTCGCCGATCTTCCCAAGTAGTGGAATGGTAGTCTGCCAGTTCACCGGCACTTCCTTCAAAAATTCAAAAACTTTAGGATATTTATCATAAACTTCTGGCCTGTCTGCTAACATTTGCATGCCAGAATAAAAAATCACATAGAACGCTAGTTGTCTTGCAAGGGTCGTATATACTCGTTTTGCCGGATTACTTAGATCAAAAATGCCAGGCGTGTAGTCAAATGCCCCCGCCAGCATCCTTGTGAAAGGCAAAATCGTTGCATGATTCAAACGAATTTTCCCGCCCTCATATTCCTGTCCCTTCGCCCCCTCACGCGTTAAGATATTCGGATACGTGCGCTCAATTCCGGTCCCCTTAATCGGTTCATGAATATTCAACATAATTTGATAGCGCGCCGCCATCTCCACGGTTTTTTGATAATGCAACACCCCAACTTGGGAATGATGATATTCTTGCTTTCCAGCAATCATCATTTTTGATCCGGTATAACCAGTTTTTACATAATGAATACCATTACTCACCAGATACGAAAATGCACTTTCAAGCTGTCGTTCATAATTATCGATCTGCCCCACCGTCTCATGTTGCGCGATTAACTCCACATTACTTGTTCGGGCTTTTTCCGCCACTTGTTCCATCTCAAAATCCGCAACCGGATGCAAGAAATCCGTATATTTCCCATTCAAAGACCACTCGCCACTCCAACCGTTATTCCACCCCTCAACCAAAAGTCCTGACACCCCGAGTTTCATACACCAATCAATATATTCTTTCGCATGCTCAGTTGTGGCACCATGCTTTTTACCCTCTGCCCAGGTCCACTCCCCCACATACATCGCCCACCAAATCCCCAAAAATTTCAGTGGTTTCACCCAAGAAAAATCTTCCTTGGCCGGCTCGTTCAAACAAAGCAACATTCGATTCACAATCAACTCAATCGCCGAGTCTGCCACGTAAATCACGCGCCATGGGGAATTAAACGGTAAATCGACATAGGCTTTTACCCCATCAGACAGAGGCGTAATATCCGCTTGCAAATGCTTGTCTTGGTTCAGCTTTAAGGTCATCGACCCATAGTTATAAAGTGCCGCCTCATGAATCGCCAAATATTTATTAGCGTTTGTCTCAATCGTTAGTGGCGTATGTACGGCATCTCGCAATTCATAAACTGGCCATTTTTCATAATTTAATTCATATTTTGTTGCCTGGTAGGCAGGAATCCTCCAAGCCTGACCGTTTAGATCAACATTAAATTCAGTCAGCTCGTCCTCAATAATAATTCGCTGAAAACTTGGTTGTGGTGGCACCTCATATCGAAAAGCCACACCATCATTAAATACACGAAATCGCAAAGAAAATAAGCGTTTTTTCTCACTTTCTTCTGCCACATAAACCGCCATTTCATTATAATTGTTGCGTACTTCTTTTTGTTCACCAACAATCGTCTCGAATACTTCATTACAAGTTTTTTTCTGTGTACGCACAAGATTCAAGTTGACTCCAAGTTCACTTTCGCCTCGAAGCAAAAATCCCAATTTCGACTCTCGCACTAAAATCGTATTCTCTTTTTTCACTTCATAAAAAATCCGGCCGTCCCGCATCTTTATCGTGCAAATCACTTTCTTATTTGGTGATTCGATGTCAAACTGTCGCTTTGAGAATCGTTTTTTGAAGATTTTTATGTTAAAACTCATGCTTAAATTATACCGCATCTTCAACTTATGTTAAAATAAAACTAGTATTTTAAAGCAGAAAATCATGACACAAAATCAAGCAGCTTATTTTAAAAAACAAACAATATCTAATAGTTCTCGTCGCAGCAGCTTTCGCCAAAAATTACCACTTTTAAGCCTTTTTCTGGTCTTCATTTTTATCTCGCTCACTACCATCGCCCTTATTAAAACCTTACATCCTAAAAATAAACTTTATTCGCTCACGGAAGAAACCTGTTTAAACAACTTAGAACTGAAAAGTTTTGAAAAAACAAAAATCTGCGAACACCTCGCAGGAAATATCCATTTCTCTGATTTCAAAATTAGTGAACAAATCGTTTATGGTGCCAAGGATGACGATTTTATTGTTAAGTTGGAACTTCCAGTTACCGATTTTTATAGTGCACTCACTGATATTCCAGTAGAAAAAGTCACTGACTCCGATTTTCTCACGCAAAATCAAATATCTTTTATCGACGCAGACACACTTTCTGCCGACAAAAAGTTATTAAGTATCAGCGGAAATTACTATCTTGACACCCCTCTTGCCGGAGCTCGCTTCACTAAGCTTAATTTTGAAACAAAAAATATTGATCAATTAGATACCCTAAAAGAAGCACTAAAACCCCTTCGACTCACCCCAAAAACCAATTTCATCTCCTTCGCTGAGACCGGCGTTACCGCTCTCACTCGTCGAATCACTTTGAAGCTTAACCAAGTTGGAAATGGCGCTTATTTTGGTGAAGACATTGCTGACTTTCTTAAAAATAAAACCTTCACCCATATCAGTAATGAGGTAAGTTTTAAGGATAATTGCCAGGGCGGTTATCAATCCATGATTTTATGTGCAGACTGGCGTACTCTCGACACTATTACCGCCATCGGTACCGATATTGTCGAGTTAACAGGGAATCACAACAACGACACTGGTGCCGAAAATAACCTCAAAACCATTGCCAAATACCGTGAACTTGGCCTAAAAACCGTTGGTGGTGGAGAAAATCTAGCTGAAGCCAGAAAGCCGCTTGACGTAAATGACTCCATCCGCTTGCTAGCCTACAACCAGTCAACCAGCAGTGTCGCCAACGGTCAACTTGCCACCGACACTACCCCAGGCGCAAATCCATACAGCGAGGAACAAGTCAAACTTGATCTCGAAGGAGCCAAAAGCGAAAACAAATTTACCATAATCAACATGCAATATTTTGAATGTTATGCATATCCAGATTCACCTGTCGCCTATCCAGCCTGCGACAAACCAATCCCTAATCAGCAAGAATTCTTCAGACACTTAATCGATCTTGGCGCCGATATGGTAGTCGGTACTTCCGCTCATCAGCCACAAACCTACGAACTCTACCACGGCAAACCGATTTTCTATGGCCTTGGTAATCTCTTCTTCGATCAAATCTATTGGCCAGACACTAGACGCAGTCTCATCCTTACCCATTATTTCGATGGTCAAAAATACCTACAAACTCGCATTAATCCAACTATCTATGATGAAACACTAAAGACCCGCTTGCTTAACACTACCGAAACCCAAGATTTTCTCAACCGCCTCCTCCAAGCTTCGCCAAAGGGGAATTAATATCATAATCTAAAACCATAAAAGGAAAAACTATGCCACCAAACTATCCAAACCAAGGTCAAAACCAAGGCCAAAATCCAGCCCAAGGTCAAAACCCAAACCAAGGTCAAAATAAAGCTCAACTCCCACATCAATATCCAAATTCAAACCAGAGTCAACCCCCAATCAACCACGAACTCACTCCCAACGAATTTGCCAAACATAGCATGCCAAAATTTGGAAAAATCTTCGCCATTATTCTCTTTACCACTGCTAGCGTCATCCTCCTCTCCTTTGGTATCGTTTATCTCATGAAATACCTCAACGAAAAGACCGCAAAAACTCCAGAAACTACAACAGAATCCACGAAGCTTGCATCCATCAACCTCCAACCAGCCATCGATCAATGGCTATCTACTCAGGTCAATAAGAAAAATAATAGTATTCTAGTTTATGATCTCAAAAATCAGGAAATTATTGGCCGCAACAATGATTTTACGCAAAATAACAGCCAGGGCGTCGAAAATCTCTTCCTTGTCTATCTAGCGAATCTGCTTTTTAAACAGGAAACCTGGAAAAAAGAGGATCTAGTTAAAGTTGGCGAGGAATCTCTCACCAAAGAGACCTGCCTCACTCGTATTATTCAAGAAAATCATGTCAGCTGCAAAGAAGCTATCGTTTCCGAACTCGGCGCTGACCAACTAAAGCAATTCCTAAAAGATCAATCCTA
>JAEHON010000016.1:11925-16032 GCA_016112465.1 Candidatus Saccharimonadota bacterium | reverse complement strand
TAAATAGATAACTAACCCAATCGGCCCCAACAAGAGAAAATCAGAAATCTGAGTGCCATTTTTTAATCTCTGGCCCACACGAATTTTATTACCGAGCCTAAAGGCTCCCGTATTTTTGATTCCCAAATTTAACACTTGTACTAGTATAGCATAAACACTATCGCAAACAAAATTTATTCGTGATGATATTTTCCACCAACCGCAATCTCTTGCGCTCGATAAATTTGTTCCGCCAGCATCACGCGCACTAGCTGGTGGGGGAAAACCAGCCTCGAAAGACTCCACACTAAATTAGATTTCTGCCTAATCTCTTCACTTACCCCGAAGGCACCGCCAATAATAATCACCACTTCCTTACTATTTACAAACTGTCGTGACAAGGCCTCAGAAAGTTCTGGTGACGATAAGTTTTTTCCTCGCTCATCAAGCAAAATCACAAACTGCTGCCCTAAAAATGGCCATTTCGCAAGATATTGATTCAGTTTTTCCTCTTCAATCAATTCCCAAACAATATCAAAAGGCTTTTTTAATCGCTTTTCATATTCAAAAACCGCTTCCTCGACCCACTTCAAATGTTTTCTACCACCAGCAATAATCTTAATCATTGTAATAATTATATAACATTCCAAAAAATCGTCATATTCAGCAGTATTTATTACAACATTTAACTCAAGACCTCTGTTAAACTTGTGGAAATCTTTGTATAAATAATTTATACAGATTTTTGTTGACAATTTTACAAGACTAGCATAATATAATATCAATATTATATTAAACAGACAGGATGCGAGGTGATGTCTGAATTACCAGAAAAACAAATAAAACGACTCCGCTCGCTAATTCAAGAAGCGGAAACCAATCTAGCAGCTGCCAGGGAACTTTTAAATTCTGTCGTCGGCGATGGTGATATTGTTACCACTCCGAGAGAAGTTATCGTTTCCGCACCTGAGGGTAAAATTATCGAAGGTGTTTTTGACGGCCAAATCATGATTGACCAAGACGGTAAAAACTACCCAGTCCCAGCCAACTATGCCAGTAAGTCCAAACTAGTTGAAGGTGACATTATGAAACTTACCATCACACCAGAAGGAAAGTTCCTCTACAAGCAAATTGGGCCAGTCGAGCGCAAAACCGTAATCGGTACCCTCACTCACCATGATGATAAATATTTCGTCGAAGTAAGTGGCCGCGAATACGAAATTCTTTACGCTTCCGTAACCTATTTCCGCCTTCGTGAAGGTGCGCAAGTTTCCGTTGTTATTCCAGCCAACAACGATCAAGCAAACTGGGCTGCCGTCGAAGCTGCACTCTAGAAGAATAAAAGAATAGACCCATGAAAATGGGTCTATTTCGTGCTACAATATTTTTAATGAAGGCTCTCTATCGAAAATATAGACCGCTCCATTTATCCGAAGTTATTGGGCAGGATAAAACTATCGAGCAATTACAAGGCGCCTTAATCAAGGGTAAAATTTCTCATGCCTACCTCTTTGTTGGTCCACGCGGCTGCGGCAAAACCTCTGTTGCTCGTATTTTTGCCCATGAAATTAACCATTTCGACTATCAACTTGAAGACTCCTATATTGACATCATTGAAATCGATGCCGCCACTTTCACTAGTGTCGACAATATCCGCGAACTTCGTGAAAAAGCTATGATCATGCCGACTCTTGGCAAATACAAAGTCTACATCATTGACGAAGTTCACATGCTTTCAAATAGTGCCTTTAATGCTCTCCTTAAAATTCTCGAGGAACCGCCAGAGCACGTGATTTTCATCATGGCTACCACTAACCCAGAAAAAATCCCAGCCACTATCATCTCTCGCACTCAAATTTATCGCTTCAACCTAGCCGAGCCAAAAGTCATGCAAGATTTTTTGCGTTCCGTCTGTGACAAGGAGGGAATTAAAATCTCTGACGATGCACTCAAAATCATCACCGAACGGGGTGGTGGATCTTTTCGTGATTCACTTTCCATCCTCAACCAGATCGGCACAATCAACCTTTCCGAAAAAACCATCGAGGCCAGCGACGTTTCAGCTGCCCTTGGCATTCCAGAGCATCAAGAAATTCAAAACCTCATCAATTTCTATGAAAATTCTGACACGAAAAAAATCACACATACCCTCGCCGCTCTTTTAAATTACGGCATTACCGCAGAATCGATCACTTTAGAATTAATTAATCAAATCCTAAAAAATCCAACTCCAAAATCACTCCAACTCGTCAACCAGCTTTTTAATGTCACTGGAAGTTTCCTCGAAGCCAAACTCACTGTTGCCCTAATCTCAAATAACTTCGCGACCCCTGCTACTGTAACCTCCACTACCTCCATAGCACCAGTTACCTCACCACAACCAGCTACTCCTACCTCAACAGCCACCTCCATTGCCTCGACAGCCGCTCCAAACTCATATTCGGCAACCACTAATTCGCAAGCCTCAGTAAAGTCTACATCAACCCCAGGCGCTAAACCAAGTCCCTTCGCTGAGCTCCGCGAGCAGCTAGCCAAAAATGCTAAAAACCATAAAGCTGAACGCGCATTGCCGCCGAAAGAGCCTGAAGAGATGATTCAAGAAGCACCGCCAACTCTACCAGAAGCCGTGGTTAGTTCATCTGGTGATTTTAATTTCAACGGCTTTGTCGCCAACGTCACCAATGTCAACCCAACCCTAATGACCGCTCTCAAAAAGTCCTTCTTCGTCATCGATGGCAAAAATTTTGATATTTATCCGGAAAAGGCCGTCTACTGGCGCATCTTAGGACAAAAAAATAACCTCGAGATTTTGCGTGGCGCCACCAACTCTATCGAACTGACCGTCAGAAACCCTGACGTTGAAGTTATTCCAAAAACCGCTGTCTCTTTTGAACAAGCTGCCGCCGGTCAAACCAAAAAAGCAGTCACGGTTTCCCCTAAAATTGAGTCACTCTCTGCTATAATGGGAGATATCCAGGAGGTAAACGAAAATCCATTTTAGGATTTTTGAGTTGTAATTATGGTAGAAACAAAAGACGATTCCGAAAAGAAACCTAGAAAAAAGACCATTTCCCAAAATGATCCAGAATTGTTTGGTGGCCGCATTCCGCCCCAAGATATTGAAGCCGAGCGCTCTCTGCTTGGTGCAATTTTGCTTGATGATTCTGCTTTTCCGGATATTCTTGAAAAGATTAAACCGATTGATTTTTATGAAAAGAAACACGGCGCCATATATCGCGGCATGATGTCGCTTTACGAGCATAACCAGCCGATCGATCTTTTGACTCTCACTTCTGAACTCCGCAATTTAAAACTTCTCAAAGATATCGGTGGCGCATCTTACCTCACTGAACTTACCAATGTAGTACCTACAGCTGCTCACGTTTTATCCTACTCAAAACTTGTTGAACAAGCCTCCATCCGTCGCCGACTCATTCGCGCGGGTACCGAAATCACTAATCAAGCTTACGATAGTGCAACGGATGTTTCCGCCATGCTTGGCGCTGCTGAAAAGGAGCTTTTTGCCGTCTCCGACCAAACCACCAAAACCGAATATGCAGCCCTTGAAGATCTTCTGGTCGACGCTTTTGACCGCATGGAAGCACTACATACTAATAAGGGCTCCATGCGTGGCTTAAAAACTGGCTTCCGTGATCTCGATAATAAAACCGCAGGATTCCAGCGCGGCGATCTGATCATCATCGGCGCCCGCCCAGCCATGGGTAAAACCACTTTTGCCCAAAACCTAGCCTATAACATTGCTGGTATTAATAAGCGCGGCGTCCTCTTCTTCTCTATGGAGATGGCAAAAAATGAAATTGTTGACCGTATGATTGCTACCACCTCTGGTGTTGACTCTTGGCATATCCGTACCGGCAATATTTCATCCGATGACTTTGCAAAAATCGGTGACGCACTTGGTGAAATGAGTGAAATTCCACTCTATCTTGACGACACCAGCTCTATGACCGTACTTGAACTTCGCAACAAAGCCCGCCGTGCCGCTCACGATCATGACATTGGTCTAATCATCGTTGACTACCTTCAGCTAATTTCCGGTTCTGACCGTTACGCTGGTAACCGCGTGCAAGAGGTTACCGAAATTTCTCGTGGCCTCAAAACTCTCGC
>JAEHON010000016.1:0-11825 GCA_016112465.1 Candidatus Saccharimonadota bacterium | reverse complement strand
TTCATGTCACTCGACAAGACCAGGGAATAAAGCTTTTTAAATAGCGTTATTTGTTTTTCCATGATAAAATAAAACTGTGGGTAAATTAAATCCAAATAAATATTTTCTTTACAAAAAACGCTTTATCATTGGCTACATTCTTCTAGCCATTAGCTTTCTTGGTCTGATTCTTCTGGTCCCAAAACTTGCACCAGTTGGACTTTCTAATGCAGAAATGAACTCCGCCATCACCAGTCAAAATCTCGACGTCCACTCAGTTTTTAGCGGCAATCTCATCGACCTCCCCTATCATCTCTTGCAAAAAATTGTCTTTAAATTCTTCGGTATCACCAGCTACACCATTCGTATTCCAAGTATTATCATGGGCGGTCTTCTCGGATTCCTCATCGTTCTCCTCCTCAACCGTTGGTTCAAAAACAACACTGCCATCATCGCCAGTATCATTACCGTTCTTTCCTCCAGTTTTCTTTTTCTCGTCAGCAACGGCACCCCACTTATCATGATCGTCTTCTGGCCAACTCTTTTACTTTGGGTCGGTTCCAAGGTCCAGGGAGTCAAACGCCCCGCCCCAATTTGGTGTTTTATTTTTGCCATCGCCCTCTTCCTCTCCAGCTTCACTCCCTATATGCTCTATCTTGTCATTCTTATCTTAATCTACACCGTCTGGCATCCACACCTTCGCTTCACTATCAAAAAGCTCCCAAGGCTGCCGTTTTTCCTCGTCTCCGCCATTATCCTCACTGGCTTCGGTTTTATGGGCTACATCTTACTCAATCACCCGGACATCATTCAGCCACTCCTCTTTTCCGGTAATTTTAAAATCTCCGGCTACTTTAATAATCTCAAGCAAGCCTTTTTACCATTTTTCTCTTGGCATGGCGTCATCGAAAGCATTTTTCTCGCACCACAAATCAGCCTCCCCGCCACTATTATTGCCGTCATCGGCCTCATTTCCACATTCAAAGGCTTCTTCGCCAGCCGCAACTCCATCGCCATCTTTCTTATCCTCTTTACTATCGTCATCTCAGGTTTCAACACCGACTATGCCGCGCTTCTTCTTTTACCTTTCGCCATCCTAATCGCTCACGGCTTCCGCTATATTATTAATAAATGGTTCGATCTCTTCCCAGAAAACCCCTACGCCAAACTCTTTGGCGTGATTCCAATCACTTTCTTCCTCTTTACCATGATTACTTCCGACCTCTCGCACTTCATCTCCGGATACCGCTACGCCGCACCTGTAGCTAACCAGTTTAATAGCGATTTCACCATTACTCTATCAAATCTCAAGCCGGGCGATAGTATTCTAATCGATAAAGAAAATGAATCCACAAAACCAGTTGCAGAACTTGTTCTTGCCGCCAATAACGTGAAGCCGATTTTCCGCCCAGCCCTCAAATACAACATCATCGAACCAACACACGCCTTCACAACGGGAGAAACTTTTTACGCCCTCGACAAAATCGGATTTAAAGAGAATACNAATTTTGCAATCCAAAAAATTATCACCTCTTCAAAATCCCAAAATGCCGACCGCCTATATCTTTATACTGTCGAGTAATCTGTTATAATATTTCTATAATTATTTAAGGAGAGATTTCATGGGTGCTACCTTTGACCAAATGAAAATGATTAATAACTTACGCAAAGCCCAAAAAGACTTGAAGAACGAAATTGTTGAAGTTGAAGCTGGTGATGGCGCTGTTGTAGTCCAAATTACTGGCGAACTTAAAGTCAAAAAAGTCACCATCGACCCATCTCGTGTCGACCTTGACGACATCTCAGAACTTGAGCGCTGGATTGAGAACTGCTTCCGTGACGGTTATGCTAAAGCACAGGAAATTGCAACCGACAAAATGAAACCTCTGATGAGCCAACTTGGTGGTCTTTCTGGTCTCGGCATGTAATAAGTCTATCTAGCCAAACTATTATTAAATTCAATTTAGATAAATATAAGATTAAACTTAGTTTATGCTGCCAAAAGCACTAGAAAATACTATTGAAGCACTGGGGAATCTCCCAGGAGTAGGGCCACGTACCGCCGAGCGCTACGCGACCTATCTTTTTCGTGTTGACCCTAAAATCTCTGAAACTATCATTGACACCCTAACACATCTTCATACCGATGTAAAAATCTGCCCAGTAACTTTTGCTTTAATTAATCACGATGAACAAGTTTCACCACTCTATAGCGATGAAGAACGTGACAAGAAGACTATTCTAGTTGTTGAGGAACCGCTTGACATCTATGCTATTGAGCAGACTAAGCAATATCATGGTACCTATCATGTGTTAGGTGGCGCCATCTCACCTATCGATGGAATCACTCCCGACAAACTCCACATTGAGGAGTTGATTTCTCGTGTCAAAAATGACGCAGCCGAAGAAATTATTATCGCCACTAACCCGAGCGTAGAAGGCGAAAGCACCGCTCTTCTTCTTCAAAGACTACTTTCTGGCAAATACCCTGAGTTAAAAATCACCAGATTGGCCCGTGGACTTCCACTCGGCGTCGACCTCTCCTTTGCCGATCAAATCACCCTCGGTGCTGCCCTCACTAACCGCACTAAGATCTAGTCTGACTCCACCTCCCCAGATTCCAGATTCTATACTCTAGATTCCAGACTCCAGATTCCAGATTTCAGGCTCCAGATTCCAGACCCCAAACTCCAGACCCAGACTTTATCTTGAAGCATACTTTTCAAATCCATATTCTCAAACTAATTATGTTTTTATGCTAAAATCAGATTATGTCATCTAAGGAGGTTCATGGAACAATCTAATCTTTTATATTTAATTTTGTTTTTCAATCTAGTCTTATTAATTATTGTCTTATTTTTAACGCTTAAAAATCGCAGCAACAAGAAACAAGAAGTGTTGCAAAATTCCATCGAAATGATGGCAAAAAATACCGATCAAATCGTCGAAGCTTCCAAAAATCTCAATGATCGCATGGTTCGTGTCGAAGCTATCGTCGGCACCATCACCAAGGGTGTTCATGATGGCTTCCGCGACAACCGCCAGGAAATTGCGACCAATCTCCAAACCATTCAAAAAACCATGGATACTAGAGTTCGCGACTTGCAAAACGATAACGCCAAGAAACTTGAAGAAATGCGTCTAACCGTCGATGAAAAACTCCAGGCCTCAGTTGAAAAGAGATTCAACGAAAGCTTCAAGACAATTTCCGAACAACTCACAAGTGTTTATAAGGGTCTCGGCGAAATGAAAAATCTAGCCACTGGCGTTGGTGATCTCAAAAAAGTCATGGAGGGCGTCAAAACGAGGGGAATTTACGGCGANGTTCANCTCAGTAGCATCATTTCTGACATCTTGAGTCCAAATCAATATTGTGAAAATATTAGCACCAAACCGGGTTCCGCTGACCGCGTTGAATTTGCCGTCAAAATGCCAGGTCGTGATGAGAATCATGAAACCTTCCTCCCAATCGACTCTAAATTCCCGGTCGAAAACTATTCAAGATTAATTGCCGCCTACGACCTTGGCAATAAAGCCGATATTCTCACTTATCAAAAAGCCCTTGCCACCGATGTTAAAGAGCAGGCAAAAAAGATTTTCACCAAATACATCGAGCCACCATACACTACCGATTTTGGCATGATGTTTGTCCCAACCGAGTCACTCTATGCTGAAATTTTNCGCATCCCAGGTCTCTCTGATGAGATCCGCCAAAAATACAATATCAGCATTACCTCCCCGTCCACCCTGCCAGTAACTTTATCTGGCCTACTTATGGGCTTCCGCACCGTTGCCATTGAAAAACGCAGTAGTGAAGTTTGGCAAGTACTTGGCGCCGTTAAAACGCAGTTCAGTAAATTCGGTGACCTCCTTGAAGCCACCAAGAAAAAACTTCAAGAATCTGCCAACAAAATTGACGCCGCTGCCACTACTTCTCGTCAAATCGAGCGACGCTTGAAAGAAGTCGAAAGTCTTCCAGCTAGCGAAAGCACTAAACTCATTGGTGACGTTGACGTCTAGCATATTGACACTACATTCTAATATATTGAGATTCAATTAGCGTCAAATTCCCATCTAATTAACCCATAGTCTCGTCTAATTAACCCTGTGATCTGTTATAATAAAATCAATGTACGACAATTTTCAACAGTTTATTTCAAATAAGTCTCGCCTCTGCGTCATCCAGGCGGAAAATCCAGATGGCGACTCACTCGGCTCTGCGCTCGCGCTTGAAGCTTTACTTCCTGATAAGCAAATTTCCCAGTATTGCCCAGTCAATATCCCAAAATACCTTCGTTACTATACTAATTGGTCAAAAGTCCAAAGTGAAATCGATTATCAGGCCGATGGATATGTTATTGTCGACACTACCGCACAAATTTTACTCAGTAAACTGACAGATGACCTCACTATTCGAAATCTTCTCTATACCAAACCAGTCTTTGTTTTTGATCACCATGAAACCCCAGACGACCTCGATTTTCCACATCAGTCCATCATTGAGCATCTCCCATCCTGCACCAATCTTATCTATAAGGTCGCCAAGGAGCTCAACTTAAATATCAATAAGACCGCCGCAGAATATATTTTTCAGGGACTTCTTTCTGACACTCTCGGTCTCACCTCAGCCGGTGTAACTAGTGAAACTTTTCGTCTAGCCGCCGAACTTGAAGATCTCGGCGCCGATATTACTGAACTTGAAGAACGCCGCAAAGAATTTATGAAAAAGTCTCAGCGCATTCTTGCCTACAAAGCCGAGCTGATTAATCGTATCGACTACTCACTTGATGGACAGCTCTCCACGATTCATATTCCATGGGATGAAATTCAAGAATATTCCGATGAATATAATCCAAACGTACTCATTCTGGAAGAAATGAAGATGGTGGAAGGTGTCAAAATCGCCGTTGCCATCAAAACCTACCCAGATGGTAAATTAACTGGCAAAATCCGCACTTCCATCCCAGTCGCCGATAAGATCGCTGGGTTCTTCGGTGGTGGCGGACACCCATACGCCGCCGGTTTCCGTATTTATGATACAAATTATCAAGATACTCTCCGCGAACTCGTCGGCTGTTCAATTAAATTAATTGAGGAATACGAAAAAGAGTCCGTCAACCAAGAGACCACTTTTATTGGGAGTTTTTAAATGAAACTATACAACACTCTAACGAGAAAAATCGAAGATTTTATCCCACAAGATCCTAAAAACGTCAAAATTTACACCTGTGGACCAACCGTATACAGTTTTGCCCATATTGGCAACTTCGCAAGTTATATTTACTGGGATCTTCTCGTTCGCACCCTCACCCTAAATCAATGGACAGTCAATCGCGTGATGAATATCACAGACGTTGGCCATCTCACCTCTGACGGCGACGAAGGGGACGACAAGCTAGAAAAAGGCGCCAAACGTGAAAATAAAACCGTTTGGGAAATTGCTGATTTTTACACCGAAGCTTTCCTTAAAGATTTTTACGCACTTAACCTCATTAAGCCAAACAAAATCGCTCGTGCCACAGATTATATCAAGGAAGATATCGCTATCGTTGAAGATCTCATTAAAAAAGGCTACACCTATGAGACTTCCGATGGTATTTATTTCGATACTAGCAAATTCGCTCATTATGCAGACTTTGCTAAGCTCGATCTAGAACACCTGAAGACCGGTGCTCGTGTCGAATTTAATCCAGAAAAACATAATGCCTCTGATTTTGCAGTCTGGAAATTTATTCAGGCTGGGGAAGACCACGCCATGCGTTGGGACTTTCTAGGCCGCCCAGGTTATCCCGGTTGGCACCTTGAATGTTCAACCATCTCACATACTGAACTTGGCGAACCACTCGATATCCACACTGGCGGCATCGACCACATCCCGGTCCACCACACAGTCCGAAGCTGCTTTTGGGAAAACCATGAGTCGCTTCTGGCTCCACTGTAACTTCATCACCATCGACGGCCAAAAAATTAGCAAATCACTCGGCAATACCTACACTCTTGACGACCTCTCCTCTCGTGGTTTTTCACCAGCCGACTATAAGACCTGGATTTTGCAAGGCCATTATCAATCTGAACGTAATTTTACCTTCACCGACCTTGCCGGCACCAAAAATCGCCGCCTCAAATGGAAAAATCAAATCGCCAGGTTATTACAAGAACAACCTGAAATTGCTACATTGGAAACTCCCCAAGAACTACAAGTTTTTCTCGGTAATTTATTAAACTCTGAAACTATCTCAAAGACCGATCTTACAAAGCTAGTCTTAGAGAGTGCATCCAACAATCTTAACTCCGCCGAAGCTTTTTCCATTATCGATCAGAACACACCAACCCTAGCAGAGTGGGCGTTCATCGAAAATTTGTTTGGCCTCAACCTCTTTTCTGATCAATCCCTCCCATCAGTGGAAGTGCTTCAGCTAATTGAATCTCGCCAAGCCGCTCGAAAGGCAAAAAACTATCAACTTTCCGATGAACTTCGCGACAAAATCACAGAAAAAGGCTTCACCGTATCTGACGGCGCCACCCCGATTTGGCAATACCTAAATTAGCTTATTTCTTTTTCTACTAAACTCGGATATACTTAATAAAAATAAAGGAGGTTCATGTCACGCACTATCGAGGTCGATACCAAAACGTTTATCCGCTTTTGGCTAGTTATTATCGCCTTCGCTGGACTTGGTTACTTAATTCTTAAGGCCGCCAGCGGTTTAATCATCATTTTTATCTCAGCTTTTTTGGCTATCGCCCTAAAACCGCTCGCCAAATTAATTGACAAAATCGACAAAAGAAAAGAACGACCGCAACTTGCCACCATCATCGCCGTACTCGTCGTCGTGCTTGGTTTTTCTATTATTCTCGCTGTAATTGGTCCAGTCATTATTTCGCAAGTTTCCGTTTTTCTTTCCACGGCACCGCAAAAAATTGCTGCAGTCACTGGTGAAATCGACATTGATAAATTCGGTAATTATTTTGGTATCCCAGATCTTCAGCTCCAAATCACCTCCGCAGCTAAAAACTTTAGTAATACCTTATTAAATAATATTAGCAACATTGCCATCACCGGTGTCGGCACTATTGGCACCATCATCACCAACACCATCCTAACCATCGTCCTCACCATTCTCTTCATGCTTGAAGGTCCACAATTGGTTGAAGATTTCTGGCGCGCTATTTCACCACGCGATTCTCAAGCCACTCGCGTGTGGCACCGTGTCACCTCAAAAATGAGTACCGTTGTCGCTAAATATGTCTCAGTCCAGGTATTAATTGCCCTACTTGATGGCATCGTCACCGCCTCCGTAGTCTTCATCCTTTGTCTTATTTTCAATGTCTCAGGCAGTATCGCCGTCCCCCTCGGCCTCATCGCCTTCCTCTTCTACCTTATTCCGATGTTTGGCCCGGTCATCACTTGTATCATCAACTCAATCCTGCTTTTTGTTAACTCACCATGGGCCGCCCTTAGTTTCTTCCTCTTTTATATCATTTATCAGCAAATCGAAAACAACGTCATCGGTCCGCGTGTTCAGGGAAAAGGCCTTGGACTGCCTCCAGTCATCATTCTTATCTCTATCATCATCGGTATGTATGCCTTTGGTCTAATCGGCTGTCTCATTGCCATCCCAATTGCCGGCTGTATCAAAGTTATCATCGACGAGTATGCCGCCATTCGTAAAGTGATGGATAATTAGATTCAATCAAATAGACTATTTTGGCTCGCTATGCCATAATATTATAGATATTTAAATAGATCAGATTATCAATAATTTAAACTATAGGTACTTTCGGTCTACCAAAAATATATTAAAATTAGATTTTAAAACAAGGAGTTAACATTATGGAACAAGTTTTACCATTTCTCGAAGGCATTTTTCTTATTGCCACCACTGACGGCGATCAGCCACATCTTCGTCCATTTGATGCCGCCGGCATTCTCGATGGCAAACTTTATATTGGTACCAAAAATAACAAAAAAGTCTACAGCCAGATTAAAAATAATCCAAAAGTAGAAATCTATGCCACCAATGACGCTCTTGGTGCCCTCCGCATTCAAGCTGAAGCCTATCCTGCCGCAGCTGAGATTAATCAAGCTGCCTACGAATCAACTCAAAAAGACTACACTGGTGAAACTTGTGCAGCAATTGAACTCAAAAATGTCCACGGTACTATTTCAAACAAACTTGGTGAAACAATCGATGTCAACTTCTAATTCCGTAAAAAACAATACCGAAATCCGCAAAACAACTCTGATTTACCTCACCGCTATTTCAGCCGGCATTCTTCTCATCTCCAACCTTGCCGCTACCAAACTTTGGGATATGTTTGGCATTGCCGTAGATGGTGGAGTAATCTGTTTTCCAATTTCCTACATCCTCGGCGACATTATTATTGAATTCTATGGTAAGAAAACCGCTAAATCAGTTATTCTTTCCAGTCTTCTGCTTAATATTCTTGCCGCCATTGTTTTTTGGATCGTCTGCATCCTGCCACCATTCGCTGGCACCGAAGAAATGCACACCGCTATCTCTTCCGTTCTTGGCTTTGCACCACGCATTATCATCGGCTCGCTCGCTGGTTACCTCTTCTCCCAGTTTTCCAACAACTTCATCTTCGAAAAAATCAAGAAAAAGACTGGTTCAAGATTATTCCTCGTTCGCGCTCTCGGATCTTCTCTGATTGCCCACCTTCTCGACACCTTAGTCTTCGAGACTATTGCCTTCCTCGGCGTCTTACCATTCAATGATTTTCTTAACCAGGCAATCTTCGCCTATCTTATTGGTCTTGGTTTCGAGTTCATCCTCTCTCCAATCGAGTTACTCATCGTTTCCAAGGTCCGTCCATACTTAGACGACTCTGAAATAAAGGATTCAGGATCAAAATCAAAAGCTCAAAATAAAGCCACATCAAAAGATTCTGAGTCAAAAACTCAAAAAGAGAACTAAACATGACCACTACCGACCCTTACGATTTTCATTTTGAAATTACTCATAAAATTCCTGGTAAACTTGGCCGGGCTGGAGTTATCCATACCCCACACGGTAAAATCAAGACTCCAGCTTTTATGACGGTCGGCACTCAAGGTTATGTCCGCTTTGTTTCAAGCGAGCAACTTCAAGAAATTGGCGCTCAGGCAATGCTAAGTAACGGCTACCATCTTCGTCGCAAGTCATACAAAATCGCCGAAGAAGGTGGACTTTCAAAATGGTCTGGTTGGCACGGCCCTACCCTCACCGATTCCGGTGGATTCCAGGTCATGTCTCTCGGATCCGGACTTGGCAAAGTTGTCTCTATGGACAAAGACCGCGGCGTCACCAATACCGCCCATAAAGAACGTCTTGCCCATGTCACCGAGCAAGGTGTTAATTTCACAGATCCCTTCGACGGACAACCAGATTTTATCGGTCCAGAAGAATCCATGCAGATTCAGTGTCGCATTGGCGCTGATATTCATATGGCCTTTGACGAGCTTACCTCACTAGCTGATGATTATGATTACAATGTTGAAGCCTTAGCTCGTACCGAACGCTGGGCAAAACGCAGTCTCAATGAACATATGAAACTGCGCGACACACTCGGCTATCGACAAAGCCTCTATGGCGTCTTACAGGGTGGACGTTGGGAAGATTTAAGACGCAGCACTGCAAAAAAACTCGGCAAAATGCCTTTCGATGGTTACGGTCTTGGTGGCGCCTTCCTCAAAGAAGACTTATCCGAAATCCTCCGTTGGTGCAACGAAGAACTGCCAGAAAATAAACCTCGTCACCTACTTGGACTTTCCCATCCTGATGACATTTTAAATGGCGCAGAAATGGGCGCCGACACTTTCGATTGTGTAGCGCCAACCAGGGAAGCACGCCATGGCAAGATTTATACCAAATATGGTGACATTAACCTCCGCAAATTCAAAGATTCTAACCTCCTACTTGATGAAGGCTGTGATTGTCCAACCTGTAAAGCAGGATATACACGCGGTGAGCTCCGCGACCTTTGGCGATCCGGCGACGGGGAACTAAAAAGTAAATTCTACACCCTCGCCTCAATCCATAATCTGCGCTTCATCATCCGCTTAACCGAACAAATTCGCGAAGCCATCCAAAACGACACTTTTACAGAATTCAAACAGGAATTCCTAAAAGACTACTATCAAAAGTAAAACCAACATTTTTATAAATCCAACATTATTTTTATGGTAAAATTATAAGGTGGATAATCAAAATTCTTTTTTCAAACAACGACACCCATTACTGAAGGACATTCTAAGCCTAGTCACCTTTATTATTTTTGTCATCCTTGGCACACTTTTTTTAAATACCTATGTCATGCGCTCATATAACGTAGTTGGTGCCTCCATGGAAAATACCCTACATGGCCAGGATCGCCTCATCGTCAATCGCGCCGCAGTTTCTCTTTCACACTTTTTTGGTAAGCCCTATGTGCCAAAACGTGGACAAGTTATTGTTTTCTTAAATGGCGATGCGTCCGGTCCGCTCACTTGTGGTCTCGAAACTTCTATCCGCGATCAATATATCATTAAACGTGTCATCGCTTTTCCTGGCGAACGTGTCACGGTTAAGGACGGCATATTGACAGTTTATAATAACGAACATCCTGATGGCTTCCATCCAGATGACGAGACCAGAAAGTCCGACAATGATGGACCAAAAGCCCAGACCTCTGGCGAAGTTGATATTATTGTTCCAGAAAATGAAATTTTTGTGGCTGGCGACAATCGCGAAGGTACCCATTCATACGATTCAAGATACGGACTTGGCACTATTCCATATTGCCGAATCGTCGGCCCAGTTCTCTTGAGGCTCTATCCATTTAACAAAATCCGCCTATTTTAAGGTATAATATTGCTATGTCAGATTATATTTTGATTCGTAAAGGCCGTAATATCGTAAGTGCTTTTTTGCACGCCTTTTTCAACTTATTACTTGGACTTGGCTCTGTATTTATCACCTTTAGTACTGCTAGCTGGATCCCTGGCGCACTTCTAGTCGTCATTTCCAAGTGGCGCATGTTTGCTGTCCGCCCCCGCTACCTTTTTCTCAACCTCAAATCAAACCTTGTCGATCTCATCGTTGGTTTTTCTTTCGTCTTTATCACTTACGCCTCTGGCCCGACTCTTCTCCCAATCCATTTTATCCTTGCCATTCTTTACTCGGCCTGGCTCATCGTTTTAAAACCTATGTCGACTGAACGCGCCTCTGGTATTCAGGCTCTTCTCGCCGTTTTTCTAGGTACCACCGCAACAACCTTAATGTCCGCCAGTGCTAACGCAGCCTTCCCAGTTATATTCAATTTTCTCATCGGTTTTGCTGCTGCCAGACATGTCCTCGTGCAAGGTGATGATCCAGATTTCTCCTTCCTCTCACTTTTGATGGGTTTAATTTTTGCTGAATTTGCCTGGCTCTGCCAATCTTGGCTCATCGTCTATACCTTTAAAGAGATCGGTTTTCTCCTTCCACAATCCGCCATCATTCTTACCACAATAGTCTTTCTTGTCGGCAATATTTTTAGCAAAATCTCCAGTGACGAAGAATTTAATTTCAAAAAAATCGCCACCCCAACTATTTTCTCACTTGCTCTCATTCTGATTATCGTGCTTTGGTTTAGCAAACCATTATTTAATGTCTAAAGGAGGTAAATTTATGACAGAAAAAACCGTTTCTTCTCAAACTGAAGAAAGTGATTTTGAATCAAGCGGCAAAATTAACAGCTCAGTCGAGAAAGCCGAGGAAGTCAAGGAAGCTAAGGAAGCTGAGAAAGTCGAGGAGACTAAAGAGACTAAAAAGGTTAAATCATCCAGCAATAAACTACCAGTTTTTCTCTCAGTTCTTGCACTC
>JAEHON010000004.1:8736-17781 GCA_016112465.1 Candidatus Saccharimonadota bacterium | reverse complement strand
AGAAGTTATCTATCCGCCAGTCAATACAGAGACTTTTTCAGAGGTGGCAAAATATAAAAACATCACACAAGGGAATTGTCAAATAATAGAACAACACCAAAATATAAAAAGTCAAATAAATAAAAAATTATATCAAAACATTAAAAATGACAAAAGTCAAATTGAACAAAAAAAGTATCACCACATAAAATCAGACATAAGTCAAATAGAAACGGAAATATATCAGAATATCAAAGTGGATACACGTCAATGCGAAACTGTGGAAAACTCTCAAGTCTTAAACTGCCAAGCCCTAAATTCTCAAGCCCTAAGTTCTGACCCCTGTGGTTGTTCGAGTGGCTATTTTATCAACTTTTCTCGCCAAGTCGGCTGGAAGCGTCTCGATCTCGCAATTTTGGCCTGCCTCAAAGAAAATCAACCACTTATTCTGATTGGAGACGGTCCCGAGCATAAAAATCTTGAACGTCTCGCAAACCGAAATCCAAAATTGATCACTCTCCATAGTGTGATGCCGCAATCTGAACTCAAAGAATATTTAAAAAACGCCAAGGCCTTCATTTTTCCATCCGAAGAACCTTTTGGAATCGCTCCAGTTGAAGCCCTCGCTGCCGGTTGTCCCGTTATTACTTATAATCAAGGTGGCGCCAAAGATTATATTTTAGACGGAAAAAATGGCCTCTTCTTTGAACAGCAATCCGTCGATTCCCTGGCTAAATCTATAAAAAAGTTCAATCAAATTTATTCAGAATCTGAAAATAGGACAGAGAAAAATAAAGAAAAATCCACCGTCAAAAATCAGGCACCTCACTCTTCCCTCCTTTCACCTCAAGAAATCTCGGAGACTGCTGAAAAATTTTCAAACCAACACTTTAAAACTCAGCTAGAACACTATATTAAGGAAACCCTCAAAATAGAAGGCATCCTATTTGATAAAAAACAATCTGATTAAGAAAGGCCACCTTGATGTCAAAAAAATCAGTAACTAAAACCAGCTCAGATTCAATCGGAACTCCTGTGTCACCTCTTTCTAAGATCCAACAATTTATGCTTCTCTGCCTGCCATTTTGTTTATTTTTTTCTTATCACCCCGTCATTCCAATTCTCTCCACCGCAACCACGAATTTTGAATTATCTCTACCACTCCTTTGGCTTCTGATTTTTGCCGTCCTCTCACTTCCCGGAGCTTTTCGTTTTTATGTTTATTCGCTTAGGGCAATTATTAAACCCAAACAACCCATAAGGCAACTTCATAAGTCTCTCTCTTCCCGTGAATTATCTATTCTTTGTGCCCACTTTATCCGGGTTTTATCCCCTATATATCCGCTATATACTACTGTTAATGCTATTGATTCGCCCAATTTCCCGCGCGCCATTCTCACTTCCGGTGTCATCTGGTGTATCTATATTTCCCTATTGACAATTCTTAAAAACATTTCACAATATAAAAACCAAATAGGGAAAAATATCAAAAAGAATCTTCTCATCGCTGGAGCTTCTATATCAGTCTTTTGTTGGTTTCAATCAATTTTGGATATTGCTGGCGCTCCTCGTGAAATAACTTTTTTGTGTGAAGGTTGCACTTCAACCATCTTTGGTTTCCCTCATCCAAACGGCCTCGCTATTGAACCACAATTTATGGCCAACCTCCTTCTTGCCCCAATCTTTCTTAGTCTTTTTTATCTTTTTGAAGGGTCAAAAAAGCAAGATCAAAAACTTAACCCCTCCCCATACCCTGTGTCAAAAGTTGGCCGTGCTCTTTGTTATGGTCTCCCGCTATTCTTGATCGCTACACTTTATCTCACTCTCTCTCGTGGCGCCATTTTTTCTTTCTGGGTTGGTATTTTTATCTTATTCATTTATAAAACCGTCGAAATCCTCAAACAGAAATCTTGCATATTAAAAGATCTTATCTGTCAGTCTCTCCTCTTCTCTGCTGTTGTTTTTCTACCACTTTTCTTCACGTTGTCGGCCCAAGGCGTGTTTACTGAACTTGGCCCAACCACCCATACTTTCTTTGATGGTATTTCTACCTCTGTTAATCAACTCTCCCTTGGTCGCATTGATCTTGCTAAGATATTCCACAAAAATAGCGAAAATAATAGAAATCATAAAACCCCTGAGTTAAATGAGCAGCTTTCGTCTGATCCGAAAAAAAATCCAGAGAGCTCTGTCCCAAAAACCCCACAATTCACTGGTTACATTGCAGAGTCAACAGAGATTCGCCTCAATCTTAACCACCTCGCCCTCTCCTCCTGGCAGACTTCATTCAGTCGTCTATTCGATGGCGTCGGTCTTGGTGCCGCCGGTCCAATACTGTATAAAGAATTTCCTGAACTCGGCAGCCCTAAAGAAATCATTCAAAATGAATATCTCGCCATCCTCTATGAACAGGGTATCTGTGGCGCCGTAGTGCTCCTACTTAGCGCCGTTTTACTGGTTTTAATTTATAAACAATACAATAAAAAACATGAAAAATCGGCAATTTACGGACGTATTCTTATCCTCGCTTTTGCTCTCACTCTCTGCTTTTTCTCAGGACTCCCCAATGCCCTTCATATCTATCTCTTGCCTATTTTATTCTTTTAGACTTGAACTCTACCTGCCAGAAAATAGTATTTTCTCTCTTCCTGAGTGTCTTCCGTCTCCGTGGTTTCGATATTTTTAGTATCTACTACTTCATTTTCATTGCACGTATAGTAATATTCTTCAAAATCATCCTTTAATCTATAAAAATCTGCTATCTCCATCCTGGACTCTTGTGCTAGATAACTTTTTTCTTGATCTAAATTTTCAAGTCTGACGTCCCGACAAATTAGGACATATTTTGTATCCAGATCATCAACAAAAACATATAACTTGCAGTCCTTTGCACACTCAATCATTGTCTGAAATCTCAATTCGCCAGCGGAATTTATCTTAAATTTCTCGAGTATAGAAAAAACTGTCTGTTTTGGCAAAAATCTTGGTCCAGGTCTATCGCTATGTAAACGAATATATCTATTTAGTATCGTAATTAATATATTTCGTTCATCAAAGTAGTTTGGAAAGTCCCTTATTTCGCATAGCGCCAGCCAACTTTGGTTGTTAATTCTAACTAAAAAATTTACTTCATTAATTTTCGAGATAGATTTGGAAGTATCTTTTTCAACTACCCAATCAGGTTTATACTCCCTCTTCTCTATTGGCCATAGTCTAGTGTATCTAAATGATTCAGAGTTACAGTTCTCTAGGTCCTCTTCCGTTACGCCGGTTACTCCCGCGGCAATTATTTTCTCCGCAATTTTCAGCATATTTGTGCGGATTATTCTGCGAATATTTTTGTCTAAAAATTTAGAGTCCTGGCTTGATGGTCGTGGAATTTCTGAAAAAGTTTCATTACCAATAAAATGCCTTGCGTACGCCGCAATCTCCAGCTCGTCATGAATGGGAATTTCTGTTTTTAGTGTACGAATTGCCATCTCGGGAATTTCACCTTCTATTTCCGCCATCATGCAACGGTCGCCAGTAGACGCCCAGTATAGATATCCTTCACGGTCGCCAGTTTCATCGTCTAAGTTCAAACCATCATGACTAGTTAGCCATCTTTTCACAGGAAAGGAGCAAATAAAATCGGTAAAATAATTAGCCTCAAGGAATTCTGGTGGCTCCCCTTCTCCACAACACCAAGAGATATAATCCGATGCGTGTAAAATAAAGTTTCTACGAGGATTATTTTTACTCTGAAAAACATACCAAAAAGTGTCTGGATCTACTGTTCGAAAACCAATAAAATCCAGATCATCACTAATCCGGTAAAATTTAATGATTCGCTCTAGCTCGTCTGTTTGTATTTCCATTTTTGCGTTCTTATAATTACTTTACTTTTCATCATTCTAGCATAAAGTGACTTTTTCTTCCCAAAAGAGAGAAAATTACATAAAATAGACTAAAAGACCCTGAGGAGGAGTAAAAATGAAACGAATTGTTTTTCCAGAAATTAATCATCCCTATGTCCAGGAGGCCATCAAACTTGCTAAGCAAAAATTCCCTGATTTTGAAGCTATTGGCGCCGATAATCTCGAGCATGCCTGTGCCGCCGTTAAGGCTGGTGTTGCCGACTCCATGATTGCTGGCATCGATTATACTTCTCGCGATGTCATCCTTGCTGCTCGTGACATCATTGGCGTCAAAAACCCGCGCCAGCTTGAAAAGCCAACTTTCTCCGCTAGCTTCATTTTTACTAAAGAAAATAAAGCCACTCCTCTCGGCCAATCTGTCTTTATTCTTGGCGATGCCGCTGCTTGCAAACACCCTAGTTTCGATCAACTCTACGATATTACCATTCAAACCTACGAGACCGCCACCAAGTATTTTAAATACCTAAACCACAATTCTACTGATTCCGCATTAAATAGTTTTCTCACTCCCCGTATTGCTATGCTGAGCTTCTCCACCCTCGGTTCTGGTGGCAGAGATGAAACTATCTCACTTTCACAAGCTGTCATGGAAAAGGTTAGGGAAACTCATCCTGAAATTCTCATTGACGGAGAAATGCAGCTTGATGCCGCGATCAATCCTCGTGTTGGTGAGAAAAAAGCTCCAAACTCTCCTGTTGCTGGCTATGCTAATATCTTAATTGTCCCAGATCTCAATTCTGGCAATATTCTTTATAAGGCTATGGAACAATTTGGCAACTTCACTGCTGCCGGTCCAATTCTTCAAGGCTTCAACGCCCCTGTTTCTGACTTGTCTCGCGGCAGCACAGTAGAAGACATTCTTGCCGTCATCGAAGCCGAGCTTGCCCTCTGCAATTCTTAATTTAATCTCTCAATAGCAATTCTTGTCTAACCATTCCGTGTACAGTATTTGAATCAGAAGGTACAATTGTCTTCACTTGGAATTTCTCGCAAATAGCTTGTGCGATTACTGAACAGGCCCTCGCTCCGTGCATCCACAAAGGGTCTTCCGGCATATATTTTTCCAATTCACTAAGCTGCACGGATTGAAATATTTCACGATTTCTCGCTTGAAATTTTGCCAAATTAATCATTCTTGGGTGATCTATGTCTTCAAAAACTTCATTTTTGTCTAAATCGTAGCCAGCCACTTCCATATATGTTAGTTCACCGCCATTGTAAATAGCTACTGGTGTGACTATCGTTTTTTGCGGCAACTTCGTCTTCACAAATTTCAAAACTTCCTCGAGTGAATGCTTGGAAATCTCATCATTTATATGGGGGAATCGTGCTAGAACCGTTCTCACCCCAAGCTCAAGGTATACTCTCTCTAAAACTTCCCCATCTTGTTTAATAATTAACTCAGTAGAGCCGCCACCTATATTGACTAGCAAAAGAGGCTTATTGGAAATATATCTTACAGATAACGCTTGTTCTAAATAAAACCCCTCAAGCTCTTGACTAATTACATCAAAATGTAATCCCGTTATCTGAAGAATTTTTTCAGATAATTTCCTCAGTGCGGGTTTTGACATTTTTCTAAAAATTGCCGTCGCAAAAACTTTAATTTTTGTACCAGGATAATCGTTTCTAATATTCAAAAAATAATTTACTAATTCCCGTTCGCCTTGTTCACTCAGCTCATAGTCTGGATTAAAGTCTTTTTTAAAATCAAAACTCTTAGTTTTTAGGAGTTTTACTTTGCCTTCTTTCCATTCGTAAAGCTTGACAGTAGATGAACCTGTGTCAATATACAACATCACATCCCTCCTCTCAAGTTTATAATAACACTTTTTTCTGGAGATTCTGTGGTATTATTTTCTCTATAGAAAGGAGTCTATGAAAGGCAAAATTAGATATTTCGGCACCGATGGTATTCGTCAAAAAGCAGATGCCTTCACCCCTGGTTTTATCCAGGCTATCACCCTTGGTATTGTGCGCTATCTCGGTAATGCGCGTGAAACCGCGGACGGCATGGAGCGCCCAGTCAAGGTTCTCCTCGGCGGTGATACTAGAGAATCAACTGAATGGATTTTACGTAACTTTGAAGAAGCCCTCGAAACCGTTGGCATCGATCACGGCAATGTGGGCGTCCTTCCAACTCCGGCTATTAATTATGCCTTTTATCAGATGGGCTATGATCTCGCCATCGACGTCACTGCCTCTCATAATCCTGCGACTGATAACGGCATTAAAATCTTTGAGCGTGGCGATTCGATTGGTGGCCTTGAGGCGGTTATGCCAGGAGGTGTTGGTTTTAAGGGTACCGGTACCACCTCGAGCGGGCAAGATCTCTCTCATGAAATTAAAAAATACCCCTTTGGTGTCAAACTCAGTCAGGCTGGCGTCAACGCTATCGAAAATGCTTTGGAGAATGAGACTGGCTTTGATGTTGGTGTTGTTGAGTTTGCTGAAGATTTGCATGCTGATGCTAAGTCTCGCTATCTTGACCACCTCAAGGATTATCTCGAGCATATCGGCCCTACTACTATTTCTGATCGCCAAAAGCCAGATTTCTCTAAGCTAAAAATCGGTCTCGACTGTGCTGATGGTGCGACCAGTGTCGTGGCGCGTGAAATTTTTGAATATTTTGGCGCCAAAGTTGAAGTTATTCATGACGACTCCAGCTATGGTGAAAATATTAATAAAAACTGCGGCAGTACTCACCTTGAATCACTTATTCAACTAGTCAAGGAAAAGCAGTTGGATTTTGGTGCTGCCTTTGATGGTGATGGTGATCGTTGTTTGATGGTCGATGCCGACGGTACTGTTATTGATGGTGACGACATGGTGGCCTGCATCGCTAATTATCTTGGTCTACCTAAGGTTGCCGTAACTATTATGGCAAATAAAGGTCTCCTGAATTGGTCCAAGGAAACCGGCGTCGAACTTGTTATGACCGATGTTGGCGACCAAAATGTTTCTGCCAAAATGCGCGAAGACGGTATTCTGCTCGGTGGTGAACAGAGTGGCCACATTATTCTCCCTGGTGAATCTATGGGTGATGGTATTCTTACCGCCCTTGTTATGACTAAAATCTATAGTGAAACTCTCGCCAGAAAACAAAGCGAAGACCAGCTCATTTTAGGTTATGAAGCTATTCAGAAAGCTAAAGCCGAAGAAAAAGAGGGGGTCAAATCCGAATCAACCTCAAGTACCGATTCTGGCAATGTTACTTTAAAGTCGATTTGTTCTATGCTAAAAAAGCTTCCTCAGACTATCAAAAATCAACCAGTTAGCCATGCCCTCAAGCAAGCTTTTAGAACCAACGCAGAAGTCGCAGAGAAATTTATCAGGCAACAAACTAAGGAGCTTGAAAAGCTTAACTGGAGCCTCAATATTCGCGCCAGTGGTACCGAGGAGCTTGTTCGCGTCACAATTTGGGGAGATGATCCTGAAAAGATTCGTGTCAAAGCTGATGAAATTGCCAAGCAGCTCAAGTCCCTAGAAGACTTAATTTAAAAGAGGAAATTATGATTAAAATTGTCAAACTTACCAAATATTCTGAAGATCTCGCAGACCGAATTCGTGCTCTCTTAGTTCAACTTTCACGTAGTGGCCGCGACAATGGTCCTATTCCTAAGACTTGGTTTGATGAATTAATTGCCTCACCTTGGCATGATTGCCTTCTCGCAGTTGAAATCGATAATCAAGAAACGAATTTGAAAGGACAATCCAAAAACGAAGAAAATAGTCAAAATGAAAACAAAATAGAGAATCAACTTGAATTTTCGCCATCGCAAATCCTTGGCATGGCTTCTGTCTCTGTTATTTTTGGCGCTGGCATTGGTAAAAACGCCTATCTCGAAGATTTTGTAGTGGACCAGGCAGCTCGTGGTAAAGGTGTCGGCCATCTCCTCTTCGATGCTTATGAGAGATGGGCAAAGGAAAAAGGCTGCAAGAATCTCGAATTTACTTGTGGTCAAGGCCGCGAAGCTGCCCAAAAATTCTATAATGACCACGGCGCCACAATCTACGACACCAACTTTTTTCGCAAAAAGCTAGATAATTAATTTATCTTAAAAATTTAGAAAGGTATAAATGACTTTAGGGCAAGATAAGTCTCATAATAATCTCCAGGCTATTAATTTTCTTAACAATAAAGTACTACCGTGTTTTTTAAAATGTAATAATAAAAAAATAATTGGTAATCAAGCGACCTTTACCTATATTGCAACTAATTTTTGGAAAATCCCCTTTATTTTTAATAAAGAAAAGTATATATTGTATGGCTACGATTTTATTGGGGAAGCCGACAACTCCGTTGAATCACTTAGCTTTTTTATTAAAAGCAATGATATAAGTTTGGCTGATTATAAATTTGAAGTTCTCCCAATTTATTCCGAAAAAAATAATGATGTAATCAACTATATATACTTCAATAAATATTTTAGAGCTAATCAATACCATCCAGTATTCTCTGACGAAATATTTTTAATTAAAATCAAGAATAGCTTAGATTTGAATTAAACTCACATTTACTTTCTATTTTCAATTATAATATACCTATGAATATCTACATCTCTGGCATCTCTGGTACTGGTATGGGTCCGCTCGCTCTTATGGCAAAAAATGCTGGCTATCAGGTTTTTGGGTCCGATCAACATCGCGGCGCAATTTCCCAGGAACTCGAACAGGCTCAAATTCCCTTCACTGTTGGCACACAAGACGGGCAGTATCTCCAAGAGATCCATGAAAAATATCATCTCGATTGGTTTGTTTATACTTCCGCTCTCCCCGAAGATCATCCCGAATTACAGCTCGCCAAATCTCTTGGGCTTAAAATTTCTAAACGTGACGAATTGACCGCTCATCTTGTAGAAACACTTGGCCTTAAGATGGTTGCCGTCGCAGGTACTCACGGAAAAACCACTACAACCGCCATGTTAATTTGGTTAGCCAAAAATCTTCAGCTTCCAGCCGCCTATATTGTAGGCTCCACTTTGAATTTTGCTCCATCTGGCTCCTACCAGCCTCATGATCGCTATTTCATTTATGAAGCTGACGAATATGATCGCAATTTTCTCCACTATCATCCTTGGCTCTCTCTTATTACTTTCGTTTCTTTTGATCATCCCGATATTTATCCTACTGAGCATGATTATCGTGA
>JAEHON010000004.1:0-8636 GCA_016112465.1 Candidatus Saccharimonadota bacterium | reverse complement strand
TATCAGCCACATCAGAACACTCGTCAACACGAAGTTTTTCATCTCTATCAGGATGCTTTTCTTGGCATCGATCATCTTTTCTGGCTGCCAACTTATCTGACTCGTGAAAATCCAAGCCTCAAAATCTATACCCCAGCCGACTTTATTGTAACTCTCGAGAATCCTCGGATCGCCAAACCAGCTAATCTCGATAATAATCTCAAAACCGAGCTAAGAACTCTCCTCCAGGAAAACTATCTAGTTATCCTTATGTCCGCTGGTCCCGCTGACGCCTGGTTCCGCCACGACCTCCTCACTGACTAATTCCCGCGTCCGCAGGTAGTCTGCCAATCGTCTTCTCGCTCTGCCACTTTCCACTTATGTTATAATTAAAACGTTTATGGGTGGCGTATTTGGGAAAAAAGAGCATCAGGAGGAGAAGCAGCGCCTCTCTCAGCTTTTTAAGCAAATCAAAACCTGGCAGCTCTTTCTCGCTCTCATCCCGCTCTTCTTTCTAACGGCCACTTTTTTACGTTTTGACCATCTCAAAATGAATGATCTAAAAACAAAAGTTTTACAGGCTGATCAGGGAAAAACTGCCGACGGCAAGGAAATTACTTCACAAGAGGAAATCGATCATAACCTCAAAACTACCCTCACTGAGCTCAAAAAATATACTGAATCCCATGTTGTCGTCAATTTTATTGAGAAAAATGGTCGCAATTCCCTTGTCTTTGGTACCGGTCCTTTTTATCTTGAAAACCAATATAATCGCAAGGCCACTGCTGCCCTCGCGGAAGCCGAAAATAAGTTAAAAAACACCGGTGACACTAATCCAAACGGCAACGTCTTTGCAAAAGCCATGGAAGTTTGTAAGCCAAAAGCCATCGCAAACGGCTGGGCCTGGAATAGCCCTGGCTATCTAAACTGTATGACCGGCATCATCAACAGTTATCCAACCACCGACCAAATCACCACCTCCCTTACCGCCAATATCCCCTCTACCTCCCTCTATCGCTACGACTTCTCCTCTCCAGTCTGGGCGCCCGATCTCGCCGGTTTTGCCCTCCTCATCTGTCTCGTTCTCATTATTATTATTCTCATTCGTCTCCTCATCTTCGTCGTCCTCCGCATTGCTATCCTCTTCATTAAATAAAAGTTCAAATTCCACATAAAGCTAGCTTCTATATAGAGATGAAGATTATATAGGTCTCTAAAAATATTCTCTTCATAATTCAGCAAATCATAAGAACTTTCACCCCTATAAAATCTCTGTAAAACCCCTTGACAGAAATCCCACCCTACCATAAGATAAGACTATATCAATTAAAGGAGGAAAAATGGCCTACAGTCACACTAACAGCAAAGGCATCACCTATTATCTACATAAATCTGAGGTTACCCTCCGCGGTGGCAAGCCTCAGACTATTTATTTCTTCACCAAAACTGAGAACAATCCAAAGGGTACCCCAGTTGATCTCCCTGAAGATCGCGTCGTCAACGAAAACCCACGCAACGGTTTCCTTACTCTTTCAAAAAAGAAATAATTTAGCCAGTTATTAGGTTGATCAAAAATACCAGGGTACTCCTCTGGTATTTTTATATTAAAAAGGAGCTAGCAAAGCTAGCCCCAGTTTAGAGTGGAAAAACAGGGTTAATAAGTTACATATTTTGGTCAGCCTCAAGTTGAAAGACTTTCATGTCTCAAAGCTTGGAAGTCAAAGCTTGGAAATCATGTCCAAAAGCTCATAGACGGTCTGAGTCGAGGACCATGCCCAACCATAGTAGTCTTCTCCAGAGGTAATCTGGACACCATTATGGTAGAGCCAAAGCGGGCTGCAGTCATCAAAGAACCCGGAGCTGCCGAAGCGATACTGAAGCTTTAGTGTCCAGTTGTTCTTGGAGAACTCCTGCTGCACGACCGTGTAGCCTGCGCCGTCGATTTCTGCCCAACTGCTGGTCTTTACATCAAAACCAGAGTTCTTTGCAGAAGCCTCAAACGCGTTCGCAAGCTGCAGCTGGTAACCGTTATACTGTCTACGGTTATCCTCCTGCATGTACTTGTCAGTCACACGCTTGGTTTCGGCTTTCACCGCTTCCTCGCTCATCGCGGACTTCGTTGCAGGCTGAGCCTGAGCATTGGTTGCATTGCTACCAGAGTTTCCTGACTTGCAGGTGTTGCAGTTGTTGCATCCGCAATTGCAGGTGCAGTGACAAGTGCAATTGCAGGTTGCCGCAAGCGCACTCGATGTCGGCAGAATCGCCAGCATCATAACCATCATGGTAGCCATCAAAAACATTGTAATCTTTTTCAACATTGTTTTTTCCTCCTTTTTGAAAGGTGCTTATCCGCTGTAGCCACTCATTCTTACAGGGAATTACACTACATCGTACATATATTATAACATGTTTATCTCAAAAAGTAAAGGTTAAGGTTATCTCCAAACTTTTTGGTTAAGGCTCCGCTAGGATCTCTCCATCCCAAACAAAAATTCCATCCATTGCTCAAAGTTCGATGGCTTCCTCGCCTCGATTTGCTCATTTAAGGTCGGTTTTGGATGCTTATTTTTGGCAATTTCGCTGTTATTTGGGAGATCAATCATCACCTCTCCCGGCAGTTTCTTTCCGAGGAGTTTTCTTGCCTCCAGTTCCTGATACTCATCTGAAGCGTAATATTGATTTTCCAGCTTAATTTTATTCACATCTAGTTCAAGTAGGCTCTTTTCAGCCTGTTTTGCATTCATCTGTTTCTGTAGATCCCAGTTTTTTGCAATTGCTCCAACAGAGGCGATTAGTAGAATAATAAACAAAAAGGGAATCGAAAGCAGCAAAATATTGTTAAAATTCAAAACATCCGTCTTCAGCCAAAAACGGAAGCGATTGAATCTTATTCGAAGTTGCTCTTTTTTAGAACGCGCACCCATATCCCTATTATAGCAGTTTTGTGATAGAATAATAATCACACCTGGGGGCGTAGCTCAGGGGTTAGAGCAGGCGGCTCATAACCGCTTGGTCGTTGGTTCGAGCCCAACCGCCCCCACCAGATCCTAAATCGGCAAGTTGCCGGTTTTTTAATAGTAGATTTTGAACAATCTGATAAATATGATATAATATCAAAACCATATTCTTTGCGAGGGGGTGAAACGATTGCCAAAGACTCTAGTACATTACGCGGATCAATACAAGGCTCAGATATACCGTAATAGACACAGGAAGAATAATTACCAGAAAACAAGAGAAGGTGCATATAATGCACGCCAAGAGTGGACTGTAGATGAGATGGAGATGATTTTGAGTTCTTCACTTTGTGACAGGGAAATATCCAAGATAATTGGGCGTTCCGTTCAGGCAATACAGATGAAGCGATCCAAGCTAAATAAAAGTCGCCGTTAAGGCGGCTTTTCTATATTCAATATTTAAATAACTCGCTACCTCAAGGCCTTTCTTGTCTTTTTTACTTCCCACGTCTATAATCATAAGTATTATGGATGATTCTGAGAAAAATATATTTCACAGTAGCAATATCGCGAATCAAACCCTTGCCGGATCCGTTTCTGACCCGTTCACTCTTACTGAAAAAGAGAAAAAACGACAAGAAAAACTTTCTGAGCTACTAGAAAAACGCCAACAAAAAGCAGCCAAAAAAGAGGAAAGAGCAAAAAAACGCACCGAAAGACGTGAAAAATTTGCAACCTGGCGAAAATCCAACCCACTTCTTTTTATGATTTCGGTAGTTGCCGTTATTATTGTTTCTGGCGCCACACTTTTTGGCGTTGGTGTTTTAGTTGTTAATCTAATCCCAAAACGTCCACTTACGGCCGAGGAACAAAAAGCCCTCATCGACCTCAATGATCCGGTGTCTGTCAACTGTCAGTGTGAAAAAGGTTCCAAGATATACAATACTCTTAAAAAAGAGTATGAGGAATCAGAAAAGAATTTCCGGGAAATGGTCAAAGATTTTAACGTCAAAGAGGCCGGTACGATCAAGACTATTAATTACGTTGGAAGTGTGATTGGTAATTATGTCGACGGCGCTATTGATAAAGAGGGTAATTTTGATACCGATAAGGTACTCGAAAAAATGAAAGCCAATGTTGAACAGGCTGATATTCCAGATGACCAAAAGAGACTTTTTGATATTTATTTTATTAGAGCCTATGTCTTAGGTGAACGCTACAATGATGCTATCAAAAAACTTGACCAATATAATCCTGATGAACTCTTAAACAGTGAAAAAACTGTCTACTATACAGTTGCCATGGAGCTATACAAAGCCGTCGGTAATGATGCGGAATATCAATCTGCACGCGAAGCGTATAACGCTTTACCGGAAGGTGATGCGCTAAGTTAATTCATTAAGAACCCATCAAAAACAAAACTATCATCATAGTTTCTGGCCAATCTCAAAATGCTCATGTATAATAAAAATATGCAAAAACCTTTTCGCCGTCGTGGTTTTACTATAATTGAGGTCACACTAGTTCTCGCGATTTCAACTGCTCTTGCTATGGCCATTTTGAGCACGATCACCACCAACATCCATCGTCGTCGTTATGTTGATGCTTATACGGACCTCGCGAACTATTTGCGCAGTGCCTATTCTGCTACAATTAACGTTCAAAACACTAGGCTCGGCACTGAAGATAGTGGCTTTACCTGCACGATTAACTCTCTTTGGGATGAAAATGGCCAGCTTACCACCAATACTGACACTGATAATTATCCAGGTCGCAGCCGTTGCGCTATCTATGGAAAACTCATTACTTTTGGTGAAAAAGATGCCGAAACTGGCGCCGCTAATACTAAGGTCCATATGTATGACATTATCGGTCGTGTCTACACTGGACAGATGAATGTTGAAAATTCCGCCGGTGATAATGCACTCAATTCTCTAAAAGCAGTTTCCGCCAATGTTGTCACACTACGCAGTAGCAACAATACTTGTAGTGTTAACTTTGCCGGTCAAGCAGATTCATACACTCCGCAGTGGCAAACCACAATTGAGCGCCCAAATGATCATCAACTTTTTCGCGGCGCCATCATGATTGCTCGTTCTCCTCTATCTGGTACTGTTCATACTTATTTCTACAACCAAGGTGATCAAACGTTTGATGTCCAGCAATTTATTAAGCAAATGAACCAGAGTACGATTAGCCAATCCTGTGATTTTGCCAAACTTGAACAATATCGTCCTGCCTCCAACGATGCATTGCTTTATGGCGCACTCGGCGATTTTGGCCCATCTCGCAACAATCCTCTACAGATGGAGTTGAGAAATCCGAAAATGCAAAATAACCAGGATTTAACCTTCTGCCTTGCCTCTGAAGATCTTCCACTCGCCCCTAAAAATCGTCGTCCAATCCGCATTCATGCAGATGGCAGTAATTCTTCTGCCGTCGAATTAGTTAATATTGATGGAACGGATAATCCTTGCGAATAGTATAATGGTTATGTCTATGTTGAATCTTTTTCGGAAACCAACCCACAAAAATGCTAACCGCCGCGGCGATACAATCATTGAGGTTGTTTTCTGTTTTTCGATTTTTTCATTTATCACAATTCTTTCAATTGGCGTAATGAATCGTAATCTTTCTCTTATTCAAGGTACTCTGGAGATTTCTATGGCCAGAAATGAAATCGATTCTCAAGCCGAAGCCATCCGTTTTATTCATAACTCCTATTTATCAGAACGTGAACTTGTTCGTGACAAGACTATTGATCCAACAAAGTGGCAGGAGTATCGTGAACTCTGGAGTAGTCTCTCCATGGCTCAGAACGGCCTCAATAATAATCCAATCCGTATCTCAAAATATGACGATAACAACTGTAAGCAGTATTACGATACTGATAATTCGACTGGTGAGGTACATAACATTTTTACGGACAAGGCATTTGTAATTAATACTAGAAAGCTTGATCCTAAAAATCCTGAGACAACCATTATTTCCGCCAAGCAAAACCCAAATCTTTTCCAAGAGGCTTCTCTCTATCCACGCCTAGTTTTTTCAAGTGCTGGACGTATTGGTGATTCCACTGGCGTAGACAGTTCTGGCAATCTTAATGAGTTAAATAATGGCGAAAGCGCATATACCGCCCCGATTTTTAATACACCTTATCGAGTAGAGGGTATTTGGGTTATTGGAACAAGAGATGTTACTCGCCTTAATAATCCTGAAAATTACAATGA
The DNA here is from genome assembly GCA_016112465.1 of Candidatus Saccharimonadota bacterium. GTDB lineage: Bacteria > Patescibacteriota > Saccharimonadia > Saccharimonadales > Saccharimonadaceae > Nanosyncoccus. Next base: position 2,470 of record JAEHON010000004.1, on the reverse strand, counting down.
TTCCTCCCTTGATGCTGAGGCTCCCGAGTACTACGATTTTCACATTCGCACCTGTTGGTATGGCCCTGGCCGCAATCGTCCATCTACAATCAGTACGATTATTAGGTTATATAATCCGGAGTTTGTTAAAAAGGATTAATTATGAAATTAGCACAAAAAATACATCAATCCCTAGATCAATCCCCAAAACAATCTCCAAGTCAATCCCCAAATCAGTCCCCAAACATTCGCCGTGGCTTCACTCTAATCGAGCTATCTCTCGCGCTTGCCTTTATTTCCGCCCTCATGGTTGTAGTCACCATTATTACTATTCATATTTCCACCACCTATCATAAAGGCCTAGTGATCCGCTCGATAAATTCAACGGGTCGATCTCTAGTTGATGATTTTTCCCGCACTATTGCCGCCGCCCCGACTCGCTCTCTCGCTGATATTTGTCGAGCTGAATACGCTTCTGACCGGAACCAGATGCAAAAATGTCTAGATGACAATGCAAGAATCTATACCTATCAGCAAAACTATGGCTCCGTCCGCCTCAAGTCAACCGGCGCCATACTTCATAACGTTCCATTAAACGGTGTTTTCTGTACTGGTCGACATAGTTATATCTGGAACACTGGCTATGCACTAAATGATGATGATTACGAGATTCTTTCTGGTAGTCGCGCCAACTATGATGCTTTTGTTAATGGCGATAGGGTTGATAAGAATGACTTCAAGCTCCTAAAAGTTGAAGATAATAACCGTGACCTCTGCTACCAACACACCTATATGCGTACTGACGGAACCGCTACTTATGGATATAAACCTAACGAAAATAACTACTACATGAAGGACACCATCATTACAGAACTGCTTGATAAGACTGATGATCGTCTTGTGCTTTATGATTTTGTTATTTTCCCGCCAACACAACACGCTGTCACATTACACTCCTTCTATTCTGGTACCTTTGTTCTTGGAACCGAGCGGGGAAGCATCGATATTACCGGCATCGGCGAATTCTGCAAGGCGCCACCAAGTGATGGTCTATCTACTGATTTTACCTACTGTGCAATCAATAAATTTAACTTCGCGGCAAGATCAACTGGCCAAAATCGAAAGGGAGAATAATGCGATTTTTTCAAAAACAACGCAATCAGATCGACAAAAAGACTAAAACCCGTAAGGGTGCCACTTCGATGATTGTCACCGTCTTTACGATTATTCTATTTAGCGTTATTACCCTTGGCTTTACTCGTCTCATCCTCTCGGAGGTCAATCAAACCACTAACTCTAATCTTTCAAAATCTGCCTATGATTCCGCACTAGCGGGTGTCGAAGATGCCAAGGTTGCTCTATTGCAATATCATGACTGCTTGAATAAAGGGCAAACTATCGGCTCTGGTACTCGCTGCAGCAAAATCATTGCCGCCATGCAAGATGGTGTCAGAAAACAGGATTGTAGTACTGTCTCAAACGTTCTTAGTCGTACCACTGATGATCAGCATGGTGTTACCATCCAGGAAGTTAAGGACTCTAGTCAAGACGGTGGCTCTGCTGCTTCAAAACTACAGGCCTATACCTGTGTCACTATTCAGGAAGACCTCGCAGACTACCGCTCGACTTTAAGCTCGGATACAAGGACTCGTATTGTTCCGCTCCGCTCGGACCAAATTCAAGACCTTAAATACATCAATATTAAATGGTATTCCGATGCCAACTATACTGCTCAGCGTCGCAGTGGTAGTAATTTAGCTTGGGATATTGACGACTATAATTTACCAAGCGGCCAGCACTCCATGACTCCTCCACTCGTCACTGCTGCCTTCTTCCAATCGGACCGTGATTTTAATCTAGGTGAGTTTAATATCGCCAGTAGTGAAAATAGTACTAATCGCGCCATGATGTTCTTCAAGCCAACTTATAGTGATAAATGGAAGACTGAATTTGCCGCTAATGAAGTTTCCGATACATTCGACAAAAACAGTAATCACCTCTTTCCAGTCTATTGTCATGAAGGCTCATTCTTCTGTTCTGTAACCTTTGAAGTTCCAAACACTTANCGCAACTCCACAAATCGCAACCCAGCCACCACCTTCCTCCTACTTAGTCTTCCATACGGTGCTCCAGAGACCGACTTCTCCATNTCGCTCTATAACTCGAGGCGCGAGTCCATTAATTTTACCGGCGTACAGGCAAGGGTAGATTCTACCGGGCGCGCCAACGACCTTTATCGCCGCGTCGAAAGTCGTGTTGAGCTAGTAGATACCTATTTCCCATATCCTGAATTTGCCGTTCAATTAAATGACGACAAAAACAATACCACCAGAAAGACTTTTTATACCACCATCAACTGCTGGACCTCCACCGATGGGACCAAAGATGCATGTCCAAACTTCAGGGAAGATTCTGGGTATAGCCGTCTGTAAAAGTACCAAATAAATTTATAAATGCTGATCATGCCGACTAGTCAAAAGGCATGATTTTG
>JAEHON010000033.1:15518-17976 GCA_016112465.1 Candidatus Saccharimonadota bacterium | reverse complement strand
GACTCTCCGTTTACGGTCTATATCAGCGGCATCGACAACCGCGACCACACTCTGCCGTTTGCTGCCCGCTCCGACGTCAATCTCATCATGGTCTTCAATCCCAAAAAACATAAAATTCTCATTTTGAACACCCCTCGCGATTTTTATGTTCCNCTCGCCATGAATGGTAAGCTCGACAAGCTCACTCACGCCGGCCTCTATGGTGTCAATGAGTCGATCCATACTCTCGAAAACTTCTATGGCATCAAATTCAACTACTATGCCCGCATTAATTTTGACGCTACTTCTTCTGTAATTGATCAGCTCGGCGGCGTTGATGTCACGATTCCTTATGTCGTCAATACCTATCACGGTAGGCGCCATTATGAACCAGGCACATACCATCTAAACGGAGATCAAGCTCTCGATTTTGCTAGGGAACGCGTTTCGATTAGTTGGGCTGGTGGTGACCGTGAGCGCGGCCGCAATCAGGAAAAAATTCTTTCCGCAATGCTTCATAAATTACAAACTAGTCCAAATGATCTCAATCGCATTGATCAGATTTTTGCCTCCATCGCCAAAAATATTCAGACCAACTTCACTAGTGACGATCTCAAATATCTCGTCCAGCGCCAGCTTACCACGCTCGCCAGTTGGCAAACCGAATTAATCGACGTTGACGGTAAGGCTGACATCACTTCCACCTTCACCTATCCTGAGCCAAAGCACTTTGTCTGGCATCCATATCAAGATTCTGTCGACCGCGCCAAGGCCAAGCTCCAGGAATATCTCCAAAACTAAATATCAAAACATGAGCTCAAAAAACACACCAAAAAGTCATTCAAAAACCGCAACCATTCTTTTGGCGCTCCTGATTTTTCAAATGCTTTTTATTTTTGCCATGTCGTCTTTCGGTCCAGATTCTTCAAACGCGCAAAGCAATTTCTTTGTCAATCTAATTTCCGGACTCGTACCAAATCTTAAAACTAGTACATCGGCGTCAGCTTTCGATCTCAAAAACCTCATCTTCTTCGTTCGTAAAACCGCCCACTTTACCGAATACGCTATTTTAGGTCTCCTCTTCTACCTTAATTTAAGACATCACTCAAATAAAAAGCAATCACTAAAACATCACTCAAGCCAAAAACAATCACCAAAACTCTTCGCTCTAGCGATTCTATTTAGTGCCCTCTATGCTTGCACCGATGAATTTCATCAGCTTTTTGTTCCTGGCCGCACCGGACAGCCTTTTGATGTCTTAGTCGACACGCTTGGTGCCACCTTTGGCTGTCTCGTCGTCCTCGCCGTCCAAAAAATCAGAAGCCATCTAGCTCTTCGTCGCTCTTAATCAAATCAGAACCCGGCTAATTCTTCGCCATTCTTAATTATCTTGCGATAATGCTCTTCGCCAGCGTATTTCAAAATCTTCTTCTGGGCTTTCTCAAATTTCAAAAACAGGGAACCGTCCGCTCGGTGAATATCCGTGCCAAGATAGGAAATTAAATGTCGCTTCAATAAGATCTTTAACGTCTTTTTTGCCTTACCGCCGTACTGCCCGACAATGCTGCCAAAATTCCCCTGCAATTTTACTCCCAGCTTAACTAGGTCCACCGCGGCGTCTGGATTTTTTTGCAAGAATAAGTAACGCTCTGGATGTGCCAAAATCGGCGTAATCCCACGTGCCTTCAGCTCAAAAATCATGTCGCGCAAAAACGGCACTTCCGCATAAAACGGCAGCTCAAACAGAATCTGATAACGAACGCCTTTCTTGCCTTCAAAATCGCCGCCGAGTGCAGATGATTTTTTTGCCACCAGGTGGTCAACCATTTTTGGATCGATATAGATTTCGTTGCCAGGCAGTAAAATAAACTTCACGCCGGCCCGATCAAGCTCCTTCTGTAATTTTTCACGGAGCAACTTTTTCTTCTGATTGTCAGCCGCCTGCTCACTATCGGCAATGAAGTGTGACGTACAGAAACCTCCGCGAAACCCTAGTGCAACTAGCTTCTTCGCCATCTCGATACTCTCTTGCATCGAGCGGCTGCCATCGTCAATGCCAGGCAGGATATGTAAGTGTAAATCAATCATAGTCTAATTATATCCCACCCGCATCAAACTAGTAGCTGTAGTATTTGTTGTAGTAGTCGCCGCGACGTTCATCTACGGTACGGTTCAATACAACGCCGGAAACCTTCACGTCAATCGCCTCAAGCGCCTTCTTTGAATTCTGCAAGTCTTCAATCGTGGTGATATTTGCAGAACAGACAACCACGGTGCGGTCGGTTTTCTTAGCCAGAATCAAAGAGTCTGAAAGTCCGTCAAGTGGAGTGCCATCAAGGATAATGTAATCGTATTTCTCCTTCGCCTCACTAAGTAGCTCCTCCATGTCGCTAGAGTCCAGCAACTCACTTGGGTTTGGTGGTACTACGCCACGCGTAATCACGTTTAAATTCTTCACGGTAGTTTTCTGTACATATTT
>JAEHON010000033.1:0-15425 GCA_016112465.1 Candidatus Saccharimonadota bacterium | reverse complement strand
TATTCAAAGAGAAGTAAAGACTGGTACGAATCGTACGGAAATCCTCACTCACCTTTGATTTTGGATTGTCACGAAGTACAAGCTCGGAATCTTCATCAATCTCGTCGCTCTCAGTTTCGTCGATCTCGGCTTCTTCAGCCTCTTTTTCAGCTGCTAATTTCTCCTGAAGTGCCTTCTCTTCAGCAATAATCTTTCTACCAACTGCCTTAATCTCTACCACTTTTTTCACTGGAGCGTCTTCAGTTTTTTCTTCCGTCTCACTCTCTGCCTCGTCGGATTCTTCCGATTCGGTTTCCTCAGCCTCAAGATCTAAGGCCTTCTTTGCTTCCTCGCGTGCAAGCTTCTTTGCTAGTTTCTCTTGCTGCTTCTCAAGCTTCATAGCCTGCTTAGCCTCTTTCTTAGCACGTTTTTCAGCTTCTTTTTTGCGCTTTTCCTTCTGCTTTTCAGTTTCTAACTTTCGCACCTTACCAAAAATTGGTAGCTTAAATAATTGCTCAATTTGTTCAGTAGTTTTAATCGTACGATCAAAATAGAACATGAGGAAGATAATTGCGGTAGCGAGCACCACACCAGCAGCAAGATAAATTGCCTCTTGTTTCACCACATCCACATTGTATGGCTTCTGTGGCTCAACTGCGCGGTCCAGTACGTTGACACTTTTATCGTTATAAATTAAACCGATTTCGGAAGTAAATACCTCAGCAATACTATTTGCAAGCTCAAATGCGTGGTAATGGTTGGCATCCACCACAGAAATACTAATAATCTCGGTATCTTTAAGGGAAGAAACATTAATCTTTTTCACCAGCTGCTCATAAGAGTCGTCAATCAACATNTCACGCTTCACGCGATCAAGTACACGGTGGGATTTTACCACCTCGGTATAAGTATCAATCAAGTTTTTGTTGGCGTTAATTTCATTTTGCACGGTATTTTTTGATTTATCCGAGCTCAAAATCACGGTTGCCTGAGCCTTATATTCAGGTTTCTGCACAAAAATAGTATAAAAAGTACCGCCAGTGACAACGAGTACTACAAAAGTTACAAACAAGATCAAATGCTTCTTAAAATAAGCCAAAAGATCTCTCAAATTAATTTCTTCCATATCTCATATTATAACATAAAACAACCGGTATTGTAAAGAGTTACCATATCAAAACGAAATAATGCAATAAGGATAAGCTGTATCTGTAAAATGGACATTTACTATAAATACCGGTCTAGTCCCACCCCTGTAAAGCTTGCATTTTTTTAATGTTTCTGCTAAAATCTCAGGTATTGCTCTTTTCCACAAGTCATTCTAGAGTATTTTGACTTACGAGGTGGGTCGGTCGCGAGCAATAGAATTAAACGGAGTAAGAATTTTACTTATGCGTAGACTTAAACGTGAATCTTCGCGCAAAAAGTCGAAAATTCCTCCTGCCCCATGGCAAGAGTTCATTATTTACTAATTAGAAGGGTCAAACTTCCTTGAAGATTCAGCCTGAGAGCTAAAAACGCAAATCTTCAAGCACGATTATTAAATAAGGAAAATATCACCCCTAGAGGTGATATTTTTTGTGACATCTTTTTGTGATATTTTCTGTATTTTTTAGGCAACACTCAGCCACGAAACTTTAGGTTTCCCCTATTCTCTAAGATGTGGTATTATTTTTTTATGAGAATATTGTCTGGAGAATTGAAAACGAAATTAAATCAAACCGTAACTGTTGCCGGTTGGGTTAATTCCCGCCGTGACCATGGTGGCCTCATTTTTATTGATTTACGCGACCATCAGGGGATTATTCAGTTAGTCATCACTCCAGAAAATAATCAAGCTTTCACTCTCGCCGAATCTTTGCGCGATGAGTTTGTCATCTCTGCAACTGGCCTCATCCGCGAGCGCGCTGCCGATCTCAAAAACCCAAATATCGAGACTGGTGACATTGAACTCGTGGTCGAAAGCATTGAACTCTTAAACCGCTCCGACACTCCTCCAGTCAATACCCACGACGATGGCCCTGAATCCAGCGAGGAGCTTCGCCTCAAATATCGTTATCTTGATTTGCGTCGTCCAAGCATGCAAAAGACCTTGAAGCGCCGCGCCAAGTTTTATTCATACCTCAGAAATTACATGGACCAGCACGACTTTATCGAGGTCACCACGCCAATTCTCGCGAACTCCAGCCCTGAAGGTGCGCGTGACTTCCTCGTGCCATCCCGTCTGAAACCAGGTCTCTTCTATGCCCTTCCTCAGGCTCCACAGCAATTCAAGCAGCTCCTTATGGTAGGTGGTCTGCCACGTTACTATCAAATCGCCCCATGTTTTCGCGATGAAGATCCTCGTGCCGACCGTCTTTATGGTGACTTCTATCAGTTAGACTGTGAGATGTCCTTTATTGATAAGGGCGAAACCGTCAGGCAAACCGTCGAACCACTCATTAAATCTCTTGTCACCGACTTCGCCGGCAAAAAACTTTTCTCTGAAGAAATTCCACGCATTTCATATCAGGAATCTATGGAAAAATATGGCGTCGACAAGCCAGATCTTCGCTATGGTATGGAAATGATTGAGCTTACGGAAATCTTGAAAGACACTAGCTTCAAGGTCTTCCAGAGTCCATGTGTCAAAGCTATCTGTGTTGAAAATGGCGCCAGCCTCACTCGTTCTCAGATCGACCAGTTTACTGAAAAAGCCAGAAAACTTGGCGCCTCCGGTCTTGCCTACATTATGTACGAAAATGGTACTGAAAAAAGTCCAATTGCTAAATTCTTGCAACCTGAAGAACTTGCCAAAATCAAAGAAGCCACTGGCGCTAAAGATGGTGATGCTGTCTTCTTCTGCTCTGATGATCGCGCCAAGGTGAATAAAATCCTCGGACAACTCCGTATCGCTTTTGCCGACCACTTCAACCTTAAAGATGACTCGATTGTTGCCCTTTGTTGGATTGTCGACTTCCCATTCTACGAATGGAATGATGGCGAACATAAAATTGACTTTGGTCACAACCCATTCTCCATGCCTAAAGGCGGACTTGCCGCTCTTGAGGCTGCAGAAACCGATGAAGAAAAACTAGCCATCGTCGCAGATCAGTATGACATGGTGATGAATGGCTATGAAATCTGTTCTGGCGCCGTCAGGAATCACAACCCTGAGATTATGTATAAAGTCTTCGATATTCTTGGCTATGGTCATGAATACGTCGAGAAGCGCTTTGGTGGCATGCTTAATGCCTTCAAATTTGGTGCACCTCCACACGCTGGCTGTGCCTTCGGTATCGAGCGCATCTTCATGGTCTTAAACGACACAAAGAATATCCGCGACATCGTGGCCTTCCCAAAGAATGGCTCTGGTATCGACCTTATGATGAGTTCTCCATCCTTCGTTGATGAATACCAGCTAAAGGATGCACATATCCAAATCATTGAAGACGAGGAATAAGAGACTCTAGTCTAGGTTCAGAAAATCAAAACCTAGGCTAGATTCAGAAAATAAACTTTAGCCTAAAAGTCTTAGCCATAAAAAATCTACACTGCAGTGTAGATTTTTTAATCCAAGCTCTAGGCAAAAATCACAATACCAAGTAACACACAGGCGAGCAGAACTCGGTAGTAGCCAAAGGCTGGGATTGAATTTTCCTTCTTGAAAAACTTCATCACCACCTTCAAAGCGATTAGACCAGAGACAAAAGCGACCAAATTAGAAAATAGCAACATCTGCCAGTTTGCAGCAATATAAGCGCGACTTGAATTTGAAAGCAGCGACTTGCCGCACACTGCCGTCATGATTGGGAGAGAAGCAAGGAAAGAATATTTCGCGGCTGAAGCAGAGTTCATTCCCATTACACGACCAGCAATAATCGTTGATCCAGAACGAGAAACACCCGGGATCAAAGCAAATACTTGTGCAAGGCCAATTACAAGCGCCCTTTTATGAGGTAATTTATTTTCGTCTGTCTCGGATTTGTGTGGCAAGCGATTTACAAAAATCATCAAAAGGCCCACAGTTCCCATCGCAACCGCAATTGTTGTGAGTGCTGAAAAGAAACTATGCTGCTCAATAAATTTTGATAAGACCAGCCCAATCAGACCAGCAGGAATTGAAGTGATCAGAAGATTCATTGCCATATGTAGGTCACGTTTAACAAACACTTGCTTAAAAATCTTCGCAATTTCCTTACGATAATAGATTAGAAGTGCAAACAAGGTTCCGAAATTAATCAGTTCCAAAAAGAAATGAAAATCGTCCGCACGATTCCCGGCGCCTAATAATTTTTGGACTAGCTCCAGATGCCCGGAAGAAGACACTGGAATAAACTCGGTCAGACCTTGCGTCAAACCTAAAACAAGTGATTCAAATACATTCATACTAGCATTATAGCGAATAATCTGTTTTCTTTACAATCTTGAAATATCATGTATAATATGTCAAAAGAATATTATTAAAAATCACAGGGAATTAAATTAATGCCGATTATCAAATCTGCAAAAAAGGCAGCACGCCAAGCAGTCAAACGCACTGCGCAGAATCAACAAATTAAAAAGTTCATTAAGGCCGCTCTCAAAGCTTTCAAGGCTGAACCAACTCCTGAAAATCTTTCAAAAGCTCAGTCTGAATATGACAAAGCTGCAAAGAAAGGTCTTTTGAAGAAAAATACCGCTTCTCGCCGCAAAGCAAACTTAGTTAAAATCGCTAAGGCTGCAAAAACTGAAGTTAAAGAAGCTCCAAAGACTGTGAAAAAAGCTGTTGCAAAGAAGCCTGCCGCTAAGAAAACTGCTGCAAAAAAGGCAACCGCCAAAAAAGCAACTGCCAAGAAAGCTTAACTAATCTTTAAAATAGGGCCCAGCGCCCTATTTTTTGTCTGATAATTCTAGTAAAAAAGTTTCCAGCAAAAGCCAAGGCTCTTTTGAAAAACTAGTTTGTTTTAGCATCATGTCAATTTCGGCGAGTTTCTTCACGATGCGTTTCTCGCGTTCACCATTTGGTCTGGCCGCCAGTAAATCCACTGCCTTCTTGGTCCAGGACCCCACTGTGAGGTATGGACTATTATTCTCCTCAGCCTCACGTAGCAGTTTTACCGCTCTCTTTCCGTCGGTCAAGGCAATATCAAATACGCGAAAAGTTAAGAATTTGTCTACCTCTTCAGTAATCTTAAATTCATCAATCTTCACGAGTTTAGGATTTTTCTTCGCTACAGCAGCCAGTTCCTTGCAGATGGCATTTCTCTTGTCGATCTTCTGTTCTAAAATCACGATTCGGTGTTCAGTCTCAAGATATTTTGGAAGCTCTGCAAATAATTCTTTCTTTGCCCCCAAATCCTTGATTAAGATTTTTCTCGTTTCAGAAAACAACGTCGTACCCTGGAAAATCGACACCAAATCTGCCTTTTCTAGACTCTCTGCGTCAATCACTTCATAATTTTCGCCCAAAAAATCCTTCGCTTTCGACTCAGCTTTTTTGCGATCGTCTCCATCAATTAAATAAATCATAGATTCTTCTGTTGGCAATGTGGGCAAAGATGTGTGCCGCGACCTGCCACCTTTATTTTAATAATTTCCGTTCCACAGCGATTGCAAGGTTCACCTTCTCTGCGAAAAACTTGCGCAAATTTCTGTAGGTAATCCCCTCGTGTGCCATCCGCCTTCACATAAGTTGCCATCGTACTCCCGCCAGAATCAATCGAGGCTTGCATCACCGATTTTGCCGCCTCCAATAAGTCAGAAATCTCTGCTTCTCTAAGCGATCCGGTCAATCTTTCCGGATGAATTTTAGCTAGGAACAACGCCTCATCCGCGTAAATATTACCAAGCCCGGCAATTACTGTCTGATCCAAGATAGTTGGTTTTATCTCCGCATTCTTGTGTCTTGCCAGGTTTTTAGAAAACTCCGCCACACTCATTTGCCATGGTTCTTTGGCCAGTTTCTTAATAAAACTATCCTGCATCACCTCGCTAGTCTCTAGGACCTTACAAAACCCAAACTTTCGCTGGTCGTTAAAATATAAGGTTCCGTTCTCAAGGGCGAATGACACGCGGGTTTGCTTGTTTGGTAGCTCCGAGAAGAAACTATCCGTCGGGTGGCCGCCCGCAAAACTTTTTTCGTCATAAAGCGAGGTTTTGAAATCACCAGCCTCAATCATCTCTCGATAATCCTTGCCGGACTCCTCGCCGAAAGCTCGGAAAATTAGCTGCCCGGTCATTCTCAGATGTACCATCATCGAAACTCCGTTTGAAAAATCAAAAATCAGCGCCTTCCCAAAACGGCGAATAGCAATAATTTCTTGCCCAAAAATCACCTCCTTCGGGCCGATAAAAGATTTATCACAAAAAACCTGCACGGTCTGTACGTGTTTTCGCAAAATAAACTGATCTAGCCCCCGGCGAATTGTTTCAACTTCTGGTAACTCTGGCATGGCTCTATTTTATCCTAAATTCCGCAAACTCTCCACATTAAAAAGGCGCAGGTCTCAGCGCGGATCTATTGGTTAGACAAATCAAAATGTGTGTAAACCTCTTAAACATGTAAAATCTCAAGATTCATCAAGCTTATACTTGACTATAATTATAAAATATTGTAGAATCGCGGCAACTACGGGGAAGGTCCCCGAGGGTTCTTTGAAAGGAGTGTAACATGAAAAAGCAGAATTTGTTACCGTTGGCAACCGTTATTGCACTTTGCATGAGTGCAACGTCTATCACTATCCCGCTTGGCGCGCTCAATTTTGGCGCACAGACGGTTTATGCAGGTGTTGTAAAACGCAGCGCTTCTAGTAAGGCTGCCGGCACGACATCCGCCGCAACTACTGACGCATCTTCGGATGCAAACACCACTAAGCAGGAAACCTCGATTGGCACAGCAGCTTTCAGCGACGGCAAGACCTACACCGAAGTTGATTCGAATGGTCAGGTCGTCATTCAGCGTGATTTACAGGACGGCGCTTCGAAATACGCCATCCCCACCTATCGCGGGAATTTATTCTCAAGTGATTTTCACCGTGTCTCTGGTGGCTACATCGAAGATGAGAAAATTGTTAATACGCTCATCAATAGCGATGGAAGCCGCCGCAGAATGAAGGAACCGAAAATGTATCCGGAGGAAGTGTATAAGTCGAGCGACTGGTTGCTTCCGAATGGGGTTGCAAAGACACCGAGTTATCTTGGCGCAGAGCTTGAAATCGAAACGGCCAGTTTTGATGACAGGATACACTATCCTGTAGTGCCAGAACCGGATGGATCTGCACATATGTCGCCGGGGGATATCTATTTCACCAAGACCACTTCCGAGAATCATCCTTGGCCTGCAATCAATCCGATAACCAATAGGCCGTTATGGGATACTCAGCCGTTCTGGAGAAGCGACAATAGTTTTGATCTGTATGGATACCTGAAGCAGTTTACTCCAGAACAGAAAAATAGCTACGCATACATGTTCGCAGATCCAGGCTCCCCAGCAAGAAGGTTTGGAAAAAAGAAGATGTACGGAAGTGGACTATACTTAATCCATGATCATAAGATTCAATTCGATAACGACCCGGATGCTGGCGCCGTGCTCTACCTGGATATTGCCCTTGCTAACTCTGTATGGTTCGATAATGACAAACATGGTAGCGCGTATGGTGGGGTAATGTTTAACGCAACCTGTAGATTATCTGACGGTACAAGAGTAAATGCAAATGGTCAGGCTCGAATTAAGCCCGGCTACGAAGGTCAGAAAATTCGAATCACCGGAACAAATGACGCTTATATCAATGAAGCAGTGCTTAAAAGCCTCGAAATGATTATGCGTTATTATACGGAGGACCATACCCTCGTCAAAGAACTTGGGGAAGATACTTTTTGGAAAGAAATGCCCATCCCCGGGGTTGATAAGGAAAATGCAAAAGTCATACTATTTGCAGAACGTTATAAGGTATCAAATTGAGACAGTAATATTGTCTGCTACTCTTCTTGTTCGTCTCCTGGCGCCTGGAATTTTTCAGGCGCCTTCCCATTTGATTTATTCTGCTTTTGGTTATATACTTTTTAAAAGGTATTTTTAATTAATTTTGAATATATGACTTCAAGAAGCACTAACACAAAGATTCTCGGAATTATGGCAATTTTGGCCTGGGCATTTATATTTTCAGCAAAATGTTTTGCTGTCGATCCTCCACAAAATCCTGGCGGAAAACAAGGAGGGGATTCTCAATCTGCAGGAGCATGTCCTAAGTCATCGGATGGAACTTGCTATAATAGTTTTAATCGCAATGGTGAAGATAATGGTACAGGTGGTGGTGGAGAATGGTTAAAAATACCTAAAGAAGAAATCAGAACCGACGTGAATAGGATTACATATAATTGGCTAAGGGGTAAATTTGGCATAAGTATAAATAGTGGACAGGGGGGCAATATTTCGTGGAAGGGTGATCCCCAGGTTATCACCGGTTGTGGTGATGCTGATAATATATATGTATTTATCGGCCATATATTTCAAAATCAACCACCATACCAAGCAATTGGCAAAGGTTATGGTCCCCATAAATTTCATTATTTCTGGGATGGAAATAGAAACGTTCCACCTGAAAAGGGATACGTTAATCGATCTGATCATCATGCTGATTATAATGAGGCAAAAAGCGAATATTTTAAATACCTAAAGCGTACTAATCAGACCGATAATGAGGAGGCTGCTGAAAAAAGGTGGCAAGAGGGGCAATTCTCCTGGTTCTGCTCCTGGGACGCAGAGAAGAAGCCTGATTGCGATCCGAACGACCCGACTTGTAATGATAAAATTATCCCGCCAACCCCGACGGCTGGCAGTCTCAACTGTGGTCGTGATCTTCCTGGCGTCTCAACCTCGCCATACAAAGGCAACACTGTTGCCGAATCCGGCGTCATCAACCTCTCCTATACTGGTACCCTAGATTTCCGTAACTGGCAAAACACTACAAAGGGGAAGAATTATGTCCTGGCTCGGCCGGGAGACTCAGTCCGTTTCAAGCACTCCATGTGTTATACCGCACAAGGAGTTGGCCGCAACCTGCAAGGTCGCCCAACTCCAGACAAAGAAAATCATTTCCAAATTTATGCAAAACGCAACGGCAGCGAGGATAGTCGTTATCTCTTCGGTCAATCTGAATTACTTGACGGCAACCAGCGCACCGTACATGCCCATACTCAGCACCAAATCCGTGGTAACGGTATTGTTTCTGCCGATTATGGCTTCACTACGGAATCCCCAACTGGCAACCCGAACCCAGATTATCTCTGTAACTCACCGATTTTCATAAACGGTAACAACCGCGGCATCCAGAATGGTTTCCAGATTCCAGGTTTCGCCACCGGTATCACCAACTGTAATTCCGCCAGCCGCACCACCAATAATTCTGAAGTCGGCAGCGTGATTTCACAAGGTTTGCGCTACGACGACATTCGCACCTGGGTTTCCTACACCACTCAGTATGTCGTTAGATGTGGCTGTGAACGCGACGAGGCATATGAAAATCATTTCAAACAGACTTCATATGACACTGCTGGCACCTCGAGTGACCCAAGAACCGAATGGGGCCAAAACTACGTCTCCTGTCGCGCCAGTGGCTCCTGTCACCATGGTGAAGACACAAGATACAAGCCAACCTATACATATGAGTTTCCGCTCACCACCGAAAACCGCGGCACCAAAGAAACTGAGTCCAAGGTCTATGTTCCATATAATTTCAATACCTATGTCACTAGCTTCATCGATGCCGAGGATATCGCTTTTGCTGGCGAGCAGGTTGACATCGGTGGTTCCTATCATATTCTGCCAAGGCAAAACGATGTTGTTGCTAAGAACGCCTATGCCACTGTTACCTCCAGCAAAGAAACTTTCCGTATTTATGAAATGATTCTCCCAATCTATGCCAATCCAAACACCTTCTCTGGCAACGAACGCTCCGCTCAGGACGTCTGTCAGTACTACGGCATTTCCAACTGTAATCTCGTTAATACTATCAATGGTCCAATGAACGCCAGTGGCAACTATAGTGGTGAAAGTAAAAATACCGGCACCTTCTCTCGCACTATCCCAGACAATGAAGAATATATTGGCTTTAAATACTGTACTGCCACCTCGATCTGGCCAGCCTCCTCTCATGTCGGTACCACCAATACAGTTGATGAAAACATCAGTGGTCCAGCCATGAATGGTGGTGACGAAAGTAAATATAACGTCTCTGATCTCTCCTGCATTACTATCGCCAAGAAACCAAACTTCCAAGTTTGGGGTGGTGGTATGTACACCAACGGTAGTATCGAAACTTCCGTCAGTAAAAAAGTGCCAGGTAGCGGCTTCAATCCTTATCCAAATGGCACTGAAAAGATTTTCGGCTCATGGGATGAATATCACGTAATTGCCGGCAGCAATGTCTCAGGCTTTGGCTCTGGTGCCTCCCTTGGTTATGAAAGGGGCTATCGCTTTGATGTTCCAACTGGTGGCGCCAATCTTAATGATAGCCGCAATAATCTCACTGTCGCAAGTCGCGGCCGTACTGGCTACTCCGGTGTTCCAGGACTCCCATCAAGCTTACTAGCCCGCCTCAAGGCAAGATACCGTGATAATATTGAAAAAATCAGTCGCCTCAAAATCACCACGCACGACACTGGCTTACAGAATGCTTATATCAAAGGTGATGTCAATCTCTCACAAATTAGTCTTCCAGATTATAATCCAAACGCCGCCAGTACACTTGGTGTGATGAAAAATAGTCTCTACAAAACTCTTTCCGCCGACGATTCAAAGAATAACACTCTCGTTCTCTATGTCGACGGTACCCTCAATATTGATCAGAATATCTGCTATGCCACCTCTGGATATTACTGTGAAGGTACCTCTTCCACCATACAAAATAATTATGCCGATATAGCTACAAACTCCATCACCAAACTTCCTCAGATCCTCATCTTTGCCAAACAAATTAACGTATCAGATCAGGTGACTCGTATTGATGCCTGGCTCATTCTCGATGAAGATAATGCACCAAACAATCTTAACACCTGTTCAACCTATGCTGAACCTTCAGCCCTCGTCTGTTCGCAAACTCTCGTCTTTAACGGTCCTGTCTTTGCCAAGAGTCTCACCTTGAGGCGCACCGGCGGCGCCAACCATGGTGGCGGTATTGCAACTCGTGACAACGCAGGCTCTCGTGAACTTGGCACTTCCTTCAGGCATCTTCCAGGCGATACCTATTACTTCACGGCCAATGATGGTTCAGTCGCACCAGGTGAAATCTTCAACCTCCGTTCAGACGCCTACTACTGGGGCATGGGACAGGCCCAGCGCTCGGGCATTGCGGAAGTCGTCTATCAGCGCGAACTTGCACCACGATACTAAAAACTGAAATGGGTCCACGTCGAGCGCGTGGACTCTTGACTAAAAACCAAAGACAAAGGTCCAAAACTTACATTAAAGTTTTCTAAAGCAAGATAGATGTCTCGCCTTCAAACTTGTCAAAACAAAACTCTTATGCTAAATTTATATAAAATAGGTCAACACAAAAATGGATTCTGGAATGCAAAATAATCAACCAAAAACACCTGCTTCAAGCACGGTAGATGCTGCCATGAAGGCACCACATCCGGGCGGTGGCTCTGATTTTGGTCTGAATCCAGAAGACGCCGTCTCTAAAGTCGCTGAAAAGATCCAGCATGCCACCAATATTCTGATCGCCCTCTCCAAGGATCCGAACGTTGATGAGATTTCTGCTGCCATCGCCCTAGCCTTTGTTCTAGACCAGCAGAAAAAACATGTCACGGCTATTTACTCAGGTCAGACTCCAAACGCGCTTGAATTTTTACGCCCTGAAGAAACCTTCCAAAAAGACATTAGTGGCTTGCAAGATTTTATCATCGCCCTCAATAAGTCGAAGGCCGACCACCTTATCTATCAGGTTGAAGGTGATTATGTCAAAATCCTTATCACCCCATACAAGGGTCAAATCAAAAAAGAGGATCTCGAATACTCCTATAGTGACTATAATGTTGACCTCGTGATTGTCTTCAACGTTAATTCCGGTAGTGAAATTGATTCCGCCCTTTCTGAATATGGACGTATCATGCATGATGCTATGGCGATTAATATTACCTCCAGCGTGCCGGGTCGCTTTGCGGATCTTGAATGGAGTGATCCATCAAAATCTTCCGTTTGTGAAATGGTCTATGACTTACTTAGCGAGCTTGAAATCGACAATACCCCACAAGAAGTTGCCACTGCCCTGCTCACTGGTATTCTTTCTGCCACCGAACGCTTTTCGAATAATCGCACCAAGCCAACCACCATGGCGGTCGCTTCAAAACTCATGGAAGCCGGCGCCGACCAGCAGCTAATCTCCTCAAATATTTTGAAAGCTGAAAGTCCAGCTGTAGCTGCTGAAAATCCTTTTGCTACCCAATCCCCAATCACCACTCAAACGCCAGCAGCTCCAGCAGCCCAAGAAACACAAGAAGCTCCAGTAGCTCAGGAATCCCCGGCAACCGCAGCCGCCACGCCAGAAGTTTCAGTAGCCTCGCAGGACTCCACCGAAGCTCCGCAACTCACTCCGGAACAAGAACTTGAACGTATGTTTGAACAGAATCAGACTTCCCAGTCTCAGTCCTCTCCCTCAGGTAGTTCACTCCCGGGAAACCCTATGGTTGCCGCCTCGAACGTAATGGACGACTTAGCTCGCCTCACCGATTCAATGCTGAGTTCAGAATCTCCAGTAGCACCAAATGTCATTCCAGCCGCCCCTGTTGAGTCTATAGCTCCAAATATCCCAGCGGTACCAGAAAATATCCCAACATCCTCAGAAGCACCAGTGGCGACTCCAAATATCCCTGTCGCACCGGAAAATATTCCAGTCGCGCCAGAAAATTCTCCTACTCCAAACATTTCAGTTGCACCAGAAAATCCAACCATTCCAACAGCCCCAGCGCAGCCTCAATATATTCAACCACAACCGATACAATATCAATCAGCACAACCGCAGCCGATGCAATATCAATCAGTACAGCCGCAACCACAGCAATATCAACCTGTGCAACCTCAACCAGAACAGATTCAGCCGATGCCTCAAATGCAGGCCGAATATCAGCCAACTCCTCAATTTGTTCAGCCTGCTACACAACCAATTCAGCCTGCTCCTCAGCCAGCCCAGCCAGTCTTCCGTCCTCAACCAGCTTCAAACCCTGAAATTTATGGTCACACCATCGCCGAACCGGTCATAGATTCCGGTGAAGACATGAGTCGTCTGATGGATGAAGCCCTCGCTGAGCCTTCCCCGATTCAGAATCCAATCGGCTATCAGGGAATGATCAATCAATCCAACTACATCAATCAGTCTCTTAATCAAAATACTACGCCAAATTATCCGCTTGCTGTTGGCCAGCAACCGGTTACAAATTACCAGCAGGGCCAAAATCTTGCAACGCTTTCTGCGCCTGCTTTGCCGCAAATGCCACAAAATCAGGCCTACCCAAATCCTGAATATTCAAATGTGGTCCCAGAGTACCAAACTCCAGCTATGCCGGTTCTCCCTGAGGATCCATCCCAGCCTGCTCCACAGCCTATCCCACAGCCTGCTCCACAACCAGTTCAACCTACTCCACAGCCTATCCCACAGCCTGCTCCTCAGCCAGTCCAGCCAGCTCAACCACAAATACAGGCAGAAGTTCAGCCTGTTCCAGAGCCAGCTCAACCACAAATGCAAACTCCGATTCAATCCGTCCCAGAGCCAATTCAATCGCAGCAGCCAATGGATAGTTATATACAAACCACTCCACCAGCCACCAGCACTCCAATCCCGGATTTTCTCCAGCCCGAATCATTCCTGCCGCCAGCTCCAGCCCCAGTAATTATCGATCAGGCCGCGCCTCCATTCATGCCACCAGCTATGCCAGCCCCACAGCCTATCTCACAGCCTACTCCACAACCTGCTCCTCAGCCTATTCAGCCAGCTCAACCACAAATGCAGGCTCCAGCTCAGCCTATCCCAGCTCCAGCTCAGCCACAAATGCAGACTCCAGTTCAGCCTACCCCACAGCCAGCTCAGCCGCAGACCCCAGCCGATCCGGCCGCTAATCCAGTCAAGGCCGATCCATCTGCATTTCATATCCCAGGCAGCTACTAGTTTTGACATTGCAGAAAAATCCACTATGATGGTAGGAAATGACAGAAAATAATCCCAAAATCTCAAATTCAGTGGTCAGCCATGAAAAAATGGCTAAAATTGAAGCCGAAATCAACCCAAGTGACATCATTTTAATTGATAAGCCAGATGGCCTCAGCTCCTTTGGTGTGGTTGCTCGCGTTCGTCGTGTGCTTTCTAAAAAAGCTGGCAAGAAGGTTAAAGTCGGCCATACTGGTACACTCGACCCCTTTGCTACTGGTCTTCTGATCTTACTCGCCAACAAAGCCACCAAACTTTCTAATCAATTTCTCAAGCTCGATAAGTGGTATGAGGCCACAATCCATCTCGGCAAGGTTAGCACTACAGGTGATCCCGAAGGTGAAATCACTGATTTTGTACCTGAAACTCCAAGAGAAAGCCTCCCGGATCGCAATGAGATCGAGGAGACAATCAAGAAATTTATCGGCCAGATCCAGCAAACCATTCCGAGTTTTTCTGCCGTCAAAATCAATGGCCAGCGCGCTTATCAATTTGCCCGTCGTGGTGAAACCGTAGAGATGCCAACCCGCACCGTCGAAATTTACGCCATCGAAATCCTCAATTACCACTATCCAGATCTCGTGATTCGCACACACGTTTCTAGCGGCACCTATATTCGCACTCTTGGTGAAGATATAGGCAAGGCCTTAAATACTGGCGCCTACCTCACCGCCCTTCGTCGCACCAAGATCGGCGACTTTGACATTGCTGCCGCCACTAAGCTCGCGGATTTTATGAGTGCAGAAGAAATTCATCAAACATGAGCTCTTGTAGAAACTCCTACTCCGTGGTATAATCTCTCCAATATGATTACAAAAGAGAATAAAGCTAAGGCAATTGCTGCTACTGCCCGTGATAAAAAGGACGTCGGTTCTCCAGAGGTTCAGGTTTCTATTTTAACTGAGCGTATCAAAGAAGTAACTGAGCACGTTAAGGCTAACAAGCACGATTTCATGGCTCGCCGTGGACTTATGCAGATGGTTGGTCGCCGCAAACGTCTTCTAAAGTATCTTGAGAAAACCGACTTCGAACTCTACAAAGGTACAGTCGCAAAACTCGGACTTAGGAAATAATCACGAAATCCCCGCGCAAGTGGGGATTTTTAGTGCACAAATTTCTTTAGTCAAGAAATCCTCAGGACTAAAAAGCTCAAAGGACTAAAAACTTTTAGAATTACAAAAGACCCTACATAAGTAGGGTCCCAGGTTTCATTGGAACAGTTTGTCAAAGTCTTCGACCGGCATTCCGAGTATCTCAACTACTTGCGGTCTNTCGCTCTCGCCA
>JAEHON010000034.1:2849-18486 GCA_016112465.1 Candidatus Saccharimonadota bacterium | reverse complement strand
CCATAATGCGATCGAGAATAATCACTCCGTCAAACCCCTCATCTTTTGCAAAGGTATTCGCGCCGCCGCCGAGTACGCAAACTGGTAGATTGCGTTCCTTGGCAAACTGAAACGCCTCTGGGATCTCTTCCTTTGAAGTTACGGTAATCACAAAGCGTGCTGGTCCACCAATTCTCATGGTTACAAGATTTCGGATCGGCACATTTTCTTCAATTTTCAACATTTTTCCTCCTCTTTTGTGAGTTATAATACCTAATTTTAACATAGATTGACAAAAAGCATATTACATTGTATAATAATAATGCTTAGATACACTACCTAGGTGTGCTACGTACATTTTAGGTAGTCTTTTTGTATCTTGTCAGAGTATGAGGAAACCTCATCGCAAGCCACGGGCTCTGACGTAGGAAAGGGGAAGATATGGAATACAAGGCATCGAAAGTCAACGGCAAGAAGTACATCATGCAGGAAAATGGTGAGATCATCGGCCTCTACCTGACTGGTAGAAGAAAGACCTATGGTCTGAACGACACTGTCGAGATTAAATCGATAGCGATACCTGAATCGGAGGAAGCTGCAGATAACTCAGACGATTCCTTAGGTACGGTTAATCCGGACGGTACGGTCACTCTGGGAAAGGCATTAGACTCCACCACTCAGCTTCAAGGCTCCATTATCCAGATTCTCGGTGATGACGACAGCGCAGATCTGATTGTCCGCACCAGAGACAATAAGCTCTACAGTTTTAAGACTGAAGAGGTCCATCTGGCTGGTGTCAGCAATGCCACCTTCAATGCTCGGCGCAGTTTATTTAAGTCGGAACAGGAATGGATCGACGACCTCTCGGATGTCTGCCGGAAGTTTGATGAACTGAACAGAAACAAGCATTGGTCGGAATCGTATCCCGTGGATGAAATCGTTGAAATTTATGGTGTTATGCAGCGACTCAGGGAAAAGGATTATGGCCAATGGGAAGACAGCGCCATTAAGGCGCGCTTCAATGCGGTCTGGGCCGAACTACGCACCGCCTACAGCAATATCCTGATCAATGAACGCGACGATAATTCTAAGGATGTGAATCCTGACGGTTCAGAATCCTGACGACTCAGAATCGGACGGCTAAGCTATATCTTAATGGCTAGGTCGCAGCATCTGGCGTCTGAATCACTTAATTCAAGCCCCAAAAGCTACCAGAGTCCCCAGCGTCTTGCTGGGGATATTTCTTCCAAAAGATTTTACCCTAGTCAGTACCAGGGAATTATGTTAAAATATAACAGATAAAGAAAGGCACAAATGGCAGTTAAGAAAAAGAAGATTGTGATTTCAAAGCTTAATCGTAATAATAATCACAAACACAGCGAGAAACGCAAACGCAATAAGTAATTAAAAGTTCCCCTAGGGAACTTTTTTAGAATTAAGATCGGAATTATTTAATTCTTAGGTTTTACTTTATAGAGATAAAACGAGTGATAAAGTTTTTCGTATTTTACGCCCGGAATATCAAATGCGTTGGAAATAAAATATAGTTCCTTACCAAGTCTGGTCGCCTCTTGTTGAACTTTTTGAAAAATCTTCTCCACGTCACGCGAGTCGCTAAACGTGTATACGACAGTCGTATTTTCTGGGAACTTATAATTTAGGTAATTTTGGCAAACCACCTTCGGCAATGGCCTTATCTTGCGAAGGCGAATCCTGGAGAGGAAGGAAAGAACTGGATGTAACTCAACGCCAAGCGTCTGTGCTCCCATTTCAGCCCCAACTTTCAAAACCACTCCGTCCCCCGATCCCATATCGATCAATAAATCCTTCTTACTAAGCGGATATAATTTCTTAAACATTTTGCGAATCTCCGCCTCCAAACTCGGTACGTATGGCGCCCCAAAAAATACGGTAATCCCAAATATAAACGCCAGTCCCATAATAATTAAGGATAAAATATGTATAATCTGAAAAAAGTTAGAGGAAAAGTGGTTCATAAAATTATTCAGGAAATCGCTCATAACTCTATTGTATCCCAGAAACTCATAAAATTATCTATAATCTACATACGGTTTTAATCTCATATAGTTCTTAAGGCGCGTCGCGTGGATTCATGAAATCGAAAAATTGCGCAATATGTGCTAAACTAAAGATGTTGCACCCGTAGCTCAGTGGATTAGAGCATCTGTCTTCGGAACAGAGGGTCGTGGGTTCGAATCCCTCCGGGTGTACCATACTTAGCGGCGGAAGCCGTTTTTTATGTGTGATGGAGAAAAATAATCTGATTTTATAGACAAAACTACTAAAAAGTGGTACTATATCTACGAGTCGGGCCGGTAGCTCAGCTGGTTAGAGCACGAGCCTCTTAAGCTTGGTGTCGTGGGTTCAAGTCCCACCCGGCTCACCAACAGGGAAACCTGTGAAAAATCAGATTCTAGACGCAAAACTAAAAGGTGATTTAATTTCGAGAATCACCATTTTTTATGCAAAAAATGCTATATATTATATATGATGACACGGCTGATATTTCTTTTGTGGAGATTGGAGGGAGAAAATGACTAAAAATATTGAAGTTGAATATAGTGGACCGTTATCTAATGAACAAGTGAAAAAAGTGAAGGCATTTTTTGACGAATATGGCGAGAAGGTCACAACTAAACATCGAGTTCTAATTGATTATTCTACTTTTCTTGGTGATGGTTTGAAGCATCGCAAAAAAGATATTCGCCTTCGTATAACAAATGGTGAACCAGAGATTATCGTAAAGCTTGGCGACTGGACAAGTTCAAACCACCGTAAGGAACTCTCAGTTTTTACCGAGCGCGGTAGTTTTGATACTCTGGTACAGATTTATGCTGCGCTTGGTTATAAAAAAGGTATGCTTTGCGAACGAATAACTGAAGTTTATAATTACGATGATATTGAATTCGCTATTGTTGAGGTTCCTGGTAATAGTTTTCATTTCGAGGCAGAAATAATGGCGGATGAAGGTGGTATTGAAGCTGCTAAGAGTCATATTCAAGGGGTTTGCGAGGAGCTAGGTTTGGAAATATTTACAGACGAAGGCTATATCGCATATATTGAGAAATTAAACAAAGAAGCAAACGAAATATTTGATTTTAATAATTATACTGAAAATTATTTCGAAGATAGATATCATTTTAGCAAAGAAAAAGCGACGCACTAGATGTCGTAACACAGGATGATCTTAATTATATGAAACAGTCTCAAAAAATACATCTACCAGTTATGGGTGTGGGGCCGGTCTATGTTGTTAGTATTGTCATTGTCACTATAATTGCGATCTTGTTTGGACGAACAACTGGCAATATAGCAGACCAGTCAGCCTCACAGTCCTTTACCCTCAGAGATGTCTTTCCTCCACACACTCCACTTTCAATATTTTTTACCACCCTTGGCGTACTCATCATTTTGCTTGGTCTTATTATTTATATTCTTGCCATCAAAATCAAAATCACCAAAGCCATTAAAGAAAACAGACTCCTTACTACCGGCGTCTACTCTATTGTGCGCAACCCAATCTACTCCGCCTGGCTTCTTCTTTGTACTGGCGCACTCCTCTGTTCTGGCTCGCTCCTCCTCACACTTCTACTCTTTTTCATTTTTTGGGCTTATCTCACTATTCTTATGAAACATACTGAGGAAAAATGGCTCACCAAACTCTACGGTGCCCCATATACTGAATACTGCAAGAAGGTTAATCGCTGCCTACCATGGTTCCCAAAAAAATAATCTAATCAAGATCAAGTTATTAGCAACTATTAGCATGTTGGCTACCTTATTTCATAATAATTAAATTCATAAAATCACGGACGGCACCTTTCTCACCATGCTAAGTCAGTTTATTCCACAATAATTAAAATCGCAAACACCGCCATATCTCGCTTATGCTATAATAAGCTCAATGAACGAGCAACAAATTCAAGAACAACGTCGAGCAAATGAAGAGCAGGCCGCCTCTGCGCGAGCCATGACTTTGGGGCTGCCATATCTTGACACGCGCCCAATCGAAGAGACATTGCCTTTACTTTTTAACCTAATCGACATCCAAAAGATGCACTCTGACTATATCTTGCCGCTCCAAAAAGGTGGCAATGGGGAGCCATACCAGTTCATGGTCACTAGTCAGACTCCACGTAGCACCATCAAAGAGTTGAGCGAAAAGTTCAACGTCAACGGTGATGGTGTCGATTTCTTCCTAATTTCAAACAGCGCCTACCAGGTGATGATGCTTCGTTATGATCCACCAAAACAGGTTCACTACGATGATATTCGTATTGCCAGCGACGGTGATTCCGAAACTCTTGCCTCAGTTTCACAGACCCTCAACTCGGTCGGTACCGACAAAGTTTTCGACTTTCTTCTCGATCAGGCAGATAAGCTCGGCGCCTCTGATATTCACATCGAAAATCTCCGTGAATCCATTCGTATCCGTATGCGTGTCGATGGTATTCTTCACCCAGTCGCCAATCTTGAACGTGATCGCTATCGTGTCTTCATGGGCGAACTTGGCTCTCGCGCTGGTATTTCTTCTGCTGCCAAAACTCCACAATCTGGCCACATGCAAAAAGATATTTTCCGCAACGGTTCCTCGCACCTCTTAAATATCCGTGTCGAAACTGTGCCGACTATGTATGGCCAGGATGCTGTCATGCGTCTATTTAACTTTGATGAGTCTTTGCTTAATCTAAATCTCTTAGGACTTTCTGATCGCGAACTTGCCGAAATCAATGAAGTAATTTCTCATCCTCGTGGCCTCGTTCTCATGGTTGGTCCTACTGGTTCCGGTAAGTCCACTACTCTCTACTCCATGATTAACGCGCTCAATACTACTGATCGCAAAATTATCACGCTTGAGGATCCGATCGAGTACGGCATCTCTGGAATTTCTCAGATCCCAGTTAATACAACTGATGGTGGCTCCTTTGCCGACGGCCTCCGCTCCATTCTCCGTCTTGATCCGGACGTCGTGATGGTTGGTGAGATTCGTGACGGCGACACTGCCAAAACCGCCATTCAGGCCTCCATTACCGGCCACCTCGTACTGAGTTCCTTCCACGCCAACTCTACTGCGGCGGCTTTTTCTCGCATGATCGACCTCATTGGCACCAACCCAATTTTCTCTAGCTCCATTCGTATGGTGATGGCTCAGCGTCTCGTGCGCAGTCTTTCCGAAAATA
The DNA here is from genome assembly GCA_016112465.1 of Candidatus Saccharimonadota bacterium. Lineage (GTDB taxonomy): Bacteria > Patescibacteriota > Saccharimonadia > Saccharimonadales > Saccharimonadaceae > Nanosyncoccus. The sequence goes on along the minus strand of JAEHON010000034.1, from coordinate 13,306 downwards.
AACGTGAATTCAACCCCGATGAGGCTACTCGAAATTTCGTTTTATCTAAGCTTGAAGGACTTTCTGACGAGATTATCGCCGAGCAGCTCGGCTTTACGCTCGATCGAGATAATTTCACTTTGTACGAGCCAGTTCCAACTGGTCAGGATGATCCGTTTGGGTACAAAGGTCGTAAGGTTATCATGGAACAGCTTAATGTCACTGAGGATATTCAGAGATTTATTCGCGGCGACGTTGAGGATATTAATACTACGGCTATTGAAAAAGCCGCCAGGAAAGCCGGTCTGATTACTCTGGAGCAAAAAGGTATTCTTGCCTGCCTCCGCGGTGAAACTACATTAGATGAAATATCAAGAGTGATATAAAGAGAGGAAAAAATGGACAATAATTTCGAAAAAACACAAAATTTAAACTCAGAAGACTTAGGCCACCCAGACGCAAGCGTATTAGGCGCCGAACCAGTAGACGCGAAGTTACAGGATGTAACTCCAGCTACTGATCTTGCCGCTATGGATTTAAAACTAGATGATGCAGCTCGTGAAAATCAAGCAATAGCCGAAAATACTCCTGCTGAAGATATCTCCGCCGAAAGCTCAAATCTTGATGGTGCCATTGACAACCCAGTCGAGAGTCTAATCGACAATCCTGTTGAGGTACCCGCTGGAAACCTTTTTGATAATCCTACAGATGATAGCTCCACATATGACAATTCCACATATGATAATTCTGCCGAACTCAAAAAACATAAAAATTCTTGGCGCACTATTGGCATAATTGCCATCATTACCTCTGTTATTCTCGCTATTCTACTTGCTGTAATGTATTTTTACAGTGACCAGAAAATTGCCGAAGGCACCAAGCAGATCAAGCAATATCAACGCGATCTCACGAATAGCAAAACCGTAATTGCTGAATATGAAGCCGCCACACAAACCAAGGTGGTCGATCCAAAGGATCAATCTGAAGCTAAAACCGATGATAAGACAGATGGCAAGAAGGCCGACAAGCAAATAGTTAAATGGAATGATCTGAATATTAATTTTGCACAGCTCACCACTCTCATCGGCGACGACTATCGCATCACTGGTGGCCGCATTGTCACCAACGAAGATGGCACCAAGGTTGTTGCAAAAATCAGTGTTTCAAAGATGGAAAAAGTGGTTGATCCGAATGGTCTTGCCATGCCAAGATATGTTGATCACGGTATGGCCGGTCAAACTAATGTCTATACCAGAAAGCTTCCTAGCGGTTCTTGGCAATATGTTGGGGTTTATGGTGCCAATGGTATGGGCGTTATTCAGTGTAAAGAAGTTTCCGAAGAAATGCGCGCCGCTGTTACGGTCCTAAATAAATACGAACCGGATGCAAATATGAAATATTCTTGCGTTACTTTTAAGAATGACAATCCTGCCGAGGGTACCGAAAAAACAGTCTTCTAGTCTCTCGAGGTTACCCCTTCCATTTTCTATAAAACTATGTTAAAATAGGTCAAGTTTTAAGTAATAAAAGGTAAAATATGAGTTTTCTAGTGTTGAAAAAAATTGGTGACGCCCAGAAAAAGAAAGCCATCGTTGATGTTCGCTCTGGTGATACCGTCAAGGTAACTCAGAAAATCAAGGAAGGCGAAAAATTCCGTCTTCAGGTTTTCGAAGGTGTCGTAATTCGTGTGGACCGCAAAGAGTCACACACTGCACGCATCGTTGTGCGCAAAATTGCTTCTGGTATTGGTGTCGAGAAATCTTTCTTGATGCACAGCCCATTAGTTGAAAAAGTTGAAATCGTTAAGCGTGCTAAGGTTCGCCGCAATAATCTTTCATACCTCCGCAACCGTTCTGGTAAATCTGCCCGTCTCGTTGCTAAGGACTTTGATCGCGCCGCTGTAAATACTTTAGCTGAAGAAAACGAAGAAGCTGAAGCTCCAGCCGAAGCTGCTGAAAAAACTGAAGAAGTTGCAGCATAATCTAACTTAGAAAACTCTAAAATAGACCTCCACGAGGTCTATTTTTTATATTTAAGGTTTTGTATATAAAAAGCAGATTCGTCGAAAATATCTATCTGGTGCTGGTCTATTCTGTCAATAAAAACCATTCATCTAAAACAAAATCACCATTCACACTAGCTACCGCGAGGTGAGGAATCAGCTTAGAAAATTCTGCATGGTTGTGTAAAAAGGCCTTCGCCGCAAATTCCATCTGCTTGTGTTTCTTCTGATCAATAAACTCTAGCGGCTCCCCATATTGACTATTCTTGCGATATTTCACCTCTGTAAAATAAATCTGATCATTATTTTTCGACACAAGATCAATCTCATACTGCTTGGTTTTGAAGTTTCTAAATAAAATTTCATGCCCCAGCTTTTCTAGATAATCCGATACCACACTTTCACCACGACTCCCCAACTCAGAAGTAGTCAGTTTATTCTTTGGCTTTAAGTCGGAGACTGGATGGGGCTTCTTTTCTTCATCTCCTCTCATCCAAATTTCCTGCACAGGACGAAAAGATTTGCGATGTTCTGGAGTTAGGCCCAGCTCCTCCATCATTTTCTGATGCAAACCGGTGCCGTATCCCATATGTTTTTCAAAGCCATACCCCGGGTATTTTTTCGAAAGCTCAATCATGTAACGATCTCGTTCGACCTTGGCAATGATACTGGCGGCCGAAATTTCTTTCACCAGAAGGTCGCCCTTCTTCAAAGTTGATACGTATTTTTCCAGTGGCGTCCCTACTAAAAAATTCATTGTTCCATCAATATTAATTTCAGAAAAAGACACTTTCGCTTCCTGAATTTGTTTCACCGACCGTCGGCAGGCCAGTCTCAGGCTTTCAGATATTCCAATCTCATCGATCTCGGCACTAGTTACCCAACCAGTAGCCGAAGCTAGTGCGCCTTGCTTGATCTTATCATATAAACTCTCACGTTTTGCCGCCGTTAATTTTTTCGAATCAGTTAGCTGAAAGAACCAAGCATATTTTTCAGGCTCCCGCTCCGCAATTTCCGCACTCGGTAAAATACAAGCACCAATTACCAGCGGCCCCGCATATGGTCCGCGCCCCACCTCGTCGATCCCTAAAATCATCAAAACCTCCTCAAGAAATACCGATCAAATAGTTAAATCTATGGTACTTCTGCAAAAAATCAAACTCTTATTTCGACACGTTAAAACGAAATTCCACAATGTCGCCATCCTGCATGATGTAGGTCTTCCCAACTGTAGCAAGTTTTCCTGCGGCCTTTACGGCAGCCTCGGACCCGAGCGCCACCAAATCGTCATACTTCATTACTTCCGCGGCAATAAATCCACGTTCAAAATCAGTATGAATCGTGCCAGCCGCCTCTGGTGCAGTCGCACCTTTTTTGATCGTCCAAGCACGCACCTCTTTTTTACCAGCCGTCAAGAAAGATTGTAAACCTAAAGTATCGTAAGCTGCCTTCACGAGCTCGCCCAAAGCATCTTCTTCCACGCCATAACTCTTCAAAAATTCCATTTTCTCATCCAAGCTCATGCCAGTCATTTCTTCCTCGAGTTTTGCATTTACAAACACTGCACGCGCTGGTTTGACGAGGTCTCGAAGCTCATTTTTTAAAGACTCGTTTGTCAACTCGTTTTCGTCCACATTGAACATATAAATCACTGGCTTCTCTGTCAAATATGGAATTTTTTCCTCGTTCGCGTCCTTATTTTTCTTGCGTTTTGCCTCAACTTTTTCACGCGTCTCAAAATCCGCCAGCTCCAGCTCGGTTTGAATAATTTCAATATCCGCCTTTGGATCAACGGCTGCAGGTGTGTTTGCATTTACGGAAACATGCATAATGTCGTCATTTTTAAAAACACGCACCACGTGGCAAATAATCTGACATTCACGAATATGGGCTAAGAATTTATTGCCCAGCCCTTCGCCCTTTGAAGCTCCTTCAACCAGTCCAGCAATATCCACAAACTCCACGGTTGCCGGAATTTTCTTCTCGGCCGCATACATTTTTTCAAGTACATCCAGTCGCTCGTCCGGCACGGGTACGATTCCTACGTTCGGCTCGATCGTCGCAAAAGGATAATTCGCCGCCAAAGCATGCGCATTTGTCAATGCGTTAAATAGCGTCGATTTTCCCACATTCGGCAATCCAACAATTCCAATTTTTAGATTCAAGGCAAGTCTCCAATCTTATTTATCTCTTAAATTATAGCATATTATCTGAAGGCGTTTCATGTATGCTATATTTAATACAACAAATCAAGAAGAGGTATAAGAATGGGCATGGAATCATTGTCAAATAATAATGGTGAAAATATGGAGAAGAAATTGGATCCTCGAGTCGAGTCATTGGCTATTCCTTTGGCAAGAGATTATGCGGAGAAGAACTATCCAAAAATGGAAGATGGAACTTTTCAGCCAGCATGGCGCGGCGTAAATGGTGAAAAATCACTAAAGAATAAATCACCAGAGGATTTGATGGCAGAGGGGTATAGCGAGCTTGCTGCGCATAAATCCGTAATTGACATCGCGAATGAATCATATGCTAATTATTCAGATTACTGGAAGGAACAAAATCGTGGGGGAGCTGAGTATCTTATTGGATTAATGGATGAGCGCGGCGCTGATTCGTTGCTTGGTCTAGATCTTGATGACAAAGAGACTCGCAGCGAATATGGTAGCTTGATTCATGAAAATTGGATTTCTCGCAATGAATGGGTTAAGGATCCAAATTATGGTGATCCAAAGTTGGCGTGTGGCTTTTCCGAGCTATCACCAGAGGAGCAGCAAAAAGACATTGACCAGCTTGGTGTCTTGCAAAAATGGATTAGTGAGCAAAATTAAAAACCTATATAGTAGTTGGTAAGAAAACTATGGGGGTCTTTTGAAATATTTTTGAATTCAACTATTAGATCATGATAGTATATAGATATGAACCAAGAAGAACTACTTAGCAAAAAGCGCGCCCTCGAGTTGTATGAAACCGGAAAAATTTTGGATTTTGAGGTAGGTACAACCGCCGGACTTCAGCAGATTCATCAATATTTATTTCAGGATATTTTTGATTTTGCAGGGCGAATTCGTACCGTGAATATTGCGAAAGGGAATATGCGCTTTGCTCCAGTTCTCTTTCTCGAACAAAACCTAAAAACCATCGACACTCTTCCAGAAGCAACTTTTGAAGAAATTATCACAAAGTATGTTGAGATGAATATTGCTCATCCATTCCGCGAAGGGAATGGTCGCGCGACGCGTATTTGGTTAGATCAAATCCTCAAAAAATCTCTCAAAAAATGTGTCGACTGGTCCAAGGTTGATAAATCTGAATATCTTTCCGCAATGGAGCGCTCTCCAGTAAACCAACTTGAAATTCAGGAGCTACTCCGCCACAATCTTACCGACAAAATCGAAGACCGCGAGGTCTATATGAAGGGTATTCAGGCCTCATATCAGTATGAGGATATGGACGATTATGATGTTCATACACTTTAGTCCGGAACGGATGATTTTAAAATATAAATATTAATTAGTTAAGGTCAGTATGATTTATATTCAGGAGTAACCATTATAATTAGTGTAATGATATGCTACCATGTTAAAATATCGATATAGTTTATAATTAAAAACACTTTACGATATGTTTTATCTAGTGTATTATGTTATTAAAAGAAAAATATGCATGAAAAAATAAATAAGACTAGTGAGAATACGGTTGAAGGTGCCAATAAGAGTGCTTTTAACGCCTTAGCTCAAATGAAGGATAAATTTAACCCAGATAAAGCAAGGCAGCTAATAGAATTAGAAGAAAGTTCAAATATTATTGATTCTTCATCTAATACTAAACAAGAGAATGCGGCTCATGTTATTCTCGAAGAGGATGAAAAACCTGAGAATAGTAATAATATAGTAGAACAAAGCACACTAGATGTGATACCTCAATCGAAGGAAAAGACACAACGCAGGCTCACGTTGTCAGATAAATATGATATTAAAGAACGTCCTAGGGTTGACAGATTAAAATCGAATCTATATTCAGATTCTGTGAAAATTACTGAATACGAAAGGAAGCAGAGTGCTTCTGAACCTAGTATTTTAAAAAAGGCAGTGAGACTAATAACCGATAAATTAGGAATGAAAACAAAGAGAGGCGAAGAGCTACGTGACAGAGAAGCTATGCGAATTGCTTTAACTGAGTATCGTGAAGAAGATGCAAGGCGAAGGGCTTATGAAGAAAGAGAGAGAAAAGTCATTCTTGAAAAAGAAAGAAGAGAAGCAGCAAAAAAAGCAGCACAAGAAGCAGCACAAGAAGCAGATAAAGCTAGGCAAGAAAGAGAAGATCTCGAAGAGACTATGTTACTGGCACGCGATCGTTTTGATCTTAAAGAAAGATTCAAGAAACAAAGAGTTCAGGAGATAGTTGAAAGAGATTTAAATGCTCGATTATTGACAACTGACAACTTAGAAACAGAAGTTCTTTCTGAGAATCCTGAAATTCAAAAGCAATCGGTTCTTTTTGATGGTGTCCAGATACCAGTTTATGATCTAAAGGGTCTGTCCTTTTCTATACTTTCGACAACAGTAGACTATCGAAAACCAAACGATACGATGAATGGCAGTTTGTTTGATATTGGCAAAGAAACATATAAAAAAGTATTAGCTAATCCAGCGATTTGGGGAGAACGACGTGAAGACGCTGAGAAATTTGATGGTTTTGGGACTAGAAATCGCAATGCTAGAGGGGATACAATATGTACATCATATTGGAACTCTGATCGAAATATCTATAGTCATGTCACAGGTGATTTAATTTACGGTTTTGAGCGAGTGGGGCCGGATTCTATAATCTCAGTGTTTAATCGTGATGGCGGTACAGGCAATATGGATGGTCGTAACGAGACTGATTTGAGTGACCCAGATGAAATCAGAAACCTAGAAGGAGCAGACGGCAATTTTGGCTATAATGAGATTCTTTTGAGACGCTATTCAGAGAATGGTATACCAAAAAAACCAGATTACATAATAACCGAAAACGACAAAATTACAGAAGCTGCACTCCGTCATGCCAAGTATTTTGGAATACCGATCGTCAATATTGATCGTGCTAGTTATACAGCGAAGGCAGAGAAAAAAGGTGAGGAAATAATTAATTCCATCAGTGAGAAAGATAATTATTTGGACCTAGATAATAAATTGAAAGAGCTACTGTCTATAGCAGAATATAAAGCCTACTTTCATCAACTTGAAAATGTTGGGCGTAATTTTGATACTACATTTATTTCACCGGACGCCGATCCTATAAAAAAGCAGTGCCTTGAGATAGCAAAAATAGAGCAACTCAAAAGGATAGATTTTATAAAAACCACTCTTGAGGAGGCTATTGATAAAATTAAGATGGATAAAAGAGGTAAGATGGATTTATCTCAAGTTTTTTCGCAATTTGCACTTTTCGACATTTCTATTCAAGATGTTCATAATCAAACCAGGAGCACGGTATACCATGATGAGGAGAATTCATTTTATAGTTCACCTGGAAACTGTAATTTTATTAACGTAGAATTTAGGTTAAAAGGAAGTTCTCGTACTGTAAAAACAACGATTTATGACGGAGAGAGGGTATTTGACGGAGAGAGGATATTAAGTGTTGACGAAGCGCTTGCTAAGGGGGTTAGAACGAAAGAATATTTTAAAAATGCAGACAGTAGTTTTTATGACACGATTGAACCATTGGCACGTGAATATTTTGATGAGTTCCGCAGAAATCAAGGATAAATCTAGTACGTTCTCTGCTCAGGGCAGCTCGCAAGGATTTGCGACATTGCATTTTTCTCAGCTTCCGTCACCCAAAGCTCGTATTTGAATTTTACTGAAATCTGTCTCGCCACATACTGGCAGCGAAAACTTTTATTGCGTGGTAGCCAGGTTGCCGCATCGCCGTCAGATTTCTGTTGATTTGCCGCCGCCTGCACCGCTATCAAGTTCAATGGATCCGTGGCAATCTGATATCTCACCTCGCTCGTTTTGTATTGTGCACCCTTTTGCCAAGCGTCAGAAAGCGCCACCACGTGGTCAATTTGCACACCTTTTGAGATTTCTTTGCGCGTGTGAAATTCCATCACCTCGCCGGTGTAAGGTTCGTAAAATTTCCCAGCGATCACATTGCATTTCTCGTCGGTCACTGCCGTCTCGCCAAAATCACGCTTCAAGATTCGTTGTCTTAAATTGCATCCATCAATATCCGGCCAACCGTTATAAAATTCGGTACGTTTATAGCCAGTTTTTGGCGCCCTGCCTTTCACTTCTAGTTTCGCTAGAACCTCACTAGCTAAAGGAGTATTCTCTGCAGTGTCACTATTCTCTGCAGTGTCACTATTCTTTACCTCATTTGCCGACTCACTTGCTCCGGCAGATACACTCTCAGGCTGTATTTTATTTTGGTAATTATTCGGATTCGCCAGAACCGTTAAAGCTACAAGCCCGCTGCAAATCAGTGCAGTAATCGCTCGTCTTTTTTTGTGAATTGTATTTAGGCTCATTTAATTTCTTTCTTTTATCTTAAAAATAATTGTCTTTGTAAAATATTTCGACTAACTCATTAAAATTTAGTCACTGATTTTAATTACGTCGTCAAGCGTGCATTCCGGTGATTTCGCGAGCATGTTTTACGACAGACATCAGGTCCTGATCCTGGTCAAAATCTGTCTCCGGCAATTCTCCGGCAATCATTGAAATCAACTTCTTGAAACTCATCACGCCAGTCACTCGGCCGTGATCATCCACTACCACAAAGAAATGACAACTTGTACGTGCAAAAGCCGCCAGTGCTTCTTTCAAAGTGTAATTTTCGCTCATATAATAAACATTCTTGTCAAGAAAAGCAGAGGCGCGATCAGTTTCTTTGACGCTTAGACTAAATAAAGTTCTCGTGTGGATCCAGCCCACAATTTCACCACGCGACCCCACAACAGGGAAATGGGTTAAGCCAGATTTATAAAGCCTCGACAAAGTGAGCGGCCCCATAAAATCATTTTCGTGGATAATAATTACCTCTTCTTTTGGTGTCATCACTTCTTTTACGAGTTTAGTGTCGAAAGACATCGCCGCACCAATCGTCTGTTTCTGCTGCTTTGTAAGGACATCCTCAGGGAGCTTCTTGATCAGCCAAACTAAATCTTCAGGAGTTTCAGGATAGAAAATTTCTGGCAGCTGGCCGCTAGTTTTATAGTTATTCTTCTTATCTTCGCCCCCATGCATGTTCATTACGCTATGTTCGGCCATATTGTGTATAGGTCCAAATTCAGCCTCTTTTTCCTTTTCGGGCTCGTCGCTAGCGGCAGTCCCCTCCCCAGAAATTTCATCCATCGTCGCTTCATGTCTCACTAGATTCGATGCTTCTTTTTCATCAGTAAAAATATTGCGGTCCATTGGCCCCACAAAATCCGAGTCCTCTTCAACAGTCTTCTTGATAAATATCTTCGAGATCGCACTAGAAAGTTTAGCAAAAAAATCCCGCATCCCCCTTTTAAAATTCTCAAAAAAGCCTTTTTTCTCCTCGCCAAAAATTCCTGATGGCTGATTAAGATCCGCATTTTGCTCGTCCATTATTTACCTCCGTTTTTTGTCGCACCGCCCACAAACACGCTAAAATATGCTAATATCTATATTATACAAAAAATTATGGAAATAATCGAGATTTCCTAGGAGGTTTATGAGAAAATTACCTATTATTGCCATTAGCGCATTAGTAATTGCTTTTCTTTCTTTATGTTTTTATTCTTTCAATCAAAACCAGGCCTACGATCAGTGGATTGCTAGCCTCGATCGCTCAAAATATATCGAAAAAGATGAGCGTAACGGTAATATCGGTGACAATTTTGAAGTCGCCAAGGACGCAAAAGTGATGATTATCGAATATGCAGACTATCAGTGTCCGGGCTGCGCCACCACCTTTCCATTTCTCTCTGATGTAGTCAAAGAATATAAAGGTAAGGTCGGCCTCATCTTCCGCAGCTTCATTTTGAGTTACCACAAAAATGGTACCGCCGCCGCTTATGCTGCTAACGCTGCCGCCCTGCAAGGATATTGGCAGCCTTTTGCTACTTTACTTTTTAAGAACCAATCTGAATGGGAAGACCTTAATACTGATAAACGTGATCAAAAATTCAAGACCTATTTCGAGGAAGCTTCTGGCAAGAAGGGTAACACTGAACAGTTCTTTAAAGATATGAATAGTGAAGCTGTCAAGAAAAAAGTCAAATCCGATATGGCGGTTGCTAGGCTTGTCAAGATCTCTGAAACCCCAACCATTTTTGTGAATGGTCAGAAATTCTCTACCAATTCTGTCAATGAGGCTGATTTTAAAAAGAATCTCAAAAACCTGATTGATGAAGAGTTGAAGAAAAATGAGTCAAAATAAAACTCCAAAAATTGATTTTGTTATCACCTGGGTTGATGGCAGTGATGAGAAATGGCTCGCTGAGAAGCGAGCC
>JAEHON010000034.1:0-2749 GCA_016112465.1 Candidatus Saccharimonadota bacterium | reverse complement strand
AGATTTGACTCAAGCGATCTGCGTTTTCGCAACGATTTTGATTTTCTCAAGTATTGGTTTCGTGGCGTTGAAAAATTCGCCCCATGGGTTAATCGCATCTTCTTCGTCACGGCCGGACATCTTCCAGACTGGCTAAATCCTGACCATCCGAAACTGAAAATTATTCACCACAGTGATTTTATTTCTAAGGAATTTTTACCAACCTTCAATTCTCATACCATCGAAAATAATCTCCATAGAATTGCAGAGCTTTCGGAAAACTTCGTCTATTTTAACGATGATTTTTATCTTCTAAGGAAAACTCGCTCTGAAGATTTCTTCAAAGAATGGCAATATCAGGGAAAAACTCAGCTGCTTCCACGAGCTTTCTTCGCTGAAAACATCCTCATAAATAATCCGTCTCGTGATATATTTCCATATATTCAGATGAATAATATGGCGCTGGTGAACCAGGATTACGATAAACGCAGCTTCTACAAGCTTCATAAATCCAAGGCATATAATATCAAATATGGTATATTTAACCTAAGAAATTTTCTCCTCAAACCATGGCGCGAGTTTTCACTTCTCTATGATCCACATTGTGCGATCTCTTATAAAAAATCAACGTTTGAAATTGTCTGGCGAAAACACGAAGAGATATTGAAAGAAACTTCATTGCATCATTTCCGCTCGGACCGCGATGTCTCGCATTTGATCTTTTACTACACACAACTACTTGAAGGTAAATTTATCCCGAGAAGCGCGAATTTTTCGCATCACACCATGCTAAATAAGGATGAAAATCAAAACCTACAAATCATCCGCATGGTCGAGTCTCAAAAATATCACATCCTTTGCATTAATGATGGGGAGGTGAAGAACCCCGCAAAAACTAAGGCCTCTCTCACCGCCGCATTTAATAAAATTCTCCCCAAAAAAAGCACATTCGAAAAGTAACGCTACTCCAACTCCTCAAGGCATTGCACTTGAGATGTTAACTCAGGGGGTAACATTGACGTAAGACACAAAATGTTGTATAATATAAATGTTGCTATCTGCAAGGTACTTTAAAACTCATGCTTGCAGACAAATTGTTCTCGAAAGGGGAAGAAAATGAAGAACCTGAATGTCACGAAGGAAGTTGTCAATCGTTTTGCTGAGGCGGCTGAGACCATTATCGTCGCAAAGTCTAAGCTCAGCAAAGAGCTGACCAGATTCATCCAGGAGCATCAATTCATGATTGAAGCTGACGCAAGAGAGCAGAATCCTTGTGCAGTTGAAAATCTGGAGACCGCTATTTGCTGGGTGGAGTTTTATCAGTCAAACCTTGACTATCTTGTCGATGTTTGTTTAAACGAGGATGGGGTGTATAAGATCACGATCCCGGACACTGAGAAAGGCTTGAACGCCCAGATTGAATATATCGATGGCACCTTCAGGGAGTTTCTTGAGGAGTACGAATCGTATATTCACTACGTCCAAGTTTTGATCGCTCGACACATGGTGTCTAAGCTTTTCAGGGAGAAGATCGAAGAAACTCCGGAATGGCGCAAACAGCTGGACGATCTCTACTCTGAAATCAATCAGGCTACATCTGACTTGGTTAATTTATCGAGTAAACACCGATTCAGTATTGAACCTCTTGAACGGAGTGTCGAACTCTGCGTAAAGGTGGAAGAATTGGGCGTCTTGACGCCTGGGAGTGAAAAATATTTAACAATATCCCAGGAGAAAAAGATAACATTCACCGATCTGCTGCTGCAGTACCTTTCGCGCTTCGCATGAGTTTCAAGGAAGAGGGAGAATTTTCTCCCTCTTTTGCTTTTTTGACTTTACTGCTACCTCTTCTGCTACTCTAACCCCTCAAGTGCAACACCTTGAGATGTTAATTCAGGGCGGCATTTGACAAAACACAAGCACAATGGTATAATATAGTAGTCACTTGCATGAGTGATGCACCTTAAAACACTCATGCTAACTCACCGTCACATTCGTGACGACCATTTTTCTCAAAGGAGGGAAATATGGGAAAGGTTACACGTTCTAAGGCAGCACGGAAGGCATATGAGTCGAGAGTACAGCTGTTTCTCAGCTTGGTCACTCTTAACGATAAGCGCCTCGCGGACAACAGCATCGAGATTCTGAGTGGTATGCAGACCTTCTATAAGGATGTATACTTCAGCCTTGCAACCTGTGGTTGCACGGAAACTCGACTGGCTATTGACCCGCACGACGACTCGTCCGAGCAGCCCGATCGCTTCGAGCAGCTCGAACAGAAGCTCATTGAGCTTCGTCGCTCGCTGGGATCATTGAGAGACTGGAGACGGACTCTCAACTTAGTCGGCAACGACTATGAACCCCCGCGAACCGTGGCTGAATTCAGCCGCATGTCTGAGATATACGGCAGTTTCCTGAAGTACGAAAAGGAAACCTGCAAGATTGTCTCCGACATCTGGAACCTGGTTCAGGTGCTCGATGCGTCCAGCCTGATCGACCATGACGACTATTCTACTTACATGTCAAATCTTTATGAGAAAATCGAGGGTGGTTTTGACATCCGCAACGATTTCTCTGAAGATGACCTGTATGTAGAATTAAAATCGCTGGCCGAAAAAGGCAGTTGCAAGGCAACCTATCTTTGTGAAGGGCTTGAAATAGCCTCTCGCAGACCGGTTACGCCGCGTGCGCTGATTGAACGAGTTGGCTATGCCTTTAGGACGGCCTAACGTTCAAGACGATTCGAGTCGCATGAGTTCCAAGGAAGGAG
>JAEHON010000015.1:14383-23960 GCA_016112465.1 Candidatus Saccharimonadota bacterium | reverse complement strand
TGGCCAACAAGTTGTCGCCATCGGCAATGCTCTCGGTGCCTACCAGAACTCTGTAACCTCTGGAATTATCTCTGGCAAGGGCCGCAGTCTCACCGCTACTGATTCTGGACGCACTCAATATGAAACACTTTCAGATATGATTCAAACTGATGCCGCCATTAACGGAGGAAACTCAGGTGGTCCGCTCGTCAATGCCGCCGGTGAAGTAATTGGCATCAACACCGCCTATGCTAGCCAAGGCAATAACGTTGGTTTTGCCATCCCAATTTCAAGCGTGAAGGGAATTATTAAAAACGTTCTCAGTGGCAAAGGTTTTGAACGTGCTGTAATCGGTGTTCGCTACATTAATCTCACCCCAACCATTGCCAAAGAGAAAAATCTCTCCGTTACTCGTGGCGCTTTAATTGCCTCAAGCAAGAACAATAAAGCCATTATCTCTGGTAGTGCTGGTGATAAGGCAGGGCTGAAAGAAAACGACATTATTACTGCCGTTAACGGTACGGAAATCGGCAATTCCGGTTCTCTTTCAAGCTTAATTGGTGAATATTCCGTCGGTGATACTGTTAAAATCACAGTCGTAAGAGGTGGTAAAACTGAAACCCTCGAACTTACCCTCGCAGCCTACAAGCAGTAAAAATCTAGTCTAAAAAAGAAATATCCCCAAAACACTTGGGGATATTTTTCGGGGATATTTTTCAGCTGTTTTCCAAAAACCAGCTCTAATAAATTTAGTATTCAAAGCAGGTGATTAGACCTTGTTTCTTTACCAACGAAAACCCAGAGCGCCTAGCATAACGAATGATCCTCTCCTGCTGGCTAATATCTGATTCTAGTACCAAAAATTTCTGATGATTTCTCTTTTTATCTTCAAATAAAGCTGGCCATTTTTGTTTAATCTGACGCATTAACTTATAAATCAAAGCCAGTCCATTCCTCTCCGCAAACAAAGCAATACTTGGCTCATATTCAATTTCAGGTGAGCTCCATTCCCAATCGCGATCCACGTATGGTAGATTGGCCATGATAATATCAGGCACTGGTGCGGAATCTGAAATCCGATCAAGTAAATCACTAAGAGCAAACACCACATTTTCCGCCTTTAGTTTTGCCTTATTCTCGCGCGCAACTTTTAATGCCGGCTCCGAAATGTCTAGCGCCAGAACCTGCGCATGAGCACATTCCAACCCCACCGAAATTGCTGCACACCCAGAACCAGTACCCACGTCAAAAATCATCACTGGAGATAAAATCTCTTCCTTGATTTTTTCCAATTCTTCTTTCACGTTCGGATTATCTGGCCAACTCGGCTCAATCACCCCAATCCTCGCCTTCACCGCTTCTTCATATCTGATCACAATCCTAGTGGCAAGCATATTATATAGGTCAATCGTTGTTTCCACCATCTGCTCGGTTTCTGGTCTAGGAATCAAAACATCCGGAGTAACTTTAAATTTGCGTCCATAAAACCATTTCTCGCTTGTAATGTAGGCTAATGGCACCTTCACCGCACGCAGGGTTAGCATCTTATCTGCCACCTGTCTTTCCTCGGCAGATAAAATCTTTTCACTATGACTAACCAAAAAAGTCCGATCCGATGCCTTAAAAACATTCGCTAAAATCAACTCTGCGTCCAGTGGATTGACCAAAGTTTTTGCCTGCGTCAGCCATTTTTTTATCGTTAACGCCATAAAAAACCTATCCTATTATGCCGTTTTCGTCACGAATTGCCTGAATCTCAAATTTCTTAAGCTCAGCCAAGATATCATCAATATCGCCATCCATCACAGCCCCAATATTTGAACGAGAATAATGGATACGATGATCAGTCACACGGTCTTGTGGAAAGTTATAAGTACGGATTTTCTCCGAGCGGTCACCGGTACCGATCAAAGACTTACGTGCTGCCGAAGCATTTGCCGCCTCCTCCGCACGACGCATCTCGTTAAGGCGGGTACGCAAAACCATCATTGCCTTCTCCTTATTCTGACGAAGAGATCTTTCATCCTGCATCGCCACCACGAGACCAGACGGGAAGTGCGTGATACGAATCGCTGAATTAGTCGTGTTGACCGACTGACCACCATGACCACCAGAATGATAAATATCAATCCTTAGGTCTTTCTCATCAATCTCAATTTCCGACTCTTTCACCTCTGGTAAAGCTACCACAGTAGCGGTCGAAGTATGAATCCTACCCTGAGACTCAGTGGCTGGAACACGTTGTACGCGGTGCACGCCGCCCTCAAACTTTAAACTACCATACGGCCTTTCACCAGAAATTTTAATCACGGCTTCCTTGATTCCACCAGCCTCATTGGCATTTTCAGACATAAGTTCAACCTTCAAGCCATGTTTTTCAGCAAAACGTAAATACATGCGATAAAGCTCAGCCGCAAACAGAGAAGCTTCATCTCCACCAGCTCCAGCACGAATCTCCATGATCACCGGTTTATCATCATCCGGATCGCGTGGCACTAATTTTTCCTCAAGACTAGAAGTCAATTTTTCAATTTCACTTTGCGCATGGTCAATATCAGATTTGGCAATTTCCGCAAAATCCGCATCATCCAGCAGTTGCTCAGCCTCCACGATATTTTGCTTTAACTGTGTGATTTTTTCATCAATTTCAATAATTTCATTAATTTCTGCCAGGCGTTTTGACTTGGAAGCAAAATCCTCGCTCATATAAGCGTTCGGGTCTGCCAAAAAAAGCGTGATTTCTTCCGCCTCTTTCTTCAAACTCTTAATTTTTTCTTCCATTCATTCTCCTCACAAAACCTGATTCTATTTACTTATATTTCAGAAAAATTAACATTGTATAAACGTATTTTAACATATTTTAATCAGTAAAAATATACCTCCGTAACACCCAAGCATTCTAATATAGTTAACTTGGTGGGGCTCAATTAACCAGTTTTTAACAGAATACAGCAGTGAAAACTTACAGAAAAGTTGTGAGTTGATGCTATAATACTTAATATGAAACCAGAAAAAACACAAAATAATATACCTAAAAAAGCAATTAGTAAACCAAATGTTGATAGTCTTATCTATTTTATAATCATTGTGATAATTTGGGTACCACATACGTTGCCAATTTTTACAAATACAGCAAGTATGCAGGATATTGTCGCTATTTTCCTTGCTCCACTTGCAATTGTGGGATTATTCTTAGCCTATAATTCTGGCATTGCATTAGCCAAATACAACTATGGTCGGGTTGTAAAAGGTAATCTGTTTTTGCCATACCTTATATTAGCAGCTGTCCATATTGGATGCGTAGGAGGATGCCTAATTCGTGAGTTGAATTTGGTAGGCTATCCGTTTAAGTTGTGTTTTGATATTTGCCAGCAGATTAAAATGACAACAGCCGTTATGGCGTATTCTATAGTTTCGACTGTACTATTTTTACCAGCTTATTGCGCTATATACCGTTATCGTAGATGGGTGGTAAAGTATAATCTCCCTAACCCAGTTTAGATTATTTGCAGTTGATTGGGGATTTAACAGACAAAATTATAGAGGCAAATTGCGATTTTTGGCACGTATTTGTCGTAAAAATGGCATAAAAATAGCCCTCTATTTTAATAAGGGATTTAACAGACACTTATAGATTGCAGAATAGATAAAAATTATTATATAAACCGTTTGGTGGGTCTTACTGGGCTCGAACCAGTGACCTTACGAATGTGAATCGTACGCTCTAGCCAACTGAGCTAAAGACCCGCCTACTCTTTATTATAGCAGGGAATTGGCAAAAAAATAAAGATAGTTTTCGCTATCTTTATTTTAGATTTCTAATTAGTCTTCCTTAGCGGCTTTCTTCTCAGCTTCTTTTTCAGCTTTTCTTGCCTTATTGGCGAGAGCAGCCTTACGTTCCTCAGCTTTCTTAGCACGAGCCTTGAAGCGGTCAACACGACCCTCAGTATCGATAATCTTCTCTTCACCAGTAAAGAATGGATGAGAAGCTGAAGAAATTTGCATCTTCACTAATGGATATTCATTACCATCAGTCCACTTTACAGTTTCGTCGCTTTTTGCAGTTGATTTAGTTAGAAAAGAAAAATTCGCTGCCTCATCTGTAAAGACCACAAAACGGTAATCTTTTGGTTGTAATTCTTTTTTACTCATAATTACAGAAAATATACCAGATTATTGCATAAATGTAAAGATATAGAGTTTTTCACGCTCTCCTACCCCTATACAAAATTTCAAAATATAGTATAATAAACACATTATTAAATTAACGAAACAACTTCGCACGTTTTCCTGTAAACAAAAGCGAAGTGAAGAGAAAGGAAAACATGTCAATCAAAATCGACATGAAAGAGCTCCTCGAAGCTGGAGCACACTTTGGTCATAAGACCTCACGCTGGCACCCTAAGATGGCTGAATACATCCATAGCAAACGCCAGGATACCCATATCATTAACCTCGAAAAGACTGTTGAAGGCATTGAACGCGCCCTCCCAGTTATTGAAAAAGTTGTCAAAGATGGCAAAAAAATCCTCTTTGTTGGCACCAAAAAACAGCTCAAAGCAATTGTTAAAGAAGTTGCTGAATCTGTCGAAATGCCATACGTCACTGAACGTTGGGTAGGTGGTACTCTCACTAACGTCGAGACCGTCAACCGTCAGATTAAGAAGCTCAAAGACCTCGAACGCCGCATGAAATCTGGTGAACTCGAAGCTCGTTATTCAAAACTTGAAGTACAGCGCTTCCAGGAAGAGATTGAAACCCTTAACATCCGCTATGGTGGTATCAAAGAAATGACCGATCAGCCAAGCCTCGTCATTGTCACCGATGCCTGTGAAGATAAGAATGCTATCAAGGAAGCAAAAACTTTAAACATTCCTGTCATTGCAATCTGTGACACTAATGTTGATCCATCTGACATTGACTTCGTCATTCCAGCTAACGACGACTCCACCAAGACTGAAAAACTCATCCTTGGCTACTTCGTTGAAGCAATCAAGCAAGCTAAAAAATAAATTAAATTAAGGAGTATAAAATGGCAGAAATTACCATTGATGCAATCAAAAAACTCAAAGAGCTTTCCGGTGTTGGTCTTACCGACGCGAAAAAAGCCCTTGTCGAAGCCGCCGGTGATTTTGATAAGGCTCTCAAAGCAATGCGCGAGAAAGGCCTTACCAAAGCTGAAAAACGTGGTGACCGCGAGACTCGTGAAGGTATCGTTGCATCCTACATCCACGACAACCGTCTTGGTGCCATCGTTGAGGTCAACTGTGAAACTAGCTTCGTTGCTAACACCGATGAATTCAAGGAACTTGCACACAAATTAGCTATGCAAATCGCTTCTATGAACCCACTTTATGTTTCTGAAGCTGATATTCCAGAAGCTGCCCGCCAAGAAAAAGCTGCGGAATTTGAAGCCAACTTCAAGGGACCTGAAAACATGAAAGAGCAAATCATTAACGGCCAAATTAAAAAGGCTTTCTCTGATAAGGTTCTCATGCTACAGCCATACATTCTTGACGACACAAAAACCGTCGCTGAATTCATCAAAGAGATGATTGCCAAAACCGGTGAAAATATTACCGTCCGCCAGTTTAAGCGTATCGAGCTTGGTGTTAACGAATAATTCGTCTAATAGAAAATAAGCCTCCAAACGGGGGTTTATTTTTTTTAAGTAAAGATTATGCTAATATACTAGTATGAATTTAGTTTTTGGAATAATTGTCGGCTTCCTGGTCCTCACCACTTTAGTCGTACTTCACGAGCTTGGCCATTTCTTTATGGCTAAGAAAAATGGCGTCAAAGTAAACGAATTTGGCATCGGCTTTCCACCGCGCGCCATCGCTTGGATTCATTTGCCAAAAGATCAAGTCGAGGACTTCATTAAAAACCTACCAGAAGAAGAGCAGAACAAACTACCGCTTGCAAAAATTCGCCAAAAGCTCGAAAAGAACACCAAATCAAAATATCTTTGGGTACGTTTTCCAAAATCCGAATATGAAAAACCGCAGAAATATCTAATTTTTAGCCTCAATTATCTACCAATTGGTGGCTTCTGTGCTATGGATGGCGAGTCCGCAGCCGACACCAAAAAGGGAACTTTTGGCGCGACTAATTTCTGGCAAAAAACTCAAATTCTCTTTGGTGGCGTTATTATGAACTGGCTCACCGCCATCTTTATTTTTACAATCCTAGCCTGGGCCGGTATGCCACAATTCCTTCCAAATCAGTTTACTATCAAAGACGATGCCAAAATGAAAATCCAGCCGGTTATTATTCAAGAAGTCATTAAAGATTCTCCAGCAGAAAAAGCTGGTATCAAATCCCAGTCTCAAATCCTTCGGATCTCCGAAAACAAAGACCTCAGCAACGCCATCGATGTACTCTCCCCAAACACTGTCATAGAATTCAATAATACTCACCGTGGCAAATCCGCCACCTATGAGCTGATCGCACCGACGAGCGAAAAATACCTTGCCACAGCAACACTCAATCCAGAAGGCAGCAACCAGCCATCCCTTGGAGTTTCCATGAGAGGTAGCGATGAACAATTTCTCATTCGCTACACCTGGTCAGCACCACTAGTCGGCCTTGGAACAACCGCTCAACTCACCAAAGAGACCTTCTCTGGCATCGGCCAACTCGTTGCAAATATTTTTCAGGGTGTTACTCGTCAGTTTAGTAGTGACAATCATCTTAAGGAAGAAGGTAAACAACAAATTAATAAAGTCAGTGAATCAGTTTCCGGCCCTGTCGGCATCATTGGTAATCTCTTTCCGGCCTTCACCAGTGCTGGCCCAACCAACCTAGCCTTCCTTGCGGCGGTGATTTCCATTTCACTTGCTTGTATGAACGTTTTACCAATTCCGGCCCTCGATGGTGGTCGCTGGCTTCTTATTGGTGTCTATAAACTAAGAAAAAAGAAGCTAAAAAAAGAAACTGAAGAAAAAATCGTTGGTCGTGCCTTTCTCGCGCTACTCGCACTCAGCCTTCTCATTACCATCCTTGATATTCTAAAATTTACTAAATAACTAGAGAAAAAAGAAATCAAATGTCAACCCCCCGTAAATCAAAATTCCAGCTGGGAAAACTCCTACTCATTGCCAATTACACCATTTCAATCTTTGCAATTAGTTACGGCGCCGAACTCGCCGTTGGCTATCCGATGATTCTTTTAATCGGTTTTACTGCCTTTAGGACCCCGCTTTTTAGTGCAATCTATTCTGGACTAACCTATGCCCTTGCCGTCTCTATCTTAATCTTTATCCCATACTTCGCGATTAAACTTAGCAAGAAATACAAAAAACTATATTTTTTACAAAAAATCTTTAACCCTTGGCGAACTAATCGTAAAGAATTAGGACTCACAGGACTTCCAACCTTCACAGATATTACCCTAAGCATTATCGGCTTCGCCATCTATATCATCATCTCCGGTGTCCTCCTCAAAATCTTTGAATTATTCCCCTGGTTCCAGGCCAATCAGACTCAAGATGTCGGTTTTTCACATTACCTAGTTGGTGTCGATCGCGCCCTAGCCTTCGTTGCTCTTGTTATTTTTGCTCCAGTTTTCGAAGAGATCCTCTTTCGTGGCTGGCTCTTTGGTCACCTCAAAAACACTACCGGAAAGAAACTTGCCATATTTTTAACTTCAATTATTTTTGGCATCGCTCACGGCCAGTGGAATGTCGGCATCAATGTTTTCTGCCTCAGTCTCATCCTTTGTTGTCTTCGCGATCTCACCGACTCCATCTACGCCAGCATTCTACTTCATATGATTAAAAACGGTGTCGCTTTTTACCTCATGTACGTCATTGGTTTTGCATAAATAAAAAAATCATCACCCTTCAACTATTTCTACAGTAGATTCACAAAAAAATAATGCCGAATGTGGCATTATTTTTCTAGATTAATCTTTTCTATTCAATCGCAAGAATTTCACCCTCATTACCATTTGGAAGTACATATTTGTCGCCAACCTTTTTTCCCATAATGGCTTTTCCGATTGGTGAAATATCAGAAATGCGTCCATTCAAAGGATCGGCTTCCACTTCGCCCACAATCGTGTATTCATGCTCCTTGCCAAGCATTTTGATTTTGATCTTAGCCCCAACTGATACTTTTTCAAAAGAACCAGTCTCAATTACTTTGGCATTTTTTAGGATTTCTTCAATCTCTAAGATTCTGGTTTCGATCTGGCGTTGCTCCGCGCGTGCGTCAGTATACTCCTGATTTTCTTTCAAATCACCGAATGACCTTGCATAAGCGAGACGATCAGCAACTTGTGGACGCTCGGCAATTAAGGCCTTTAACTCTTTTTCGAGCTCGGCTTTACCGTCTTTTGTCAGGTTCACAATTTTTTTCATGTCTTATAAAATACACGTAAGTATTATAAATGTCAAGCTCTATGCTATAATCTATTAAATATCATTTTTAAAGAGAAAGGCAAGGGATGAAATTAAGTCAATCTTTTATCAAAACCTTCCGTGAAGTAGGGAAGGAAGAGACCTCAAGAAACGCACAGCTATTGATTCGCGCAGGTTTCATTCACAAAGAAATGGCCGGAGTTTACGATTTTCTCCCGCTCGGTTTAATTACCTTAAATAAAATTCAAGACATTATTCGTGACGAGCTCGATCAAATTGGCTGTCAGGAGCTACAAATGACCGCCTTGCAAAATCCAGAACCATGGGTAAAAACTGATCGCTGGGACGACAAAGTTATCGATGTCTGGTTCAAAACAAAACTCAACGCTGGTGGTGAATTAGGTCTTGCCCCAACTCACGAAGAGCCACTCACTAATCTAATGGTTAAATTCATCTCTTCTTACAAGGATCTGCCAGTCTACGTCTATCAATTCCAGAATAAATTCCGTAATGAACTTCGCGCCAAATCTGGCATCTTGCGTACTCGTGAGTTCTTAATGAAAGATCTCTATAGTTTTTGTGCCGACGAAGAAACCCACAACAAATTCTACGATGAAATCGATCGGGCCTATATGCGTATCTATCAGCGCCTTGGTCTTGGTGATTGCACTTATAAAACCTATGCGTCTGGCGGTGCCTTTGCTAAATATAGCCACGAATTTCAGACTTTAACC
This sequence comes from Candidatus Saccharimonadota bacterium, assembly GCA_016112465.1. Classification (GTDB taxonomy): domain Bacteria; phylum Patescibacteriota; class Saccharimonadia; order Saccharimonadales; family Saccharimonadaceae; genus Nanosyncoccus. The sequence goes on along the minus strand of JAEHON010000015.1, from coordinate 14,884 downwards.
CCAATTGGTGAAGATACGATCTATCTTAATCAAGACAAAACCATCGCCATTAATGAAGAGGTGATGAATGATGAGGTTCTTGCGGATCTCGGCGCCAAGCGTGAAGATTTCACCCCTACTACCGCCGCAGAAGTTGGCAATATCTTTACCTTGCGTTATAAATTCTCCGAACCAATCGGCCTCAAATTTGATGACCAAGATGGCGTCAAAAAGACTGTGTTTATGGGAAGTTACGGTATCGGCGTTTCTCGCGTGATGGGCGTTATTGCCGAAAAATTTGCTGACGAAAAAGGCTTAGTCTGGCCAGAAAATATCGCTCCATTCAAATACTATGTCATCGGTATCGGTGATCAAGGCGAAGCGCTAGCACTTGACCTACATAACTATTTCCGTAAACAAATTCTGCTTGACGACCGAAAGCTCAGGCCAGGCGAGAAGTTTGCCGATGCCGAACTCATGGGTATTCCATATCGCGTTGTTATTTCAAACAAAACTCTTGAA
>JAEHON010000015.1:6306-14284 GCA_016112465.1 Candidatus Saccharimonadota bacterium | reverse complement strand
GATCTCACCTCAATGTGATATGATAATAATAAGAATCTAATTCAAGGAATAATATGTTCGACCACTCAGAATACCAACAAGCCATGGGAAACGTTATTGAACGTTTCAAATCCGAAATGCAAAAAGTTCGCACTGGCCGCGCACATCCAGACATGCTTGCCGGTGTCAAAGTTGAAGCCTATGGCCAATACATGCCGCTCAATCAAGTAGCTAATATCACTGCAGGTGATGCCACAATGCTATTAATTACACCTTTTGACCCATCAACTATTCAATCCATCGCCTCCGCCATCCGCGCAGACCAAACTCTCGGTCTAAACCCAGCCGATGACGGACGTGTTATTCGCGTTCCAGTTCCACCACTCACTGAAGAGCGCCGCAAGGAAATCGTAAAGACGGCATCCACTAAAGTTGAAGAAGGTAAAGTTGCGCTCCGCAAGATTCGCGATGATGCCAGAAAAGAACTTAAGGCTGCCGAAGATCTCTCTGAAGATGTTAAAAAACGTGGCGAAAAAGAAGTTGATGAACTAATTAAAAACTTCTCAGGCAAGATTGACGAACTCTTCAAAGCCAAAGAATCTGAAATCATGAAAATTTAATAAACAGGATAATACTAAAATATGACTACCATAAGCGATTACCGAGATGAGCGACTCCGCAAACTCGCCGAGCTAAAAGAACTCGACATCAACCCTTATCCTGCACACTCCAATCGCAATACCAAAATTTCTGACATCCTAGAACATTTTGATCAATACAATCAAAAAACCGTCATCATCGCCGGTCGCATTGTCGCAATTCGTAGCTTTGGTAAATTAGCCTTCGTTAAACTACGCGACTATTTCGGCGAGGTCCAGCTCTTCATGAAACAAGAGGGCGAAGTCGCTGAAGGACTCATCTCCGTCAAAAACCTCAAACTACTCGACCTTGGTGATTTTATTGAAGCCGAAGGTATGGTCGGAAAATCACAAACTGGCGAAATTTCCGTCTTCACCAATGCCGTGCGCCTACTCACAAAATCACTCCGTCCGCTCCCTGGTCGCGACGGCTTTACCAATAAAGAAGAACGTTATCGCAGACGCTATGTTGATATGAATGTGAATCCAGAAGTTCGCGAGCGCCTTGTTCGTCGCAGTATCTTCTGGCAGGCCACGCGTGACTTCATGAATCAACATGGCTTCATCGAGATTAACACCCCAATCCTCGAGCATACCACCGGAGGCGCCGACGCTACTCCTTTCGTTACCCATATGGACGCACTTGACGAAGATTTTTACCTCCGTATTTCACAAGAATTACCACTCAAACGCCTACTCGGTGCGGGCTTTGAAAAAGTTTACGACATCGGCCCACGCTTTCGTAATGAAGGCGTCGATGATGAGCATCTTCCAGAACATATCGCCTTTGAATCCTACTCTGCCTTTGAAGACTACAATGACGGCATGGATTTTTACGAAGAAATGATCAAATATGTCGCAAAGCGCACCTGGGGGACTCTCAAATTTAATGTTGGCGGTTTCGAAATTGACTTAGACCAAAAATGGCCACGCATTAAATATGCCGATCTTATCAAGCAACATTTTGATATCGATGTCTTCCAACCAGATCGCACGAAAATTGAACAAATCTTAAAGAGTAACGGTGTCGAAATTAAGCCAAACCAGTCCACACCAAGGTTAATTGACAACCTCTGGAAATTAATCCGTAAAAAATCTGGTGGACCTTTCTGGCTTATTGAAGAGCCGCTCAGTCTCTCGCCACTAGCCAAGATTTCACCCGAGAATCCACTCGTCACAGAGCGCTTCCACCCTATCATTGCTGGTACGGAAATGGGGAACGGCTACTCCGAGCTTAACGATCCCTTAGATCAGCTAGCCCGTTTTGAAGAACAACAATCGATGCGAGACCAAGGCGACAGTGAAGCACAAATGCTCGATACAGACTTTGTTGAGATGCTCGAATATGGTATGCCACCAGCCTGTGGTTGGGGCAACTCCGAACGCAATTTCTGGCTGCTCGAAGGTGTCTCCGGCCGCGAGGCCGTGCCATTTCCAATCATCAAGCGCAAAACCGATAATTAATCAAAGAAAAGAGGTAAAAAATGCTAGATATCAACTTCATCCGAGCCAACCGTGAGTTAGTTCAGCATTCCATTACAGAAAAAATGTACAAAAACGTCGATCTCGACAAACTTCTTGCGCTCGACGATACCAGAAAGGCCACGCTGCAGCAGGTTGAAAATCTCCGCAAAGAACGCAATCAAAACACCGATAGCATGAAGGGAAGCAAACCAACCGAGGAACAGATTGCCCGTGGCAAGGAATTAAAGGAACAGCTTGCAGAGCTTGAAGCAAAATTAGAGGTTGAAGATAAAGAATTTCGCGACCTACTAAAAACCGTACCAAACATTATCTTCGAGGATGTCCCTCTTGGTGACGAAAGTGCCAGCGTTGAAGTAAAAACTTGGGGAGGCCAAAAAGCCGAAGGCGTTGATCACCTCGACTATGCCATCTCTCGTGACTGGGTTGATTTCGAACGTGGTGCCAAAGTAGCCGGCGCCAAATTCTACTATGTCAAAGGCGGTCTCGCACTTCTCGAAAATGCCTTAGTTCAATTTGGTATTAAAAAAGTTACCGAACACGGTTTCACTCTTATGGATGTACCTGATATGGTTAACTCCCGTGTTCTCGAAGGTACTGGATTTGCACCAAGAAGCTCTGAACAGAGTGATGAATACTACATTGAAGATGAAGATCTCGCCATGATTGCAACCGCCGAAATGCCAATTACCGGCTACCACATGGATGAAATCATCGACGAAGATAAGCTTCCGCTCTTTTACGCAGGCTTTTCTGCCTGTTTCCGCAAGGAAGCTGGTGCTTCAGGTAAACATACCCGTGGCCTCTTCCGCGTCCACCAGTTTAACAAACTAGAAATGTACTCATTCTGTCTTCCAGAACAAAGCAAAGAAATCCACGAAAAAATCCGCGCCATTGAAGAAGAGATCTGGCAAGAAATTGGTATTCCATACCACGTCATTAATATTGCTGCAGGTGATCTCGGCGCCCCAGCTGCCAAAAAATACGACATTGAATACTGGTCTCCAGTTGATCAAAAATATCGTGAATTAACCAGCTGTTCTAACTGTACCGACTTCCAGGCTAAGGGTCTCAATATCCGCGTCCGCCGCAAAGATGGTACTATCGAAACCTTACATACCCTTAATGGCACCGCAATCTCACTCGCTCGCACCATGGTTGCAGTTATTGAAAACTTTGCAGAAAAAGATGGTAAGCTCAAAGTTCCTGCCGTCTTGCAACCATACCTCGGCGTTTCCGAACTTTAAGGTGATTTATTATTTATATCGTTATGTTAAAATAGGCTTAAGGAGAATTTATGATCGAAAAAATTGATATCAGTGGCAGTAATTATAAAGTCGAAGAAAGTTTCCAGAAATACGCAACTAAGCGCATTGGCAAACTTGACCGCTACCTACCTCGCGGCAACAAAAAAGACGTTGTTGCAAAAATCGTCGTCACCGAAGTCAACCGTTCCCATGGTAATAAATACGAAATTTCTGTAGCTATGGAAATTCCTGGCGGTAAAGTTATCGCTGCTAAAGATGAATGCTCAAACGTCTTTGCAGGAATCGATATTCTTGAAGCAAAACTTACCGGCCAAATCCGTCGCTACAAAATTGAATCAAATCCACATCTTCGTAAAAACCCATTTATGCGCCTATTTCACCGAGATAAGTAATTAAATTTGAAGAAAATCTCGAAATAAAGAGAAAAAACTAAAAGATTAAACTGCATGAATCACACTTCATGCAGTTTTTATGTTAAAATACACTTATAAATAATATTCTGTTTTTGGAGGTTTTGACTGACTATGTCGAAAAAAGTAAAAAAAGAAAAAAAGCCGACCGACAAATTGGCTGATAAAACCCTTACCACAAAAGTACTTCAAGGTATTTTTGGTGACCCAGAAAAGCGCGAGTTAAAGCGCATGGAAAAAATTGTACAGGGAATCAACAAGCTTGAGCCAAAATATCAAGCTATGTCCGACGATGAGCTAAAAGACCAAACAAACTTCCTCAAAAAACAGCTACTTGAACTTCGCAAAAAAGCTGACGCAAAAACTGCGCTCGAAAAACAAAAATTAGAGAAGGAATCTAGCAAAAAAACCAAGAAGACTTCTGCCAAAACCATCGATACCAAAAAGGCTGAAGACAAAATCCTAGATCAACTCCTCCCAGATGCCTTTGCTCTTGTCCGTGAAGCCACCTTCCGCATTCTTGGCATGCGTCATTTTGATGTACAGATGATTGGCGGTATTGCACTTCACGAAGGCAATGTTGCTGAGATGAAAACCGGTGAAGGTAAAACCCTGGTCGCCCTGCTCCCTTCCTACCTCAATGCCCTCACCGAGCGCGGTGTTCACGTTGTCACTGTCAATGACTATCTTGCCCAGCGTGACGCTGGTTGGAACGCGCCAGTTTTTCACTTCCTCGGTCTCAGTGTAGGTGTCATTATTGCCGACGCCAGCTTCCTTTATGATCCAGAATACATCAATGAAGAACACGCCGACGAACGTATGCAGCATCTAAAGCCATGTACCAGGAAACAAGCCTATGCTGCTGATGTTACTTATGGTACCAATAACGAATTTGGTTTCGACTACCTTCGCGACAACATGGTTAATGAGGTAGATTTTCTCCGACAACGCGAGCTCAATTTTGCCATCGTCGATGAAGTCGACTCCATCTTGATCGATGAAGCTCGTACTCCATTGATTATCTCTGCTCCAGCTGGCGATAATCCAGATTCCTACTATCAATTCGCTAAAATTGTTTCTAAACTCACTCCAGAGGATTACGTACTTGATGAAAAACATAAGTCTGTCACCTTGACTGATCAGGGAATTGAAAAAGTTCAACGTCTCCTCGGCATCGATAATCTCTACTCCGCAGAAAACTCACGCCTCGTCTATCACCTAGATCAAGCGCTTCGTGCTCAGGTTGTCTTCAACCGCGATCGTGACTATGTTGTCACCAACTCTGGTGAAGTAATCATTGTAGATGAGCACACTGGACGCTTAATGCATGGCCGCCGCTACAATGAAGGTCTCCACCAGGCCATTGAGGCCAAAGAGGGTGTTGCAGTTAAAGAAGAATCCATGACTCTTGCTACCATTTCTTTCCAGAACTTTTTCCGTCTCTATCGAAAACTTTCTGGTATGACAGGTACTGCCTTTACCGAAGCTGAAGAATTTCAACAGATCTACGCACTTAATGTAATTCAAATTCCGCCAAACCGCCCAATCAAACGTATCGACAGGGACGACTTAATCTTCCGTACTGAAGCTGGCAAGCTCCGCGCTATTGTTCGCACTATCCAGGAATATCATGCCAAAGGTCAACCAATTCTCGTTGGTTCAGCTAGTATCGTCAAGAACGAGTTAATTGCTAAATATCTTGATGAAGCTAAATTGCCATATGAAATCCTCAACGCGAAAAATAACGAGCGTGAGGCTGCCATTGTTGCTAAAGCTGGTGAGAAGGGCGCAATTACCCTTGCAACCAATATGGCAGGACGTGGTACTGACATTAAACTTCCTGAGGAAGTAAAGAAATTGGGCGGCCTCGTAGTTATCGGCTCCGAACGTCACGATTCAAGGCGCGTCGACAATCAGCTCCGTGGTCGTGGTGGACGCCAAGGCGATCCTGGTATTACTCAGTTCTTTGTCTCTTGCGAAGACGACCTAATGCGAATCTTTCAAGGTAATCAGCTCGCCAATATTTTAAGATTTGTCGGTCTTGATGAAGACACTCCAATCCACAACCGCGCTGTCACTAAAAATCTGGAAGCCGCACAACGCCGTATTGAGGGATTCAATTTCGACTCTCGTAAAAATGTAGTTCAATACGATAATGTCATCAATCGTCATCGCCGCGTCGTTTATCTTATGCGCCGCAAAATTCTTGAAGGAGAAAACATCTCTCAAGAAATTAAACGCCTCATGAAGGAAGCAACAGTTGATCTCACTATCGAAAGTTCACGCGTAAACAAAAAATTCAAACAAAATTTTCTTCAGGTCTTCAATATTGATGCCGACCTCGTTGAAACCATTGGCGCTATGCGAAAACCAGAAGATCGCGCCAAGCTAGCGCTTACCGCAGTTTCCGAAGCATATGCAAATCAAGAACTCGAATTTGGACCTGAAGTTATGCGTCGTATTGAACGCGAAGTTTACCTTAAAGTTCTTGACGCCCTCTGGATGCAACATCTTGAAAATATGCAGCACCTCCGTGAAGGTATTCATTGGCGCTCCATTGGCCAGCGCGACCCACTCGTAGAGTATCGTACAGAGTCGCAAAAGCTCTTTGAGGGCTTACAGAAAAACCTCCGTGAAGAAGTTCTCAAAATCCTTCTCAGCGTCACTAAGCAAGAGGCAGTTGCCACTGATATTGTAGACGGCGAGGAATATGACACCGAACTTACTCAGATGGCGGAGACTGCCACCAATAAAGGCGTAAATACTATTGATTCTGGCGTAAAAAACCTCGATAACGAATTTAAGTCCGGATCCAGCAAAAAGACCGATGTTAATCGCGAGCGTAATACCGCAAGAAAATCTAAAAAGAAGCAACGTCAGAACAAAAAACACAGTAAACGCTAGTATGAAACATTTTGTTGAAGAAATCGAGCTAAAGAATGGCGCGAGGGGACTTCTTATTGACGTCCCCGGCGCCTCTGTTATGAACATCAAAGTTCAATTCCGCGGCGGCATGCGTTTTGCTAAAAGCCCTGATCTCTATGAGATTGCCCACGTAGTCGAGCATCTTAGTTTTGGTGCTAATTCTGTTTTTCCAGATGAACAAGCCTATGAGGCCGATTTCACCAAAAACGGCGCCTACCACAACGCCTGGACCTCTGACTATTCAGTCTGCTATGAAGCCGAATGTGCCGATTTTGAATGGGAGAGAATCTTAAATCTTGAGCGCATCGCAATTACCTCACCAATGTTTAATGAGGAAGAGCTAAAAAGCGAAAAGGGAAACGTTAAGGCCGAGCTCACTGGCTATATGAATGATTACGCCAGACTCCTTTGGCCAAGGTTACAAAAAGCCATCGGCGAAGAGGTCCCCAACCTCAAAGAACGTCTTGCCACTATCAATAATATTGAATTAAAAGATATTCGCGAGCATTACCGTCGCACACATACCGCTAAGAATATGCGTTTCATCATTGCCGGACAAATTAAGCACCGCAAGAAAGAAATTTTACGCAATCTTGAAGATTGGGATCTAAAAGAGGGGCGTCGTTTTGAGATTCCAAAAGATAAGCTCCATTCTTCACCAGCCGTTCTCGTTAAGCGCAAGGACGCTAGCAATATTACATTCGGTTTTTCCATGGTTACCCCAAGGCGTTTGTCCATTCAAGAAACTCAGGCCATGGGTGCGCTCAACCATATTCTAAATGGCACCATGAGTAGCCGAATTTTTGGCCAAGCCAGAAAACGCGGCCTCGTTTATGGTATGGGTAGCGGAATCAATAGTAGCAAGCACTATTCATCTTGGGATTTTGACGGTGAGGTCAATCTCGAGACTGCCGACGAACTTTTTTCACTTATCCAAGTTGAGATGGTTCGTGCTCTCAATGGGGAGATATCTGATGAAGAAATTGAAGCCGTCAAAACTTATGCACAAGGTCGCTATCAAATGGGCGCTCAAACCGTCAGCCAAATCTCCGATTACTACACCGATGACTATTTTATGACCGAAAAAGTTGAGCTCTATGATGATTTCCCACAAGTCATTAAAGAAATCAATAAACCATCCATCGTTGAGCTCGCTCGCGAGTTTGCCGGTTCTGGTATTCATGCCTTCGTCGCCGTTGGATCTGTCGAAAAAGCTGTCATCAATCAGCTTGCAGAGTCTCTCAATTTTTAAAATCCCCACAAAATCATAAATTAC
>JAEHON010000015.1:0-6206 GCA_016112465.1 Candidatus Saccharimonadota bacterium | reverse complement strand
TTACTCAAAATATAAATCCTCCACAAGTAAACTAGAGTAATTTTTAGCTCGCGTCATCTCAAAATGGCGTATAATAAGACTATGAAAATCGCAGTTCTCGGCCACGGTCTTGAAGGCAATGCAATTGAATCTTATTTCAAAGACCATCTTCTTGACGATCAGCCAAATCAATTCACCTTTTTTGATCATTTCACGGATTCCGAAATCCCAGGTTTTGAACTTGAAAAATACGACCTAGTTTTTCGTAGTCCATCAGTCCGCCCACAGTTCGCCCTAAAACCAGAAGATCGTGGCAAGTCCAAGAACTGGACCTCAATCACAAACTATTTCTTTGAACACTGCAAAGCCCCAATCATCGGTGTTACCGGCACAAAAGGCAAGGGCACAACCTGCTCGATTATCACCAATATCCTCCGTCAATTCACCGAGCGCTTTCGCAAAATTCACCTCGTCGGCAACATTGGCACGCCAGCCATCTTAGAGCTTGATGATATCGAGGAAAATGACCTCGTAGTTTATGAAATGAGTAGCTTCCAGTGTTGGGATCTTAAAAAATCCCCTCACGTATCTGTAATATTACGCATTGAACCGGACCATCTCGATCGTCACCTAAATTTCGATGACTACGTCGCTGCTAAGGGTAATATTATAAAACATCAAACCGCAGAGGATTACTGTATTTATTATGCCAACAACACCGTTAGCACTAAACTTGGCGAGCAGGCTCCTGGCAAAAAATCTACCTATCCAATTTTAAGCTATCAAACCGAACTAAAGGCTCTTCTCGATTTCCTCTCCATTCCAGGGGAACATAACCGGGAAAACGCCGAAGCAGCCATCCTTGCAGTACTAGATATCCTCGGGCTCACACTCGATGACTTATTTGCTTCACAGGATTCTGAGCTTTATCTCAAAATCAAACAAGGACTTTCCACCTTCAAAGGCCTCCCTCATCGTATTCAATTTGTTAGGGAACTAAACCATGTTCGTTATTATGATGATAATTATTCATCTGCCTTTCCTGCATCTGATGTAGCGATTCGTACCTTTGAAGATTACCCAACCATCCTAATCGCCGGCGGCAAAGACCGTCATCTTGATCTCACTGAGATGAAAAAACGCTTCTTTACTGCCAAGAACCTCAAAAAAATCATCCTCATTGGCGAAACACGTTTTATGTTATCCGAAGGCGAGGATCCAGAGAAATTCACTCTTTGTGATACCCTCGAGGAAGCCGTCAATCTCGCTCGTCAACTTGCCGAAAAATACGCTGCCGACCTCGATTCAAATTATGACCTCTGCATTCCATCCACTAACGAAGCTAGAGTCAATCAGTCCGCAAAGCCAGCTATTGTATTAATGAGTCCAGGTGCCGCCAGTTTTGATATGTTTAAAAACTTCAGTGACCGCGGCGAACAATTCCAGCAACTCGTTAACGCTTTTTAATGGTAAAATAATATTAATGATCCCATCAAATATTACATCGATTTTAGATTCATTCAGTAAAAAATCAGCTCAACCTAATCAGTCTACCCCGCTCACAAGGCCGGTCGTGCCATCCAGTGATGCTGTTTTCCGTTTCCTGAGTTATTATTTTGATCGCTCTACTCGTATCGCCTCATTTGTCTATCAGGGAATTGATAATGTTATTTTCACAGAAAAAATTTATTTTGCTCCAAAACCCGGCAGTGAAACCAGCATTTTTAATATTCTTGATGACCCAGAATTAAATCAACTCCTCGATCAGGCAATGTTTCTCGCTTTCATCTTGATCGGTACGAGTTACTATAAGGCACATCCAACCGCCAATATTCGACTCGATCGACCACTTGATGATTTTCAAGCACGTTTCTTTTCAACCGTCTATCAAGAAGGTCTCAGTCAATACGCCTTTGAAAATCGACTCGATCGCTCCAAACTTGCAACTTTTCGCGCCACCAATGGCTTCCAAAATAAACCAGCCGTCAGCTATCGCGGAAATGGTATCTTAGCATTACAATCCGGCGGTAAAGATAGTCTCCTGGTGGCCGAACTTCTCAATGAGAGAGGCATTAGCTTTACACCATGGTATATCTCTAGTAGCCCCGACCACAGCCATCCAAACGTCATTGATCATCTGGATGATAATTTTAACCATCAAAAAGCCAGTATCGTTTATCGACAAATCGATCGCCAGCATCTCCAGCTTTCTGGTGGGCTAAATGGTCACGTACCGGTTACTTTTATTGTCGAGTCTCTCGCAATTATTCAGGCCATTTTAAACCATCAGAACATCGTTATGACCAGTATCGGTCGCGAAGGTGAAGAACCACATGCCATGATCGGCGATTTACCAGTCAATCACCAGTGGTCAAAAACTTGGCAAGCCGAACAGTTGATGACTGAATATATCAATCGATACCTTTCCCCAGACCTCCATGTCGGATCTCCAATCCGCCACCTTAGTGAACTTCGCGTAGCAGATCTCTTTGTTCAAAAATGTTGGCAAAAATACGGGTATAGCTTCAGCTCTTGCAATGAAGCAAACTACAAGCAAAATAACCACAACAGTACCCTCAAATGGTGTGGACACTGTCCAAAATGTGCAAATTCCTATCTATTATTTTGTCCATTTATTCCACCACAATATCTCCAGTCACTCTTTAACGACGTCGACCTCTTCCTTGATCCAAATCTCACCAAAACCTTCAAAGGGCTCCTTGGCGTCGGCGGAGAAATGAAACCATTTGAATGCGTAGGCAGCACTGAAGAATTACGCGCCGCCTATCATCACCGCATGACCGTGCCGCCAATTGCAATCCCACAAAATCCTCAAATCAAAAATTCTCCAGTTACCTATTGGCAGCCAGTCTATGCAAACCTACCTTTCTCAGTACCACTTAGCAACTTTAATTATCTAGCCGAGTCCGAAAATCAAGAATACTTTAAAAACTTTTTCGAAAACTATAACAAAAGACCAACTGAACAAGATGTAGCTTTCCTCACACCTTCTGAATTACAACAACAAAATAATCAAAAAGCTGACCGAGTTTTGGCCATGATTGAACGTCGTAAGCAGCTTGAAAAACTTCGCCGTAGCAGTAAGCAAAGGCAGCGTGATTTTTAAAACCTACTAAATATTTTAATTCTTTTCCTACACTTTAAAATTAGTAAATAAGAAGTCCTTAGGTCTTAAACTTTACTTTTGTTCTAGGTCGCGCTAGAATAAACATAAGAATTAATAGAATAAACATTATGGCAAAAACAATTACTAAAAAATCAAGCAAATCTACCACAAAAACTCCAGCAAAGACTACCGCAAAATCCCCAGTAAAGACCACAAAACCCCTCGCAAAGACCAGTAGTAAGGAAGTCACCAAAAAACCAAAAAATAGAGATGTAAAAAATATCAAAAACGATAATTCAATGACTTACTTTTGGGGTGGTCTTGGTATCGTCCTTTGCGCGGCAGGTGCCCTCATTGTTCTCCTCTGGGGCATTGGAGTAATGTTAAATAAATAGTAGAAGTTAATAGTTACGGTGGGTCAATGAAATTTTATGTAGTAAGACACGGACAAACAAGTTGGAATACTCTTGGTATCAACCAAGGGTGGTCTGATATTGAACTAAACACTACCGGAAAATTTCAGGCACTCAAAGCTCGCGAGGAACTAAAAAACGTTCGTTTCAATATTGCCTATTCCTCACCATTACAGCGAGCCGCCAAAACCTGTCAAATTATCCTCGGTCGCTCAATTCCGGACAAGTCAATTTTTAGTGATCTTAGCCTTGAAGATTCCATTGAGTTAAGTCACATCTACCTCGACAAAGAACAGCCAAATGCCAATTGTTTTATTCGCTACTCAGAGGATCTCATCGAGCGTGGACTTGGAGTTTTTGAGGGAAAAGAAGGTTCTCGCATTCATGAAATTAGCTGGAAAGACGGTTTTAATGCCGATCGCTTCAAGATGGAATCTGTACCACACATGTTCCAGCGCATCGACCGCATTCTAAAATATATTCAAACTGATGCCTTAGAAAATTATGGGGAAGATGCAAAAATCCTCATCGTTGCCCATGCTGGTATTATTCGTATGATCGACTATGTTTTGCGTGGAGGAACCGAACAAGGACTCTTCTATTCAGCACTCTATGACAGCGCGATTGAGACTCGTCTCAAAAACTGTGGCATTCAAGTTTACGACCGCTAAAATCTGTGATAAAATAATAATCATATTAATGGACCTTCGCCAAGTGGTAAGGCAACGGGTTTTGGTCCCGTCATTCGCAGGTTCGAATCCTGCAGGTCCAGCCAATTTGAATTTTAAAATAGACCTCTAATGGTCTATTTTTTATTCCTCTATATCCCCCATAGAATCTACCTCACCGATTACTGTAGCTTATTCCTCCATAAAATCTGCGTCCATCGCCACCTGTAATTCATATCCAGGAAATGCCTTCTTAATATCCTCGACCGCCGCCCGGAAAGCTTCCTCGCGATTTTCAGCATCAAAACTCACTACTAAATCAAATCGCATCCTTTTTTGCTCCTTCATTAAATAGAAGCCATGCACTTGCCGTATGTATTTATGTGCTAACGCTATTTCTTTCACCTTCTTCTGTGCTGCCACCACTTCCTTATCTTTTGTATTTACAGAATACACTCCTATCGCAGTCAAGAGAACCTGATGCGTCCGAATCACCTTAATCGCAATTTCCCTCAATAACTGGTCTAGATCTGCTACTGCCAAAGTATCTGGCACTTCAATATGTAACGACCCATTCCAACGATTTGACCCATAATTATTTAAAACTAAATCATACACTCCTAAAACATTTGGAAATTGCATAACAGTTTTCTGGATCTTTTTCGCAATCTCTATGTCACTTTGTTCACCCAACAGCTGAGAAATTGTACTTTTCAACATTGAAATTCCCGATTTCAAAATTACGACTGAAATAATTGCGCCAAGTATCGCCTCAAGCGAAATCTGAAAGAATAAAAATATACCTGCTGCCACTAAGGTCGAAAACGAGATGACCGCATCAAGAGTCGCATCTTCACCAGAATTAATTAAAGAATCCGAGTTAACCTTTTTTCCAACCCGTTTAACATAAAATCCTAGTACGATCTTCACCACGACTGCCACTCCAATGATAATGAGTGACACTGGATTATACTCGGGTGTCTCAGGGCGAATAATTTGTTTTCCCGATTCAAATAGGGACGTAATGCCTGCATACAAGATAATTACCGCAATCAACATTGCACTTAAATATTCGATTCGACCATGTCCNAAAGGATGTTTTTTATCTGGCTCTTTTCCGGCTAATTTTGTTCCCACAATCGTAATCAAAGAACTTGCCACATCCGACAGGTTATTCACCGCATCAAGTACAATTGCAATCGAATTCGACAAAAGACCAATTGTAGTTTTAAAAATTACCAGAAAAATATTCGCAACAATCCCAATCATACTCGTGCGTACGATAATCTTTTCGCGTAATACGCCCTCTTGATTGGTTTGTCTAATTTCACTTAAAGTCGTCATAATATTTGTTTATCTTACCATAAATTATAGACTCGCGTCAGTGCCACTTTTGATATAATAATCACATGAATGATCTCGAAAAACGACTTTCCATCCTCAAGTCAGACCTTACTACTACCTGGCAGAAGCTTCAAATTACGCAAAAAATCGCAAAACTCGAAGATCTTGAACGCCAAATCTCTGAACCAGAGCTCTGGCAAAATCCTGAAAATGCCAAAAAAGTAAATACTAGTTTTAGCCGCCTCAAGTCTGAAGTCGAACCTTGGCAGATGCTAGAAATGCAAACCTCTGACCTCCAGGAAATTCTCGAACTTCAAGAACCAGATTTAATTTCAGAGATCAACGATCAGCTCACCTCAATGGAACAGACTCTTGCTGGCCTAAAAAAAGCTCTTCGCTTCACTAATCAGTACGACGAAAAAAATGCCATTATACGAATTACCGCCGGAGTTGGTGGCACCGAAGCCATGGACTGGGCTGGCATGCTTGAGCGTATGTATTTGCGCTTTTTTGAAAAAAATAATTACTCCGTGGAGCTTATCGAACGAACCGCTGGGGAAGAAGCCGGTATAAAAACCGCAGTTTATGAAGTTTACGGAAATTACCCTTATGGCAATCTTAAATCCGAGCATGGCGTACATCGTCTTGTCCGACTTTCACCATTTAATGCCGATA
>JAEHON010000001.1:0-13475 GCA_016112465.1 Candidatus Saccharimonadota bacterium | reverse complement strand
GATCAGGAGCGAATACATAATTGCAAAGGCTTTTTTCTTGGACATATTTCGAGCAATGGAGTAAGCTGCAGCTGGTATAAAGAAAGCCACTACAATCAATGATAACACCGTAATAACAGCTGAATTCCAGAAATAGCCTCCAATTCCATCCGAAATCAATCGTTCATAATTACTCAACGTAAAAGGATTGGGCAAACTAAAGAAATGATTCATGATATCCTTAGTTGTCTTGAAAGAACTAAATACCGTTACCAACAAAGGAACAAGTATAAAAATACCACCGACTATCAAGAGGACATATTTCCAAAACTGATTCAATTTTTCTTCTTTTTTCATGTGTAGGACTCCTCTATTAGATTTCAAATTTCTTTGATAGCTTGATTTGGATAATAGAAACAATTCCAATAATTAAGAATAAAATCAAGGCAATTGCATTCGCATATCCATATTGGTTACTCTTGAAGGCATAGTTATAGACTAAAAGTCCAAGAGACGTTGTAGCATTATTTGGACCACCACTCGTCAAGGCAAAAATTTGGTCAAAGGCAGTCAAACCGGACTTAAGAGCCAGAATAAAAACCATAGAAATCGTTGGTAGCAAATAGGGCAATTCAATCTTCCAAAAGGTTTGTTTACTTGTTGCACCATCAATTGATGCTGCCTCTAAAATATCATTTGGAATACTTTGAAGACCAGCAAGAAAGAGAATAATTGGCATTGCTACTCCTTGCCATAGAAGAACAAAAATAGTTGCTACTACCGCTCCGACTGGTGTCCCCAATAGACTCTCTTGTAAAAAGCTAATTCCTAAAATTTTTCCAATCGTTGGAAGACCATAGTTGAAGAATTGTTTAAAAATCAAGGAAACTGTCAAACCAGATAAAACAGCCGGGAAAAAGAACCAACCTCTAAAGAAGGTCTGTCCTTTCATCTTAGAATTCAAGGCTCGTGCCACAACCATCCCAATCGTAATCTCTCCAATAATCAATGCCAGAGTTAAAATCAAAGTAAAGGCTATAGCTGTGAAGAATTTCCCATCAATCATCAGCAATTTGTAGTTATTTAAACCAACAAATTTATAATTATAGGTCAATCCAGTCCAGTTAGTCAAACTATAGAAAGCACCTTGTACCATTGGAAAGTAAAAGAAGATAGCTTGTAATGCAAGCGGGATGAGCAAAAAAGTCCAACCCCAGTATTTATTTAAAAATTTTCGAATAGCCATATCATCTTAACTCCTATTCTAGTCCAAATCTGCCTTCATTGGATTAAAGAAAGCATTGAGATTGTTTGCCATATTTTTCAGATTTTTATCCATCAAGTAACCTGCACTTAGATTAAAAAAGTCTTCTTCAGAATTCCAGTGTTGGCCCAACCAAACATAATGCTTATCCGTAAATGCCAGTTTAGAAATCTCTGCAAGTGCTGAATCTTCTTTTTCTTGTATACCTTTTACAGCAACTGGCGATCCATCTACATCATAATATGACTGCATAGCTTTTGGACTAGTCATATAGCTGATAAATTCTTCGGTTTCTTTCGGATGTTTAGTAGTAGCTGAAGTTGATAATGCCATGTCCCCTGCACCAACAGTAACTTCTTTTCCTACTTCTTCTCCAGGAAATGCAAACATCCCCACCTCAAATTTTGGATCCTGTTGATTAATTGCCGCTAGCGCCCATGATCCTTGTGGCATCATCAAGGCTTTTTCACTCGAAAATGCTACCACCGCATCATTATAAGAGGCACCACGCCAACCATCTTGAGCATTATCTGCTAATAAATCGAGTCGTTCTGCATCTGCTTTTTAAATAGCATCATCTGCTGAAATAGCGTTTGGTTTTGAAAAGCGAAGGTAGTTATTAGCCGCGTCTCCACTACCCGTAAGGGTAATGAGAGAAAGTTGGTGGTAACCATTTAATGTCCAGCCTTCATTGCCTGCAACCGCAAATGGAGAATTCCCACTATCTTTTATCTTTTTGACAATCTCTTGAAATTCTTTAAAAGTCTTCGGTTCCTCAAGTCCTAATTCTTTAAACTTCGTTTTATTGTAATAGATTCCATAAAGGTTGGCTGTTAATGGCACACTATAAATCTTGTTATTGATTGCATACTTTTCGGCATAGTCATTCTTGATGTTCTCAAGATAGGGTTTTCCTGTCATATCTGCAAAATAGCCTGCCTTCGCCCACTCCTGAAAATCCATATTTTGAGGATAGATATTAATAATATCTGGAACGTCTCCTGATAAAATCCGAGTCTTTAGAACAATTCCAGCTGAAGGTACTGTAGTCAGCTTCACATCAATATTAGGGTGTTCCTTTTCAAAATCATCCACTATCCTTTGCAAGGTATCTGCCATCTCGGTCTTCTGGTTAAAAAACTCAATCGTTACCTTGCCATCAGCTGACTTCTCTTGACTACTACAAGCTGACAGTCCCAAAAGGATTAACCTTTTAGGGACAGAGAAAATAACAAAAACTTGGAAAGGAGGTAATTCTCATGTCAAATACGAAAAGAACAGGACAAACAGCCCTTTATGAGCGTTTAAGTCGAGATGATGAAATGCAAGGAGAAAGCAATTCCATAACCAATCAAAAGCAGCTACTTGAAAGCTATGCGAAAAGAAACGGCTTTGTCAATATCTATCACTATACCGATGATGGAGTAAGTGGAACAACCTTTGATAGAGAGGGATTTCAAAAAATGATAAAAGCAGTAGAAGAAAACAAAGTATCTACTGTGATAGTAAAAGATATGAGTAGGTTTGGCAGAGATTACCTCAAAGTAGGTTTTTACACCGAAATACTCTTCAAAGAAAAGGGAGTAAGATTTATTGCTATCAATAACGGAATAGATAGTGAGAAACAAGCAGAAAGCGACTTCACCTCATTTCTAAATATTATGAACGAATGGTACGCAAGAGATACCTCGAGAAAAATACAATCTATATTCAGAGCAAGAATGGAAGAAGGCAAAAGAGTATTTCCAAGCGTTCCATATGGCTATTATAGAAACCCAAATAACAAACAGCAGTTACTTGTCGATAAAGAGAGTGCAAAGGTCGTAAAACGCATTTACAGGCTTGTAATAGAGGGATATGGAGTAACACAGATAGCAGATATACTAACCAAAGATAAAGTTCTTATCCCATCAGCCTATGCAGAGATACATTACCCCGAAAACAACCACAGTTCCAAGAAAAGAGGAATAGAAGACCCGTATTTTTGGACACCGACCACAGTAGGCTATATCTTAGAAAAAAGAGAATATATGGGACATACCGTACTTGGAAAGACAATTAGTTTAGACTATAAAACCAAAAAAAGAAGAAAGGCAAAAGAAAATGAACTCATTATCTTCAAAAATACCCACGAAGCCATCATTGACGAAGAAACATGGAATAACGCCCAAAGGTTAAGAAAAACAGTGAGAAGAAGTCCAAAGTATGGTACAACCTCACACCCATTCACAGGGCTTTTAATCTGTTCCGACTGTGGAGGAAAGCTAAGCTATAGAGAGCCGGCAGAACATAAAGAAAAGAAGTACGATTGCGATTATTGTTTTGTATGTCAACATTACAGACACAGAAAAGGCTCTTGCAGTATGCACTACATCAAAGTAAAAACAGTAAATGAAATTCTCCTAAAATCAATCAAAGAAATCACAGACTTTGCAAAAGAAGAAAAGCAAGAGTTTCTAAAAGTGATGAACAAGTTATCCGACGAAAAAAGAGAAGAAAAGTATCAAGAGGATAAAGAAAAGTTAGAAAAACTGTCATCAAGAAATGCAGAGCTAACAACACTCATTACAAAGCTGTATGAAGACCACGCACTTGGTAAAATTCCTGTAAAACATTTTGACAGATTATTTAATACCTATGATATGGAGCAACAAGACTTAGAAAAGCAAATACAGTATTTTGAACAAGAAATAGAAAGCTATCATCAGAGAAAAGTTGATACCGATAAATTCTTAAAGATGATAGAAAAATATACAGATATTGAAAAACTTACAGTACCAATGATAAATGAGTATATAGAAAAAGTTGTAGTCTACGAAGCGACAGGAGGAAGACAAGGCAAATATAGAAAACAACAAGTTGATGTGTACTTTAACTTTATAGGTAACTGTCAAGTGCCACAGAAAGTAGATATAGAAAAAATGGCTTAAAAGTGGTATAACGTTACGAATATTGAGTGAAGTAAATTAGAATTTGTACACAGGATGGATTAGACTAATGAATATACATGAATTTGGAAAAGGTAATGAACAAGCAATTCTGCTGATACATCCTTCTGTTGTAAGATGGGATTATTTTGAACATTTAATTCCGCTTCTCAAAAACAAATATCATCTGATTATTCCGGCTCTTCCCGGATATGATTCTGAGGATGAAAGTGACTTTACAAGCATTGAGAAGATCGCTGCCGAATTGAATGAGTGGCTTCAGGCTGAAGAGATTGCCGAATTGTATGCAGTATATGGGTGCTCGATGGGCGGCTCCGTTGCTTTAATGGTAACGCTTGGACAACTTATTCCAATCAGACACTGCATTATGGACGGAGGCATTACACCATATCAGCTACCATGGCTTGTCACACGCTTTATCGCCTTGAGAGACTATCTCATGATGATGCTGGGCAGGACAGGTGGAGTGCGCTTGCTTGAGAAGGCTTTTGCTACCGATGAATATTCGAAGGAAGATCTTCAATATGTTGCAGATGTTTTGAAGTGCTCCAGTAGAAAAACGTTATGGAGAACTTTTGACTCATGCAACAACTATAAGATTCCACAGCCCATTCCGAAGGTCGATACGCAAATGCATTACTGGTATGCCGATGGCGAAGAAAAGGAGCGAAAACTTGATATCGCCTACATGAATCAGCATTTTCCGCAAACAGAATTCAAGGTTTTGCCTAAACTGGGGCATGCAGGTCTTGTTTTATTGAAACCGGATTTATTTGTGACAATGATAAACGAATTGTTTTGAGACAGACAAATTCCAGTTTGTCGAAATGAAATAATTAAATAGAAACAATAGTATAGCAGCTTACGAAACAGTAAATCAAATCGGTTTACTGTTTTTTCTTTGCTCAAAACATAAAGAAAGGAAAACAGAAGATGAAAAACATAGACGAAAAAATTTTAATGACAGAAGAAGAAATCAAGCAGTTACAAAACAAAAGGAAAAAACTTATCAGTCAGCAGAAACAGAAGGAACGAAAAAAGAGAGATAGACGGCTTTATGAAAAAGGAGCAGTCTTTGAAAGTATCTTTACTGAAAGCAAGGACTTCACCAAAGATGAATTTTATCAGCTAATCACATATCCAAATCTCAAAGAAATAGTCAATCAAAAAATCAAGAAAATCATAGACAGCAGAGAAGAAAGTAAAAATCAAAATACAGAAAATCGAGAGGAAAGAATGGAAACAGAGGAATAGTCCCTTGTTTACAAGGGCGCACTTATACACCCTAAAGGGTGTGTGCGTTCTCCGAAGGCTCTTGCAGAGAGCATATCAGCTAAAGCTGATACAGGGGAGCTACACTCCCCTACGGAAATACATTTCCTACCCCTTGTGTACTTCCCAAAAGAAATCGGATAAAAGCTATCCGATTTCTTTAGGAAGTCTTATCTATCGCCACTATAACCATATCGAAAAATGGAAAGGAGGTTTTTGACTATGGCGATATATCATCTTTGCATAAAGATTATCTCAAGAGGCAAAGGCAAAAGTGTAGTAGCAGCTTCCGCCTATCGAAGTGGCGAAAAGATAAAAAACGAGTATGACGGCATAGTCCATGACTTTACAAGAAAAGGAGGAATAGCCCATACAGAAATCCTATTGCCACAAAATGCACCACAGGCATTTTTAGACAGGGGAACATTATGGAATAGCGTAGAGAAAATAGAAAAGAGTAAAAACTCACAGCTTGCAAGAGAAATCGAAATTGCTTTACCTAAAGAACTAAATCGAGAAAAACAGATTGAACTTGTTAGGGAGTATGTAAAAGATAATTTTGTAGATGTTGGTATGTGTGCCGACATTGCCCTACACGATAAAAATGACGGAAACCCACACGCTCATATCTTACTTACCATGCGACCGTTAAATGAAGATACAACATGGGGAGCAAAATCAAAAAAAGAATATATCCTTGATGAAAACGGAGAAAAAGTAAAACTCAAGAACGGCAATTACAAAACAAGAAAAATCAATACAACAGATTGGAATGAACAAGACAAAGCAGAAGAATGGAGAAAAGCATGGGCAGATATTACAAACAAATATCTTAAAGAAAACAGCATACAGGAAAAAGTAGATCATCGTTCTTATCAAAGACAGGGGATAGAACATATACCGACTATTCATTTAGGCATATCTGCAACTCAAATGGAGAAGAAAGGCATAGCCACAGATAGAGGAAATATTAACCGAGAAATCAAACATCAAAACAATCTATTAAGAGAAATCACAAGAAGAATAAAAGCCTTGTTAAATTGGATAAGAGGAATTGGAAAAGAAGAAAAAGCAGAAAATGAAAACATCAAATCCACCCTCCCACCCAAAGAAAATTTACTATCGGTTTTTGAAAATCTTATCCGTAAAAATGCAGATAACCATAATATAGACTTAGAACAATACATTGAAAGCTATCAATTCTTAAAAGAGAAAAATATCATTTCCTTATCTGAACTGAAAGAAAGTATAGTTACTTTAAGAGATAAGAATTACAAGACCACAAGAGCATTAAAAGATACTGAGAAAAAGATTGATGAAAAAACACAACTCATAGACCAATCAGAAAAATATTTGAAGTATAAGGACACATACAAAGTCTATAACAAATTAAAGAAAAGTAAACAGGAAGATTTTTACAATGAACATACTGCTGAGATTATTTTATTTGAAAGTGTGAAGAAATATTTGAGGGAGAATTTAAAAGAAAGCAAGACTTTAGCTATTAGAAAATGGAAATTAGAGGTAAAAACTTTGAAGAAAGAAAAACATAATTTATACAATCAAATATTAGAAATGCGGGAAGATATTGAACAGGCAGAAAAAGTTAAGGCTTGTTTAGAGCAGTTGTATAAAAAAGAAAGGCAACTTACAAAAGGTAATAATCATGATTTAGGGCTTTAAAAATTCTGAAATTTGATACAACATTAAATTGAGTAATCTAATAAATATGAATTTATAGAGAACTTTTAGAATTAAAAAAACATATCAAATATTTTTGAATTGATGTTGACAAACTGTTTTTATTGGGTGTATAATAAATAAATCAAAAATATTTGATGTGAGGTTGTCTATGAAAAAATATGAAGATAATGCTAGGGTGTTTAAGGCTCTTTCCGATTCAAAAAGATTAAAAATACTAGATATAATCCATAACGAAGAAAAATGTGCCTGTGTACTACTTGAAAAACTTGATTTGACTCAGTCCGGATTATCTTATCATATGAGAATTTTAAGTGAAGCAGGTATAGTAAATTTCAGACAGGATGGAAAATGGACGCATTACAGCATTAATGAAAAAGGGATACAAGAAGCAAAAAAAATATTAGACGATTATCTATAAGTTTTTAGTCATCCAATGTAGGATGACTAAAAAAATAAATAACACATCAAAAACATTTTATATATTAGGAGGTAATGTAATGATTTTGTTAATAGGTGAATTTATACAAAACCAAATTTTAGGAATGAAATGGCTTAACGATTTAATAGGGCATATATTAAATATTTTAGGTGTAAATTTAAGTTCAAGATTTGGAGCGTCACTGCATTTTTTTATTTATGATGTAATAAAAATAGGTATTTTATTATGTACTTTAATTTTTATAATTTCGTATATTCAAAGTTATTTTCCACCTGAACGAAGCAAAAAAATATTATCAAAGTTTAAAGGTATATGGGGAAACATTATATCTGCACTATTAGGTACAGTTACACCATTTTGCTCCTGCTCATCGATTCCTCTTTTTATAGGATTTACATCAGCCGGACTTCCGTTAGGTGTTACATTTAGCTTTTTAATATCATCACCTATGGTTGATTTAGGTTCTTTAGTACTGCTTATGAGTATTTTCGGAACTAAGGTTGCAATAGTGTATGTTTTATTAGGACTTTTAATTGCTGTTATTGGAGGAATTATAATTGAAAAACTCGGTCTTGAAAGTGAAGTGGAAGATTTTATATTAAATGCACCGAGAGGAATTCAAATTGAAGATGCAAAAATTGAGAAGAGAGAAAGATTGCTATTTGCGAAAAATGCAGTAGTAGAAACATTTAAAAAAGTGTTTCCATATATTTTAGTTGGAGTAGGAATTGGAGCGATTATTCATAATTGGATACCGGAAACGTTAATAGAAAAAATACTAGGAGGTAATAATCCGTTAGGTGTAGTTTTAGCAACATTAGTTGGTGTACCAATGTATGCTGATATTTTTGGAACTATACCAATTGGAGAAGCTTTACTTTCAAAAGGAGCGATGCTTGGAACGATTTTAGCTTTTATGATGGGAGTAACTACACTGAGTTTACCGTCAATGATTATGTTAAGAAAGGCAATAAAACCGAAACTTTTATATATTTTTATCGGCATAACAACGTTAGGAATTATAATAGTAGGATATATTTTTAATTTATTACAAAATCTGTTTATTTAAGGAGGAAGAAAAATGTTATTTAAGAAAAAAGCCTGTTGTAACGGGGCATCG
Source organism: Candidatus Saccharimonadota bacterium (assembly GCA_016112465.1). GTDB lineage: Bacteria > Patescibacteriota > Saccharimonadia > Saccharimonadales > Saccharimonadaceae > Nanosyncoccus. Next base: position 4,749 of record JAEHON010000001.1, on the reverse strand, counting down.
GAACAAGGGAAAGTAAAATTGAAGAAAAAGGAATCTACGTTTTAGGTTCAGGATGTGCTAAATGCAATTCTTTAGAGGAAAATGTAAAAGAAGCTTTAGCCTGCCTAAATATTAAAGAAGAAGTAAAACACATAAGAGATTTCACACTTATTGCAGCTATGGGAGTAATGACCACACCTGCACTTGTGATTGATAATAAGGTTGTAAGTTATGGAAAAGTTTTAACTACGGATGAATGCGTTCAGCTTATCAAGAATTCAAGAGGATAATACTATGAAAATTAAGGTAACCTTTGTGTGCGTGTACAATTCTTACAGGAGTCAGATTGCTTAAGCTTTGGCGAAAAAGTACACTTATAAAAAAGCTGATTGGGGGTTAGCTGATCCATCAGGGAAACCAGATGAAGAATTTATAACAGTCATAAAAGAAATTGAAAGAAAGGTACTTGATTTAATTGAAGAAGTCAAGGAATGGGAAAATAATTGAAAAAGCAAGATATAAGTTTCTTTGAAAAAATCTAACATTATGGGTTTTAATTTGCATGGTTATTGGAGTCTTAATTGGTCGTTTTATTCCAATTGTTCCAAATGCTTTGGGGAAATTAGAGTTTTATAATGTATCAATACCAACAACAATACTACTTTGGATTATGATTTATCCTATGATGTTAAAGATTGATTTTAAGAGTATCAAAGATATAGGTAAAAATCTAAAAGGTCTTTTTATTACATGGTTTGTGAATTGGATAATAAAACCGTTTACTATGTATTTAATTGCCGGTCTATTTTTCTTTATTATATATAAAGGATTTATCAGTAAAGAGCTTGCTTCTGAATATTTAGCAGGTGCGGTATTATTAGGAGCCGCTCCATGTACAGCAATGGTGTTCGTATGGAGCAAATTAACGAAAGGGGATAGTGCATACACACTTGTTCAAGTAGCCAGCAATGATTTAATCATCTTGATAGCGTATATTCCAATAGTAAGTTTTTTGTTAAAGATAGGTAATATCAACATACCTTGGGAAACATTGTTTTTATCAATTTTACTCTTTATTGTTGTTCCTCTAATCTTGAGTATTATAACCAGGGGATTGATTATAAAAAAACAGGGAGAGAATTATTTAAATAATAAATTTATTCCTGCTTTTGACAAGTATACTATGGTGGGGCTTTTACTAACGTTGATTATTATTTTTTCATTTCAAGGTGAGAAAATTATCGTTCAACCAATAAATATTATCTTAATAGCTATACCGCTTATTTTGCAGACATTATTTATTTTCGGCATAACTTTTGTGATGGCATATTATGCTAAATTACCATATTCTATAGCTGCACCTTGCGGTATGATAGGAGCATCTAATTTCTTTGAATTGGCAGTAGCAGTAGCGATCTCTCTTTTCGGCTTATCCTCCGGGGCAACTTAATAAAAACTACAGGAACAGTAAATCGAAAGGTTTGCTGTTTTTTGTTGACTAAAAGTGAAAATATCTTACAGGGAAAAGTGTCCATAAATATAAAAAGGTACTTGACAAAACGCTTACTGGGGAAATAAAAAAGACATCGAGCCATATATGGACGAGAAGTTTCAAAACAACATCTTGCTAACACAAACAGAACGACTGACAATGAATGGCAGACCTGCTAATCCAAAGTATGCAAGAAATAAGAATGTACTTGTCATAGGAGGTAGTGGAAGTGGTAAGACGAGGTTTTATGTCAAACCGAACCTTATGCAAATGCACTCGTCATATTGCGTAACCGATCCGAAAGGAACGATAGTCCTTGAGTGCGGTAAGATGCTTGAAGATAACGGATATGAGATAAAAATCTTAAATACAATTAACTTCAAAAAGTCCATGAAATACAATCCCTTTGCCTATATCCGTTCTGAGAAAGACATTCTGAAATTGGTGCAGACAATCATAGCGAATACGAAAGGAGAGGGCGAAAAAGCAGGTGAAGATTTTTGGGTCAAAGCTGAAAAGCTATACTATACAGCCCTTATCGGATACATCTTCTATGAAGCTCCAAGAGAAGAAAAGAACTTTGCAACACTTCTCGATATGATAGACGCTTCAGAAGTTAGAGAAGATGATGAAACCTATATGAATCCGATAGACAGACTCTTTGAAGCACTGGAAAAGAAAGAGCCTACACACTTTGCAGTGAAGCAATATAAAAAGTACAAATTGGCTGCCGGAAAAACGGCAAAATCTATTCTTATCTCTTGTGGTGCAAGGCTTGCTCCATTTGATATTAGGGAACTTAGGGACTTGATGAGTGAAGATGAACTTGAGCTTGATACACTCGGAGATAGAAAAACGGCACTCTTTGTTATTATCTCTGATACAGATGATACCTTTAACTTTGTAGTATCCATTATGTACTCACAACTTTTTAATCTCTTATGTGATAAGGCAGATGATGTGTATGGCGGACGATTACCTATTCATGTGAGGTGCTTGCTTGATGAGTTTGCAAATATCGGCTTGATACCTAAGTTTGAGAAGTTAATTGCAACAATTCGTTCAAGAGAGATTTCAGCAAGTATCATACTTCAAGCCCAATCTCAGCTAAAGGCAATCTATAAGGATAACGCTGATACAATCGTAGGTAACTGTGATAGTACCTTGTTTCTTGGTGGCAAGGAGAAAACTACGCTAAAAGAATTATCTGAAACACTGGGAAAAGAAACGATAGATTTATATAACACATCGGAAACAAGGAGTAATCAAAAGAGCTTTGGACTTAATTACCAAAAGACAGGTAAGGAGCTTATGAGCCAAGATGAGATTACCGTAATGGACGGTAGCAAATGTATTTTTCAGCTTCGTGGTGTCAGACCATTTCTATCAGACAAATTCGATATTACAAAGCATAAGAACTATAGATTACTTGAGGACTATGATAAGAAGAATTTGTTTGATATAGAAAGTTACATGAAGCGAAAAGGAAAAGCAAAATTAAATAGAGAAACGGTTATTACAAGAATGCAGTAAGTCTTAAAAAGATTTGCTGTTTTTTTATTCAAAATCAGGAGGCAAGATGATAAGGATCAGAAGTCCCACTAAGAAAAAACTAAATAGAAAGAGTATCAGCGATTGGAAAAGTAATACTTCTGGTCGCTTTTTTTATTGAAATGAAAAGGAGAAATTTAAAAAGATGAAACAAGAAATGATTAACATCAACGCCAACTTAGTGGCGGAACCTACTTTCTCAAACTTTGAAAAAGACGGAGAAACGGTAGAAGTTGTAAACTTCACGCTTATAAAAAAGTACGGTAAAGGTAAGGAGTATATTAACTGTGCAGCCTATGGAGAAAAAGCTGAGAAAGCAAAGGACTTTGAAAAAGGCGATTTAATTCATATCTTTGGTTACTTTAAGAAGCATGAAAAAGAGGGAAAGACTTACAAAAACTTTGTAGTGAAGTCATATAACAAGATTGAAAAGAAAGAAGAAGACGAGGAGGAATAACTTATGGCATTTTTTACACAGGCAGTTAATGTATTAAAGATTTTGGTTATGGCAGTAGGTGCAGGACTTGGAGCATGGGGCGTTATCAACTTGATGGAAGGATATGGTAATGACAATCCCGGTGCTAAGAGCCAAGGTATTAAGCAATTTATGGCAAAATAAGGACGGAATAACACAACAAATTCTCTAAAACAAAACACTAAATCAATGTAAGATTGAATGAAATCAATATTTATGCTATAATTAAATAAATCTAATGAACAGAAAAAGAGGGATATTATGGCACTTAACTATAAACCATTATGGATACAGTTAGCAAAAAAAGGTTTAAAGAAAACTGATGTAATAGCTATGGCAGGACTTACAACAAATGTTATGGCACAAATGGGCAAGGATAAACCAATTACATTTAAGAATTTAGAAAGAATATGTAAGGCTCTATCTTGCACCCCTAATGATATTATTAGTTTTGAAGACAATTTTAGTGAAGAGGATTAGAAAATGAGTTTAAGGACAGAAGATCAAGTCAGGGATTATGCGAAATTAGTATTAGGCTTTGATGAAGCTGAAGAAAATGTTGATCAAGGGACTGGTCAAATAACTACTTTTAATCAATTAGGGTTTAAAGGATATTCAGATAAGCCAGATGGTTGGTATTTACCTAAAAACATGAATGATGTAGCAATAATCCTTGAAACAAAATCAGAAGAAAGAGATATTAGCAAACAAATTTTTATTGATGAGCTAATGAAAAATATAGACATAATTTCAAGCAAATATAAAAAAACTGTTGGAATTTTGTACAATGGCAAAGAAATCGCTATATATAAAAACAAGGAACTCATAAGAGTAGCTAATAAACTTCAACACAAGCAATACTATATTGATTTGTTTAAAGAAAATTATATAGATAAAAACAAAATTTTCACTCTAACAAAAAGAATAAATGATTTACTACACTTTAAATTCGGAATTAAGAATTTATATCATAGAATGATATTTACAGCTTCAGCCTTGGTAGTAGAAAGGTTTGGCGGCAATCTTGAAGCAATAAAAGATAATGGATATGAACCATTTAGAAATAAAATATATGATACTTTAGCAAAATCACTTCAAGATCATAGAAAACAAAATCTTAAAATAGATATTTTGCTTGAGGTGTACAGTGAAATAAAAATGAACATTGTAGAAAATCAAGATGATATAAATACATTTATTGACTGTATCATAGAAATCGCAGAGTCCATAAACTCAGATAACTGGAACGGCG